>CAZNIV010000001.1:0-81979 GCA_964573235.1 uncultured Gammaproteobacteria bacterium
CAATTAGCACTAGTAGTATCCCACTGCATATTAGAGGCGCCATTGTTCCAATTCAAAGAAGCAGCTTGCACCGTTATACCAGAAAACAATATAACCATAATAGCGACAAAGGAACCAAAAAACAATACTCTTTTCATAATAATAATAATACTAATAATATATAGTTATTATTATACTACAAATAAACTATTCTTAGCAAATTTGAAAAACAGTCCCCTTTTTGCTAAAATCAATAAACTTAATTAGGGCAATTAGCTCAGTTGATTAGAGCGTTGCATTCACATTGCAAAGGTCACTGGTTTGAATCCAGTATTGCCCATTACCAAAAAAAATAGTCGCCTAGGCGACTATTTTTAATTTAATCTCTTATCTTCTATTTTCCAGTCGAACCAAATCTTCCCTCTCCCCTAGAACTTTCCGCAAGATCAGTCACTTCTACCAACTCTGGTATTACTACAGGGTAAACCACAATCTGAGCAATTTTATCGCCTTTTTTTATTTGGTATGATTCTTGCCCTAAATTGATCAAATTAACGTTATATTCCCCGCGGTAGCCCGCATCATAAACCCCGCCCATAGTATGAATTCCGGCCTTAAACGGCAAGGAACTCTTGTCTTTGACAATGGCGGCATAGCCAAGCGGAAATTCCATGGCAAAACCTAGAAAAAATACCTTTCTCTCTCCTGGCTTCAATTCATAATCTTCATAAGAAAATAAATCCATCCCTACATCCCCTATATGAGCATATTGCGGTAAAATAACATCTGATTTAAGTTTTTTAACTAAAAACTTACAAGTCATAAGTTTTTCCATATTCAGGAATTAAGTAATTTAAGCGTAATTTTTGCACTACGCCATCGGCTAACATTAAATTAGCCTTACCTTCACCATGCATGATAAAAACTTTCTTAGGCTTTGGCTTGCTAATCTGCTTTAACCAATATAATAATTTTGGCTGATCAGCATGCGATGAATAAGAACCGATCGCTGTTACCTTAGCCCTTACTTTAATTTTTTGATTTTCAATGGTTACTATCTTTTCACCATCGCGCAAGCGACGCCCTAAAGACCCATTTGCCTGATAAGCAATAATCAGCACTTGATTTCTAGAATCTGGTAAAAAAACACTCAAATGGTGTGGAATACGCCCGCCATTACACATGCCACTGCCGGCAATTATAACTTTACTTTCTCTAGAATTATCCAGCGCTCTAGATTGCTCAAAATTTTTAACATATTCTAGACCAGCAAAATCAAATAAATCATCACCTTTTTTTAATAACAACTGGGATTCTTCGTCAAATAATCGGGAATATTTGCGATAAACACTAATGGCTTTAATCGCCAAGGGACTATCCAAATAAATTGGCACATATGGCAATTGATGTTCTTCAACGATTTGATTTAACTCATAAAGCAACTCTTGAGTACGCTCTAAAGCAAAGGAAGGAATAACCAAAGTACCATTATTATTAATTGCATCCTTAATAACATTAGTTAAGGTTGTACGACGCATTAAACTAGACTCATGAATACGACCACCGTAAGTAGACTCCATAAATACATAATCGGCTCCTTCAATAAATTCTGGGTCATGCATAATTGGTGCAGGAGAATTGCCTAAATCCCCACTAAAAACAAGCTTTTGTGGTTTCTGTGCTTTATTTTCTGTTATCCAAATTTCAAAAATACTCGAGCCCAAAATATGCCCCGCATCATTCAATTTGATTTTAATCCCTCCAGGTAAGGTATAAATTTTGTGATATTCTAAATCCTCAAAATGATTCATTACGCCATCTACATGGTAAGATAAAAAAAATGGCTCTTCGCGATGCTGTAACGCTTCTTCTTTAATAATTCCGGCCGAATCTAGCATAATTAATTTGGCCAACTCTCTGGTAGCCCCTGTGGCAAAAACTCGACCACGAAAACCATCCTTGTATAGCTTAGCTAAGCGCCCACAATGATCGGCATGAGCATGGGTTAAAAACACATAATCAATGGTTTTTGGATCAAACGCAAAATCATCCCAATTACGATGAGAAGAAAATTCCTGACCTTGAAACATACCACAGTCTACTAAAAATTTAATTTTGGCTGTTTCTACTAGCGTACATGAACCAGTTACTTCTTGAGCCGCCCCGTGAAAAGATATTTTCATATAGTTTTGTTTCTTTCATTATAGCAAAATCACGGAAATAGCAAAACCCCGCCGAAGCGGGGTTTATTTTAACTCTTTTTGAATTTTACCGAGAAAATTGGTTCATACTCATTTTCTGACTCATCTTTAACGCTAACCGTTTCACCCTTAATCAACTGATTTAATGCCATATCACTCAATAATTCCTGTTCCGTTTCCAAATCGATCTTCAAATTATCCAACTTATTAAATTCACTTTTGAATTGTTCTTTAGTACTTTCTTCAATTTGCTTTTTGCGTTCACGCAAAGTAGCGATCTGATCAACCACCTCGCCATATTCTTGAATATTCTTTAAGGTGTCACGATAAATTGTCTTAAGCTCTTTTTGTTCGCGTTGAATTTCTTTAATGCGCGCAAAAGTTTCTTGCAACGAAGCCATATTTTGAAATTATGAATAATATTTTTTCCAAACGCGTTCTAGCTCAATCGTAATTGATTCAATATCCGCCGTATAAATAAAAAACTTCTGGCGACAGAATTTTCCTCTAACCATTAATTCCAACCCAGCTAAAACTGGTTTAATTTTTATACGCGGTGGCCCCTTTTCAATTACCGCAATTTGGCTATTCACCACCTTGCTAATATTTGGCAACTTTAAAGCGTGTCGAATAATCGGCATCGCTTCTTCGATAACCGAAGAGTGACTTCGGGCTACCTTCTTGCCAGAAATATGAGGCATAAACGCGACAGAAATTATTATAACAAAAAATTACTTTTTGACCAACCCCTTTTTACTCCTTAACTAATTCACCTTCTTCTTTAGCAGCTAATTGCCCACAAGCCGAATTAATATCATCACCAAAACGATAACGCTGAGTGACCACGATCCCCTGTCTTTCTAAGATATCTTTAAACTTTTTCATCTTATAACCCGGTGATGGCCTTAATTCTCCTGTATCATTACAAGTGATCAAATTAACCATATACAAAGGCTTATTCATCATTACCGCCAAAGCTTCAGCGTCCCGTTCGTTATCGTTTATATTATCTGCCATCAAATATTCAAACATTACCTGACGATTGGTGCGCGCAATATAATCATCAACCGCACTTAAGATTTTTTTAATGGAATATTTATCATTAATCGGCATTAATTTAGAACGAATTTTATCATCAGTCGCGTGTAAAGAAATTGCCAAATTAACTTGTAATTTTTCGCCAGCTAACCTTTTAATCCCATCAATAATACCAGCGGTGGAAATAGAAATATGACGAGCGCCAATATTTAAAGTATCATCATTGTTCAATGTTTTAATTGCGCTAATCACATTGTCATAATTTAAAAACGGCTCACCCATGCCCATAAATACCAAATTACTAATGCGAGCAGTTTCACCTAAATCATTCTTTAAATAACGCGCAAAAAATAATACCTGAGCAATAATTTCATCAGTTGATAAAGAGCGCTTAAAACCCAACTTACCCGTAGCGCAAAAACTGCAATTTAGCGGACAACCGACTTGAGAAGATACGCAAACCGTATTGCGTCTATCGCCATGGCGCATTAATACAGTCTCTATTACATTGCCGTCATCTAAGGTAATTAGTGCCTTAAAGGTGCGACCATCAGCGGAAGCGAAAACCTTGCCATTAACCGTTAATGGGCTTTCTTGATTCATTTTTTCTCTCAGTGGCAAAGAAAAAGTTAAAACATCGTTCCAATTGCCGGCTAATTGCTTATAAATTGCTTCATAAGCCTGTTTTACGCGATATTTTGGCTCATCCTTCAAAACTTCTGGCAAGTTACTAATCAACATATTTTATAAGCTATTAATAAAAATATAATGGAAAATAATTGCAGCCGAAGCGGCAACATTTAATGATTCCATATCTTTAGTCATTTCAATCCGCACAAATTTACTAGCTTGCTCTTCAATTTTAGCATTAACCCCGTGAGTTTCTGAGCCCAATACTAAACAAAAATCAGTTGGCATTTTCATTTTACCTAAATCCTCTGCTTGATTGGCACGCGCCACCATTACCGGCATTTTCTTTTTAATCTCTCCAAAGATAGCTAAATCTTTATCGCGATTAAACTTAATTTTAAAAATCGCATCTTTAGCAGCTTGAACAGTTTTGGGATTATATAATTCCGCGCAACCTTCGCCGAAAACAAAATTAGTCAAACCAAACGCGACACCGGAACGCAAAATTGTGCCTAAATTTCCCGGGTCGTTAATCGCATCTAAATAAACAATTTTATCACAATAATCTAAGCCTTCAGAAAACTTACTAAACACACCGGCAACGCCAGAACCACTTTCTAATTGCGTAAAATAATCATTTACTCTGTCATTGATGACATAAATTTCTTCTAGACCGCAATTAGCTATAATATAATTTAGTTTATCACTTCCCTTTTGCATTAAATCTTCACGCACAAAAAGCATTTCTGGCTTAACGCCCGATTTCATCGCATCATGAATGATAGTTAAATTTTCCACCAAAAACTGACCGTATTCATCACGGAATTTTTTATCGGCGATTTTTTTTACCCATCGCGCCTTTTCATTTTCACGACTAGTAATCAATAATTCTTCCATGCTAGATATCTCCTAAATTAATTTGCTGATCTAAGCGAATTTGCTTTACAAAATCTGGAATATGACTAACCAAAATCATTGACCCTTCAAATTCATTAAGCGCTTTAGCAATTACTGGCAAATGACGGAAATTAATATGATTAGTCGGTTCATCCAACACTAATAATCCGGGTTTCATCAAAACCAAACGAGCAAACATCAACAAGCCCTTTTGACCTTCAGACATAAATTTAATTTGATTACCCAATATTTTACCATCCAACAAGAATCTTGAAGCCGTAGCACGCAAAACCTGCTCATCTTCTTTAGCCATTACTTCTTCTAGCGCCTCATAACCTGTTTGTTCAAAATCTAAAGTCGAAAAATCTTGACGATAATAACCGATACGCACCTCTGGTGATACCGATATTTCTTCGGCTTGACGGGTAGCTAATTTTTCTAAGAAAGTAGTTTTACCGATGCCATTAGGACCAGCAATAAAAAAATGAATTCCTTTACGCAAAGCAATTTCTACTGGCTTTTCGCGCACTTCACCATTACGGTAAGCCTCCAATCTAGTAATTGTCGCTATGGTGCCACCAAAAAACGGATCAAATTCTTGGGCAGGAATAGTAAACTCTTTAATCGCCCGATCTTCTCGGCGAACATCTACTTTTTCTTCTTCATAATCCTCGGCCTGTTCACGCATTTTTTTAGCCAACGAACGCAAACGACCGCCCTTATGCGCAAAGAATTCCGATTTCTCTTTTAAGCTTTGAATATTTTTTTCCATTCGAGCGTTCTGCATGTTTTCACGCTCAATACGATTTTTAATTTCCTCTACTACATCATAATAATTACCAGTATACTGTTCAATCTTTTTAGTAAACACATCCAAATACAACACGCCATCAGTAAACATATTCAAAAATTCCGCATCATGAGAGATAACCAAGCACGTTTTATCATACATGATTAAAAATGTGGTCAAATGATCAATTGCGTCTTGGTCTAAATTATTAGTCGGTTCATCTAATAATAAAATATCCGGCTCTTGGATTAAGGCGTAAGCTAATAATAATTTGGCCTGCTGACCACCAGAAAGCTTATTGACCGTTTTATCTAAAGGCAAATCAGCATTCACCACTTCAAACACATCGGCGATTCTTTTATCTAAATTATATATCTTTTCATCAAAAGCGGTGGCAAAATATTCACGCACCGTTAGGGGCTTAAATTTTGGATCCATAATCTGCTTCGCGATAGCGATTTTGGCATCCTTATCTGAAAAAACATTACCTGCCTTGGTCTTCAACTCACCCATAATCATTTTGAATAGGGTAGTTTTTCCCGAACCGTTTTGGCCCATTAAGGCAAATTTACTGCCATTACGCATCGAAAAACTAGCCTCATCTAACAGAGGTTTATTAAGTTCAAACTCAAAAGTGACTTCATCAAAACGCAAAACGACATTATCATTGGCCATAGACGCTTAAACTGGTTATTTCAAAGCTATTAAAAATAGGTTTTTATTATAGCACAAAAGAGAGGATTTTTCAAGAGCAAAAAAGCCCCACCAGTGGCAGAGCTTTTACAACCTGATCGAAAATCTTTTAAGCAATTTTAGTAATCTTACACTTTAGAGTTCCAGCTGGAACTTTCAACTCAAATTCGGTACCAATCATTTTACCCATAAAAGCGCGACCCAATGGCGACTCATGAGAAATTTTACCATTCATTGGATCAGCCTCACTCGGACCAACGACAGTATAAGAAATTTTTGAGCCATTATCACAAGCCGCATGAACCGTAGAACCAATAGATACAATACTATTAGTTCTTTCATTGCCAGTAACAATAATCGCATTTTTGATTAAATTTTCCAATTCCTGAATTCTACCCTCAATAAAGCTTTGATCTTCTCTAGCTTCGTGGTATTCAGCATTTTCGGATAAATCGCCTAATTCTCTAGCAGCCGCAATTCTTTCAATTACCTCTGGTCGTTTAACTGCAATTAATTCTTTTAATTCCGCTTGCGCTTTTTCTAATCCCTCAGGAGAAACGTAGTTTTCTTTCATAATAGTATTTTAAATCTTATTTTTTAAAACATAAATAGAATAATACACTCTCACCCATCTGTCAATGGCTAATTATTTTTTGCCATTAAACCAGTAGTTCATAATATCTTTAGCGATTGGCACTGCGATCACATCACCACCACCACCCTCTTCTACTAATACCGTGATGGAAAAAGTTGGATTTTCAAATGGCGCATAAGCATTAAACCAAGCATGATAAGCCTTGCTACTATTCCACTGAGCCGTACCGGTTTTACCCGCAGAAGTAACTGGTAAACTAGCTAGGGCTCGACCAGAACCGGCTAATACCGTTTGACGCATCGCATCTTGCACAAATTTAATATTTTTTTTATCCACCATGCCTTCACGAATAACTTCTATTGGCATTTCTTTTTTGGTGCCATCAGCATTAATAATGGTCTTTACCAAATGCGGACGAATTAATTTTCCGCCATTAGCAACTGTTGAGTTATAAGCATTAACTTGTAGCGGTGTTACCAATAAACCACCCTGACCAATTGATAAATGATAAGTATCGCCAATATACCAAGGTTCACCAGAAGTTTTCTTTTTCCATTCTTCATCTGGCACCAAACCCTTACTCTCACCCGGTAAATCAATACCCAAACGCTCACCTAAGCCAAATAATCTAAGATACTTATCTATTCTTTCTAGTCCCAAACCTTTAAAATCGCCATAGCCACCGCCAATATAATAAAAATAGGTATTTACCGACATGGCAATAGCGCGATACAAATTAGTCACTCCATGACCTCCAGCAAGCCAGTCAGGAAAGGTCCAAGAGCCCACATGAATGCCTCCTGTGCTCAAAAAACTAGTTTGTGGAGTTACTACCCCCTCTTGCAGTGCCGCGGCTGCCATGACCATTTTAACCGTTGAGCCAGAGGGATACTCACCAGAAACCGAGCGACTAAATAATGGCTTCTTTTCATCGTTTAATAAGGCTTTATAATCTGCTAAACTAATTCCAGTTGTAAATAAATTATTATCATAAGATGGGTAATCCACCAGTGCTAATATTTCGCCATTTTGAGGATTAGAAATCACTATTGCCGCCGTTTTTTTTCCTTGCAATCTTTTTTCTAAAGTCCGATAAGCAAACTCCTGCAAATCTACATCAATACTTAACTGAATATCTGATCCGGGCACAAATGGCACCTGCGACACAATTTTTCTTTCACGCCCCAAAGCATCTACTTCTACCATTTTTTTACCATGTTGGCCTTTCAAATCTTGTTCGTAATATCTCTCTAGACCCGTCTTACCAATACCATCTGTTAATAAATATTGCCCCGGATTTTTTTCATATTCAGCCGTATTCACCTTGCCCACATAACCCATAATATGCGAAGTTTCTTTACTATATAAATAATTACGCCAAGAATCCACCTCCAAATCTACTCCCGGCAAATCGGCACTCATAATTTTTAACGCCATCGCCTGTTCGTAAGGAATACCCGTTTTAATCGTAATCGGTTCAAAATAATATTTATCAGCACCTTTGATTTGTTCCTCCACATCTGAAACCTGTAATCCAAAAACCGTGGCTATCTTATCTAAAACCGCCTGCCTTTGCTGTTGCTCTTTTGGTAATCCAGCCTGAGTAATGAATAAAGAAAAACCGGAAACATTTTGCACTAACGGCTTACCATTACGATCAAGAATAATGCCGCGATTCGCCTTAACATACTCGGTACGCAAGCGATTACTTTCTGCCTGACTAAAATAAGTATCGCCCTTAATAATTTGCAAATAAAAAGTTTTCCCCAATAATAACACTAAGGCTAACATCAACAAGGCAATAAAAATTATTGCTCTAGTCTTAGTTAACGATAAGCTCAAATAAGATGAGGAGTGAAATGAAGCGCCATCAGAATTAAAAGAGCTTTCCACCCACGCCAAATTACTTTTAGCTTTTAAATCTATATCATCAGAAATAAAAAATGGTCCTTCTCTTCTCATGATTGGATAAATATTGGCTTAAAACTTCTGGTATGTCGATTAATAAAATAAAAAACCACTAACAATAAAAGCGTACTAGTAATTGCTTGGCCAATCGTATCCGCTAACCAAGCTCTGGCTGAAAAAAAATCACTTAAGCGCAGCAAATAAAATAAACCCGAAGTGGCCAAAAAAAGTAAATTATAAACAACAGCCCCAATTAATCCTAGCGACAACAAAGAATACATTGAGCGATTCGTAAAAAAATTATGGTGCAATAAGGCTAAAATCATAGCCGTAGAAAAATAAACCAACATAAAAAAACCAAACGGCAAATTAGAATAAATATCAGCCAAAAAACCTAACCATAAACCCACCAACAAGCCAGCACTATAATCAAATAAATTTACCGTCAAAATTATCAAACATAAAACTAAATTAAGATAATGCCAAAAACCTCCTAAATTAGAAAAAAAAGACATCTGTAAATGAAAAATAATCGTTACTACGGCTAACGAAAAAAATACTCGCCAAATTTTGCGATGATTTTCTTGCATATTAAGGAATAATAACCGTTACATAACTTAAATTATCAAAAGAGACGATCGGCTTAAGTGTTGCGGTTTTAAAAATTTCGCTTTCCACCTGAGATATACCATCAATCACTGCTACTAATAAATTTTTAGGAATGTTTCCTTCTAATCCTGAGGTTACCACTAAATCCCCTTCTCGAACATCTTGATCTTGAGGCACATTAGTCATAGAAAAACTCAAACCAAACTGACCCTCTGCTAAACCAACAGTTTGGGTTAAATTTTGTACGGTCACTGCTACTTTACTTTTATTATCCGTTAACAATAATACCTTACTGTAGTCAGGATAAACGTCGTAAATTTTGCCAATCAAAACACCATCATCCACCACTACCGCCAACCCTTTAACAACCCCATCATTAGTGCCACGATTAATAACTACTGACTTAGAAATATTATCCGAAACACCTGTAATAATTTTAGCGGAAACAAATTTAATTTTGTTCGTCTGCACAAAATTTAGCTCTTTTTTTAATAACGCATTTTCTTCAGATAAACCATTCAATTTAGTGGTATCCAATTGATAACGCTTAAGCTGTTCTTGCAAATCACCATTTTCTTTTAACAAATCACGCTTAGTTACCCAATCACTAATAAAATTTTTAGTTTCATAAGAAGTGACATACATTAAGCGCTGAACTGGCGAAGTAGCCCAAATAAAAAAATTCTCCACCGGCCTAAACCAGCCTATGTAGTGTAAAGCGACACTCAATATCATTGCCACTAAACCAAAAATGGCCAATTTAAATGCCTTATTCATAGCAGAAATTTTTATAATTCTTATTGGGCGGAAGGGATAGAAATATCATTCAAAAGCGCCTCATCTTCTAAAATAACGCCCATACCGCGCACCACGCAAGTTTGAGGGTCATCCGCAATGTGCACTGGTATTTGAATGGCGTTAGCAATAAAACGATCCACGCCTTTTAATAACGAGGTGCCACCGGTTAAAATAACGCCTTTCTGATAAATATCCGCCACCAATTCCGGAGGGGTGGTTTCTAGAGTGGATTTAATCGCATCTACGATCTGACGCACTGATTTATTAATAGATTGTTGAATCTGAACAGAATTAACATGAACTTCTCTTGGCAAACCACTCAAAATATCACGACCACGCATTTCTATTTCCATCACTTCTTTCAAATCAACAGCTGAACCAATTTTCTTTTTAATGTCTTCCGCTACCATTTCACCCAAAACCAAACTAAATTCTTCTCGCGCAAAACGAACAATATCATGATTGAGAGTTTGACCAGCTACCTTAGAAACTTTCCAATTAACAATGCCATTTAAAGAAATTACCGCAACTTCGGTTAAGCCACCGCCTAAATTAACTACCATATTACCGCTTGGATCTTGAATAGGAATACGAGCACCAATCGCTGCAGCCATGATATTTTCTACTAAGTAAACTTGCTTAGCGCCAGCCGATAACACCACATCTTCTACGGCTTTTTTTTCTACCTCGGTTACATCTAATGGAATACCCACAATAACCCTAGGCTTACCACCAAAAGAAAATTTTTCTGACTGCACTTTTTCAAAAAAATATTTAAGCATTTTTTCGGCCACTTCAAAATTAGAAATGACGCCATGCACCAACGGTGAATCAGCTTCAATATGAGGCGGGGTTTTACCCAACATGCGCCTAGCATCATCACCAACGGCTAAAATTTGGTCGGTGCGATGATTAATCGCTACCACTGATGATTCACTAACTACAATGCCACGATCCCGTTTAAAAATCGTGGTTTTAGTCGTACCCAAATCCACGCCCAAGTCATGATTAAATTTTCCAAAAAACTTTTTAAACATAAATTATAATCCTTCCAACCAATAACTAGCCAGAGCTCATTCATTAATTCTCTTATCGATTATAAAGTTTTTAATTTTGAGCGAAAATTACAGATTTTGAGAAGGCATATTAAGATATGTCGACGAAAAATATGAAATTTGCAGCCAAAATTTAAAACTTTTAATGATATACGGAATTAGTGAATGAACTATTGTTACACATAAATTAACAGAAAAACCGAAAAAAAACAACCAGTCATTAGCCCTTGATTATTTAATATTATAATATAACATAAATAACGCCATTTTTAGCCAAAAATATTGGACCAGAATCCCTTTTCCTCTTTTTCGTCTTTTTGACGATTTTCTTCTTTGGCTGTCTCATCATCAGTCATTAATTCAGCCAAGACGCCCAAAATACGGTCTACTTCGTTTTCTACTGTTTCTCCGTCATATTCGCCACTATGCGCCGTAATACCATCATATATGGCTTTTTTTTGATCCAAATGTAAGTTAATTACATTATTAGTAATATATACATGAAAACGCGGATAAAAATTGCTCCCCATAGTTCTGGCATAACTAACTATTCCCTCTTTATTAGGTGGCAATTGACCATAGCCACTCTTGCGAATAAGGCTAATAGCAGAAATTTTTTGCTCAACAGGAATTTTCATTATAAACCAACCAAGTGTTTTAAACCACCCCAAATACGACCACCATATTTAACCAAGTCACTACATGTAATTATTACCACTAAACCCATAATCAAGATAAAACCAATATTATGCGCCATATTTTCCCATTGCTGTTTCATCGCCTTGCCTCTTAATTTTTCTATTATTAAGAAGAGAATGCGACCGCCATCTAAGGCTGGCAACGGCAAAATATTAATGACCGCCAAATTCAGCGATAACATCGCCATAAACTGCAATAAATAAATCAATCCTAATTTAGTTACCTGACCGGTAATAACGGCAATACCAACTGGACCGGCTACATCAGCCGAAACCGAAACCCCGGTAACTAACTTTTTAAACAAATCAAATAAAGCCGTAAAAATAGCACCAGTTAATACAACTGTGGTTTTCGCACCTTCCCAAATAGCTCGATACCATGGATATTTAACCACGGCAGTGTGTGCCAAATCAACACCAATACCAGCGCGACCACCTACATCTTTAACTTCAACTGAAAAGGTTTTTTCTTCAACATCACGCTTAACACTAATTTGTACGCTTTGATCTTTCTTATTTACCAAATAATCCCTTAGCATTTGAACGCCGGTGATTTTTTGACCATCAACAAATAATAACTCATCACCCGACTTAATGCCTGCTTTTTCGGCGCCAAAGCCGGCTACGGCTTGTAAAATTTGCACCTTTTCCTCTTTTAAATATTTACTATCAACCGTTCCATCAACCATCATTGGGGTGCCAACGCCATAACCAATAGATAATAAAGTAACGCACAACAACACGTTCATAATCACACCTGCAGCCAAAATAACGATCCGTTGCCAAATTGGCTTAGCTGCAAAGCTATCCGCATCTGGCTTATCTTGACCGTTTTCCCCTTTAATTTTTACAAAACCGCCAATTGGAATCCAATTTAAAGAATATACGATGGTTTTTTCTTCTGGGTTTTTATTACCCCAAATAAAGCGCCATTTGCCATTAACTTTATAAACCCCACCAATACGCGGTGGTAAACCAAAGCCAAATTCATCAACGCCAGTGCCAAATTTTAGCGCCGTCCAAAAATGACCAAGCTCATGAACAAAAACGAGCACTGACAATACGAGAAAAAATATTATAATAGTGATAATCATGCCTTAAATAGTCATTACTTCTTTTTCTTTTTCTTCACCGATTTTTTTAATCAGATCATTGAACTCCGAAGTTTTTTTATCCAATTCTTCAAATGACTGGAATTTTAAATCCTCGCTAATTTCTTTTTCTTTTTCCGCGCGCGTAATTTCAGTTCTAATTTCATCTCTTACCTTACGCAAAGCAATTCTCGCCTCTTCCATTTTCTGATGAAGAACCTTAACTACCGCTTTACGATTTTCTTCAGTCATCATTGGTAAACTAATACGAATTTTTTCACCTTCATTGACTGGTGATAAGTTCAAATCACTTTCACGAATAGCTGTTTCAATATTTTTTAAAACAGATTTATCCCAAGGTTGAATTAAAATACAACGAGCCTCAGGCACAGAAATCGAACCCAACTGATTAAGTGGTGTTCTAGCGCCATAAGCTTCAACTTGAATATTATCCAAAATACTTGGATTAGCCCGACCCGTCTTTAAGGTGCTAATATCGTTTTTAAAATGCTCAATTGCCTTAGTAAATAAACCTGCATGATCAGTTAAAATACTCATAAATTTTCAATTATTTCTAAACCTTACTTAATTAATTACTTACTACTAACCAAAGAATGGGCTCCAAAGTACATAATATTTGGATAATTTGGATTGATTAATATTCGATTAACCATTCTAGAAAAAGGCAATTTAGCTGAGGACCATGTTTTGCCACCATCTAACGACTTAACCAAGGTGGTAGCCGTTGTGTAATATACCTCATTACTATTCTTAGGATTAACCGCTACGGAGTAGATAAGAGATGGCTTAGCGGTGGTTAATAGTGATATTAAAGACCAAGTCCGTCCTTGATTATCCGACTTAACCATACTATATTTAGAGGCAACTATCAATGAGCCACGAGTAGCCCGATCAACCACTAAAGAAACGTACTCCTGACTAGAAAAATATTGTTTTATTCCCTCGCCCATATTGGCCCACGATTGACCCCAGTCAGCTGTTTTATAAATACCACTTTCTTTAGTAATGGCATAAATAACACTAGAATCATCTGGGTCCATTACCAAATCAATAAAGCTACTATTTTTAACTGTATAAGCTACATACCAAGACGTGCCACCATTTTCTGATTTAATAATTTCACCGCCACGATTAGCCACATATAATATAGAGCTATTTTTTATATCAATAGCAATGTCGCTCAATACAATCTTGTCATTTTGATGATAATAAACATTATCCCAATTACGGCCACAATCTTTTGATTTTACTACGCGATTACCAACTAAAACATAAATAATACATTTATTGTTTGGGTCCACCGCCACCGACTGCACCTGCATCTTGGCAAACTCCGGAAAAGTATTCCAGCTCAAGCCCTCATCCCAACTATAATAAACGCCATTGGCCTCGGTAGCTAAATAAATCGCTCGATAGTCAGACGGATCAAAAACCATCCGCCTAATATCTACTCCTGCAATAGAAGCGACTTTTCCGCCAACAACCGGTATAGCTACTCGTTGAGCAAAGGTTTTTCCACTATCTTGACTACGCCAAATGCCACCATCCGCCCCTGAAGAAGTAGTACCACCACTCCCGCCTAAGCTAACCGTGCAACCCGAAGCTAATAAAACCAATCCGACTAATAAAAAACTTCCAAACAATCGCCAATATCTCATAAATTTATAATTAAATTATCTAAAATAGTTCTAGGATTAATACTATTTCTGAGCCACCCACGAGCTTGCTCAATATACTCCATTATACCTTTTATTTTAATAAAAGAAAAATTACCCACCTGTTTTTCTAAAACCCCCAAATATTGTGAATTTACCACTAATTGTTCACTATCCCCAAGAAGTAACATCAAATCACGCAACGCCACTTGCCAATTTTCGAGCATCAACTCCATCGCCCCTACTACATTTTCTTCATCAAAATTTTTGACTTCTTTTTCTGACCAAGATAAACGCTCACCCACCGGCAAGGCTAAAACTTCAAAAAAACTATCAATATGCGCTAAATACTTTTCTAATTTATGTGGTTCATGCCAATAATCAATCGCTACACCCGGACGCCCATGCGACAAGTGCGCCAAATAATCGGCTTTATCTAAACCTAAGCCTTTATAAATCAAATAAGCTGAAATTTTCTTTTTTTCTACCGGCAGAAATTTAATCACTTGGCAACGCGATACAATCGTAGTCGGAATTTTTTTAATATCATCGGTAATAAAAATAATTACCGTTTTTGCCGTTGGCTCTTCTACGGTTTTAAGTAACGCATTAGCCGCATTAACATTAACGCGTTCTGCTTCTGGAATAATAGCGATTTTATAACTACCCAAAAAAGATGATTGCTGTAATTGTAAACGCAAATCGCGAATTTGCTCCACTGAGACATCGCGTTTTAATTTATCCGTTTTTTCATCCGTCGCTCGTTCTACTAAAAACATATCCGGATAAATACCTTTTTTAAGTGCCTGACAACTATGACAAACTCCACACGGTTTTTTACCAGCAATCAAAGCCTCTTTCGGATTATGTTGACAAATAATAGCACTAGCGAACTGTTTGGCTAGAGTTAATTTACCCAATCCCCTAGCTCCGCAAAAAATATAAGCTTGGGCTACCTTATTATTTTTCAAAGTCAAATCTAAAAATTCTACCGCCTGCTCTTGGCCGCAAATATCCCAATAATGATCAGCGATTTTAATATCAAAACTTTTTCTCATGACTATTTTTTATTTTAACAAACGCGCTAAAATAATTTTTGCGGTCTTTTCCCAAGAAAAATCCTTTACTCTCTCCAATCCCTTGATAATCAATTCCTTCCGCTTTACTTCGTCCGCTAACAATTCCGCAATCTTTTCCGCTAAATCTTTTTCACTCTTCGCGTCGGCCAATACCGCCGCCACACCTGCCACTTCTTGATGTGGATTTATATTTGAAGTCACCACCGGCACCCCACAAGCCATCGCTTCTAAAATTGGAATACCAAAACCTTCATACAGCGTAGGAAATAAAAATATCACCGCCGAACTCATGATAATTGGCAAATGTTCTTTTTTAACATAACCCAATAACAAAATGCGATTTTCTAATTTATAATCCGCAATTTTTTGCTTAATATTATGCAATTCATTACCATCACCACCTGCTAAAACCAACTTTAACTGACTATTGCTTTTGGCTAATATGTTAAACGCTTCCACCATACGAATCACATTTTTTTTACGCTCTATACGACCAACATATAATAGATAAGGCGTGGTAATACCATAATAATGCAATACATCAGCCGATTGATTACTTTGCTTATTATATTGACTAGCGTCAAAACCCAAAGGGGCCACCGTAATTTTATCAGGCAAAATATTATAAAGTTTAACTATTTCCTGTTTAGAAAATTCTGAAACAGTTAAAATAATATCTGCCCGACGTTTAATGCGCCACATCGTTAATTCATGATACCAATACTGAATTCTTTTATATAATTCCGGAAAGCGCTTAAAACCAACATCGTGAACCGTTACTGCCACTTTAATCTTTTTTGATAAAAATAAAAATGGAATCGTATGCGCCGGAACAAATAAAACATCCGGGGGATTCAATAATAATTCCCACCATAACCTAATTTGCGTCCACAAATATTTTGGCAACCAAACTAAATGTTTTTCTAAAAAATTAACCGGACAAATTTCTAACCCACCAGTCAACGCTTCACCTGTATATAGTAAAAACTTAACTTCTGCCGGAGCCATTTTTTTTAATTGCTCAATAACGTGATAAGAATACCACTCTACTCCGGTTTTGATTGGCTTATTGGCGCGAGAGGCATCAATCCCGATCAACATAAGGTTATTTAGTAGCTAAAATACTGCGCTTATAGCTTTCAAGATTTTCTAAAGCAATACCAGTGCCACGCGCTACACAATATAAAGCGTCATCAGCCACATAAGCAGAAAGACCGGTGGCTTGAGTAATTAATTTATCTATATTGCGCAACAAAGAAGATCCACCCGACATCACGATACCTTTATCAATTACATCAGCTGCCAACTCTGGCGGAGTACGATGTAAAACACCCTTAACCGCATTAGCAATGCCTTCTAAATCTGATTGTAACGCCTCAGTTACATCATCTGATGACACTACAATAGTTTTTGGCAAACCCGATATCATATCGCGACCACGCACATTCATATACATTTTTTCTTCTAAATACAAAGCGGAACCAATATTCTTTTTAATATCTTCAGCGGTAATTTCACCAATCGCCAAATTATACTTACGACGAATATATTCCATGATTGCCATATCAAAACGATTACCACCAATACGCACCGAAGCTGAGCAAACAATGCCACCCAAGGCCAAAACCGCAATTTCTGAAGTACCACCACCAATATCAATAATCATATTGCCGGAAGCTGAGCCAATCGGAATATTAGCGCCAATCGCTGCTACAATTGGTTCTTTAATAATATAAGCCGCTTTAGCGCCAGCCGCAATGGTTGCATCGATAACGGCACGACGCTCAGTAGAAGTAATACCATCTGGCACTGCTACCATCACCTCGGGACGAAAAATTCTTACCCCACCCAAAGCTTTATTGATAAAATAACGCAACATTGCCTCAGTTGTTTTATAATCCGCAATCACACCCTCTTTTAGCGGCCTCTTAGCAATAATCGTATCCGGAGTACGTCCAATCATTTCTTTAGCTTCTACGCCAACTGCAATAATCTTTTTATCTGCCACCGAAATCGCCACCACTGACGGTTCATTAATTACAACACCTTTTTTGGGCAAATAAACCAAAACATTAGTAGTTCCAAGGTCAATACCGATTTTCTTTTGAAACAAGGAAAAAATAGACATAAGCCAGTATATATTTAGAATCTTAAACGATATTCTTTATCCATCGATAAATCATCAACCCAATTAATAGTTTTACCCTCAAATGCACTAGGCGACTTATCTGCCTGATAGGCTTGAATCAGTTTACCGAAGTTCAGGTTAATTTTCAAGTTATGCTTTGTACCAGGCTGTTTTTGCACTAAAATGTCAAATTTACCATTTTGATACGCCTTAATCAATTCTGGCGCTAAGCGATATTCTAAAACTAACTTTTGCCACTTCCCCGGCTCAGTAACCATAAAAGTAGCGGCATATTTTTTACCCAAATCTTCACCAATTTCTAAATCTTTTAAAATTTCTAAATCTTTTTGGCCTTCGGCAGATTGCAAATACGCTTTTAAGAACCAAGTGCCACTTGGTACATAAACCCGAACATAATTACGATAGCGCGTAATTAAATCGGTTAAATATTGACCATTATGATAATAAGTTAATTCTATATGCGCCACTAGGTCGCCATTTTTATCTGCCATTACGGAATATTGAAGATCGCGAGTTATTACTTGATCCGTTTTTAAAGAAGCCATATTACTATCCACCACCATTAAATAGTCACCACCATACCCCTTAACCACCCCTGACCAATTTTTATCAAAGAAAAATTGCTGTAAATTTTTATCTGTTAAATAAACTAAAATATTTTTCTCATCTATATTCTGCTTTAAGGCTAACCAAATTTTTAATAAATCCCTTGATGGCATCTGATAAATTTCGGCCAATAACTTTTTACTCAAATCACTAATAATACTTTTGCGCTGAGTAGCACCGATGCCTTGATTTTTATAATCAAATTCCACAAACTGATCTAAATCGGCAGCGAAGTTTTTATCATCAAATAATACATTATTAACATACATTGGCCCAATTACCGAAAGCAGGTTGGCAATAAATTCCGGAGTTAAAGCAATTACGCCATCTAAAGCAATTGGCGCTAACGAAGCATTTTTTCTTTCTTCATTAAAAAACCACAGAATTTTTTCAGCTGATTGCGACCAGTCTGGCGACCAATTAGCGTCGCGCAAATACCATGTTTTTTGATTAATATATTTTTGCATCGGTTCTGGTGGCGTAGCCTGTAATTTACCTTGCGATAACTTGTCTAAGTTATAAATATCATCTGTAAATAAATCAGTAATCTTGCCGTCTTTAACGGTTAATAAACCATAAGAGCCAATAAATCCGCCGGTTGGCCTGATTTCTAAATTATTTTGAAATAAAAATAAATAATGCTTTTCTTTTTGATAACCGACCAGTTCTGGTAAATTACTCACAATTGGCAAGGCAATTTCAGTATTCTCTACCACTTGCTTCAATAAAAATCCAACACTAGCAATTTGTGCTTTAAGCGGACCAACTAACATGGCGCTATCTATTTTTTCAATAAGCACATTCGCCTCTTCAATTTCTTTTTTAGCTTCCAAAAAAGTTACTTTATTGTCATTAATCAATTGAAGCAAGGCAATGCGACGCTCATCGTTATTTAAAACTGACTTAACTATTTCTGGATTCAATTTATTCTCTAACTGACTAAAAACAGATGCTACTCTGCCATAACCAGACAATAACTTTTCTACCGATGATAATAAGGTATCAACTGCCATTAAATTTTCTTTAACTACTGGCAACCATTGCACTGGACCAATCCAGCGTAAACTATTTTTTATACTAACAATACGCTTCTGTGCCAGTGATAAATTATTTTTAGCTAAATCAATTTTTCCACCCAATAAATCAGCTACTGCCTGATTAGCATTCTGATTTATCGCTTTAGCATCGCCAACAATTACAGAGGCACTGATTGCTAACGGTACTAATATCAACAACAATAAACCAATAACGGCAAATAAAGCCCATCTAATCCAATGGTTGGAGATTTTTTTAACTTTAGTCTCTACTACCAAATCCGATTGTAAATCAAACATTTTTATTTATGGTAATAATAAAGATATTTAAACCAATCAAAAATATGAATCCAAAATATTTTAGAAAAAATACCGCTAGTGGCCGATTCACGCTTATGATAATGCACAATATTCGTATCGGCAAAATACATCACCTTCCAACCACAATCCCAGAACTGCTTAGCCAACGCCACATCGCCAAAATATAAAAATAACTTCTCGTCCATTAAACCAACTTTTATCAAGCGATCACGACGAATCATATAACAAGCACCCAAAATCCAATCTACCTGCCTAATTTCTTGATGAGAAAAATCATGCATCAAATATTGACTTGTTTTTCTTTTTCCCGCTGGTAAGTTACCCAAAAAAGTACGGCGATAAATTGGCACCATTGCTGTTGGAAACCGCATGCACGACATTTGAATTGAGCCATCGGGATTTTTTAATTTTGGTCCGACCAATGCCACATCATCATTGAATAATAAATAATCATGCATTTTTTGAATGGCACTATCTAAAAATGCAATGTCAGTATTTAAAATTAAAACGTGCTTCCCCTTAGCTTCTTTAATTGCCCAATTATTGCCCTTGTGATAACCAAGATTTTCAGTTGCCACCAATAAACGCACTTGGGGAAATTTTTCTGCCACCATTTCTACACTACCATCTTGCGAATTATTATCTACTACAATAATTTCAAAATTAGCCTGAGGCGCAAATTTATAAATCCCCCTCAAGCATTGTTTGAGTAGGCCTCTGGTTTTATAATTAACAATAATAATTGAAATATCCATATTAATTAATCCAATGACGCAAATATCTAGCTTCCACTCTCGCCTTTTTCATGATTTTTTTGCGTTTAGCTAACATTTTTGGCAATAATTTTAATATCTGACCCAAAGCTTTAATTGAAGACCATTCTAAAAATAATATATATAATACCTTTTTAAACTCATAACCTAAAATATTCGGCCAATACTTTTTTAAATTTTCTGCTTGCAGGTTTTTTACTAACATGAACCAGTGATTACGAAAAGAATAAAAACGAGAAATTTTAGATTGTTTACGGCGCAATTTAAAAATATCCATAAACTTGCGCTTTTCTGAACCAGCCAAAGATCGTACATGATAAGCCTTAGCCATTGGCACCAAAAATGACTTCCAGCCAAACAATTGCAATCTCCAAGCTAAATCAATATCCTCTTTATAAATAAAAAAATCTTCATCAAAACACTCGCTCGTTGTGCCCTCTTGATTACCCAAACAAACATCATTCAATGCCTCGCGTTTGTAAAGAGCCAAACCGGCACAATGACCAAAAACTTCTTGATTACTAACAAAAGCATCACCATCTTGCCCGGCACCCAATTCAACAACCCGAAAGTTATTTTCTATTTTTAAACCACAAGAATCAATAATATTAGAACGCTCTAATTCATTGGTATCAGCATTCACGATTCGACTCTTTAACATTTTTCCACCAAAACTACCATACTCCGAATATTTATCTGATTCCGCCACCGCCATGATATTTTCTAACCAATTATCCTCTAAAACAATATCCGGATTACAAGTAATAATATAAGGCGAGTTCAATAAACGAATACCTTGATTATTAGCCTTAGCAAAGCCCAAATTTTTATTATTTTGAAAAACAGTAATATCTGGATAATTAGTTTTCAAAAATTTAACCGTGCCATCTTGCGAGTTATTATCAATTACCAAAATTTGAAACTCCCGATGAGTTTGACGCAAAATAGACTCCACACATTCTCCAATGTATTTTATACTATTCCAAGTAACGATTTGAAATGTAATCTTTGGTGATAACATAATTAAGCTTTCTTTTCAGTTACCCAGAAACCTAGACGATACTTACCGCCCAAAAGTAATCTGGTTTGCGCTTCAATGGATGGGATCGCCCCAAAAAATACCATAGTTACTGGGAACAATACCCATTGAACTAGCATAATTAAATAATTAACAATATTATATCCCTTTGGTCGCGCTGGCAACATAAAAGTGTACATGATTGAATTAATTATCAAGCCTACCATACCAATCATCATCAAGGTTTCCAAGGTGCGTGGCGCATTCTGTAAAAAGGCTGAAGCTTTTTCATTCTGATCAGCCAAAATTAAAGGTAAGCGACCATAAATTAAAATTAATAAAGGCGCCGTCGCCCAAGAATACATACCTTCGGTTTGATTCCACAAGTAATGCAAGCGTTTTTTTAATGGCATTTTAGTATGCGCCTTAGGGCCAAAAAAATTATTCACGAGCCAGGGAAAATGCTCTACCCCCCACGCCCAACGACGCATTTGCTTATACTGATCTTTAATGCTTTTCCAAAATGAGCCAACATAAACGGTATCCATCGACAAAGTCACGAACATTGGCACCACTTCGTAATCACCATTATAATTAACAATCGCCTGCAAACAAATGCGCGAATCCTCGGATACAATTGTTTTATCGTGAAAGCCCACATCTGATAGCATTTTAAAGCTCATACTATGCGAAGAAAAAGTGAGTAATTTTTCGGGACGCGATAAATCGGTTAACAACCAAAAAGTCGTGGAAGAAGCCACCACGCGCACGATCGGGTTAGATTCCCAAATATTGTTGTTATACAAAATCAACGGTTGAAAACTGGCGTGGGTAGGATTTTTGTGCGTTAAATATTTGTAAGTTAAACAGGAAAAATATTGAATGTGCGGTAAGGTTTCGATATCAAAACAAGATACAATAATTTTTTCATAAGGGAATTGTAACTCATCAATATAAGCCTTTAAATGGCGCTCCATATAATTAACATTTGAGCCCTTGCCTGGCAATTCATCTTTGGCGCGCGGATGCACCGTAATAATTAACTTTTTAAAGTATCGTTCATATTTAACGCGAATTTTTTCAGCACTAACCAAAAAGTTTTCTTTATCCCCTTCTTCACCACCCAAAACAATAATCATTTTATCTTTAGGATAAATGGTTTTTAACAACTCCGCAAAAGAGCGGTCGATTATCTCATAAGGCTCTTTATAAGTAGGATAAGTGATGACATGCAAATAATCATTATAATCCTTGCCGTCTGATTGTTGTTTTAAATCTTCCAGTTTAGCCATCCAATCAATTTTAACATCATGGCGATAACGAAACCAAGAAATACCCAGCCAAACCATCATGTAAAATAAACGAAGAATCCAATAAGTAACAAAAACAATCACAAAATAAATCGCCCAAATTGGCTTAATAAACGATAAAATAGTGAGAAAAACAAAAGTCAGCCACACTAAGGAGGCTGGGAAGAATTCACTTATTCTGGCAATAGTTGATTCCTTCATTTACTTGATTTATGAGCTTATTTATAACATTTTTAAGCGAAAAAATCAACCCATAAAAAAGTCAGATACAAAAAACACTTCAAATTCATCAAATGAAGCATTTTATCTTATAAATAAGCGATAAAACTTAAATCAAACTCGTGCCCGTCATTTCTTTTGGCTGAGGCAAATTCATTACCTTTAAAATGGTTGGCGCCACATCAGATAAAATACCCGATGGCTGAACCAAACTCAAATCGGAACTTGGAGCATCCATGCCACCCATCGTCTTGCCTTCCCACTCTTTGCCCACCACTACAAACGGCACCGGATAACTGCTATGTTCTTTATCTATTTCACCAGATTGCAAGTTAATTAACTCTTCAGCATTGCCATGATCGGCGGTTAAAAACAAAATGCCATTTTTGGCCAAAACTAGTTCGCTGATTTGCTTAACGCAACCATCTACCACTTCGCACGCCTTAATGGTCGCTTTTAAATCCCCAGTATGCGCCACCATATCCAAATTAGCAAAATTAATCACGATAAAATCATATTTATCAGCCATAATGGCTTCACAAGTTTTTTTAGCAATTTCTTTTACTGACATTTCTGGCTTTTCAGCGTAAGAACTTACACGAGGTGACGGCACCAAAATCCTATCTTCACCTTTGAACTCTTCTTCTAAGCCACCATTAAAAAAGAAAGTGACATGGGCATATTTTTCTGTTTCGGCAATATGTAGTTGTGTTAAACCGGCGTCAGATATTACCTTAGCCAATGGATCATGAATCAAATCTTGTTTAAAAGCCACCTCCACTGGCAAGTCTTTTTCATATTCCGTCATCGCCACAAAATACAAATCCTTCAAATATTCGCGCGGAAATTTTTCAAAACCAGGCAACACAAAAGCCTTAGTAATTTCACGAGCACGATCAGAACGATAATTAAAGAAAATTATGGAGTCGCCAGATTTAACTTGCGCCACCGGCTTGCCTTTTTTAGTAATGACTACCGGTATAAATTCTTCATCATAAACTTTTTTATCATAAGAAGCCTGAACCGCTTCGGTGGCGTCATCAAAATAGTTGGTGGCCTTGCCTTGAGTCATAGCATCATAAGTTAAAGCAATACGCTCCCAATGATTATCGCGATCCATGGCATAAAAACGGCCAGACAAAGTGGCAATTTGCCCAATCTTATCTTTTTCTATTTTATGCTTAATTTTATTGATCATATCGATGCCAGAATTATACGGCATATCGCGACCATCCAAAAAAGCATGAATATAAACTCGATTAAATTTTTGCTTTTCACATAAATCTAATAAAGCAAATAAATGATTAAGCGAGCTATGCACCCCACCGGAAGAAGTTAAGCCCATAATATGCAAATCTCCTTTAGTTTTTTTAGCATGAGTAATAGCCACGACAAATTTTTCATTAACAAAAAAATCGCCACCAGAAATGGCGTGATCAATTAATGGTAAATTCTGATAAAGCAACTTTCCTGATCCTAAATTTAAATGACCAACCTCGGAATTACCAAACTCACCCCATGGCAAACCAACAGACTCACCCGAAGCCTGAAGGGTTAAAGCGGGATAGCTTTTTAATAAATTATTCAGAGCTGGAGTATTAGCCGAAGAAATGGCATTAGAACGTGATAGCGGAGCCACTCCCCAACCATCAAGAATCAATAATACTACTGGCTTTAATCTCTTATTGGTCATAACTACAATAAACTATCTTTAGTCATTAATGGATCTTTTTTAACTCCCATTAATTTTAATATCGTTGGCGCCACATTACCCAGGCAACCGCCAGTTTTTAACTGAGTTTTATGATTAAAATCACGACCCACTAAAATAAATGGCACTTGATTACCTGTGTGTTCCGTAATAATTTCACCGGTTTCTAAATTAAGCATGTACTCTAGATTACCATGATCAGCGGTAATAATCAATGCACCCTTAGCTTTAAGCACGGCTTGTAACACTTTTTTGACATACTTGTCAACTGCCTCTGCCGCCTTAATTCCAGCCTTAAAATTACCCGTATGCCCTACCATATCCGGACAAGCAAAATTAGCGGCAATAAAATCATACTTGCGAAGCGCGCCTAAAATTTTAGTCGTAATTTGAGCCGTAGACATCACTGGCTTCAAATCATAAGAATCAACCATTGGCGATGGCACCATTACCCGATCCTCGCCATCAATTTTATCAGCATAACCACCATTAAAAAAGTAAGTCATATGAGCATACTTTTCACTCTCGGCAATATAAATTTGTTTTTTATCTTTTAACGCTAACGGCAAAGTTTCTCTTACATCCTCTGATGGATAAGCAGTATAGATAGTATCCAGATCAGGACCAAAATCAGTCATGGCTACAAACAATAAATCTTGCAAAACTTTCTTACGCTTCGGCGCCCCTAAATTTTTACCCTCAAAATCTTTCTGCACAAAAAGCTTCGTTAATTGGCGCGCGCGATCAGAACGCAAATTGAAATACACCAGCGCATCTTTATCACTAATACGGGGCAACATCTTATCACCATCATACATAATTACCGGCTCAATAAATTCATCAGTCACATTGGCATTATACGCTCTAGTAATACCTTCTTGCGGACTATTCCCTTTATGGCCAACCCCAAGAACCATCGCTTCGTAAGCCTTATTATTCCTATCCCAAGATTTTTTTCGATCCATAGCATAAAAACGACCAATTATAGTGGCAATTTTTTCTTTTGGGGTTAAAAATCTTTCTAAGGCCTCTACCGCCTTTAAAGCCGAGCGCGGTGGAGAATCACGACCATCAGTAAATAAGTGTAAATAAATATTACCCGTTGTAACGCGCCTAAAAACCATCAAAAGAGCCATTAAATGATCTGGACTACTGTGTGGACTTTGATCAGTAGACAATAAACCCATTAAATGAATGTTAGATTTATTATTTTCAACATGCTTAATCGCCGCCAAAAAAGCCGGGTTTTTAAAAAATTCACCCGTGCTAATTTGCTTAGAAATTTTTACCACATCCTGATCCACAATTCGGCCAGCGCCAAGATTAAGATGACCCGCTTCAGAATTACCCACCTGCCCTAACGGCAAACCAACAGGCAAACCAGAAGCTTCCAAAGTAACCCATGGGTATTTACGATACAAACCATTGATCGTTGGGGTTTTGGCCATGAAAATCGCATTAGACGCATCCGATTTCCCCAATCCCCAACCATCAAGAATTAGTAAAACAACTTTTTTATAAATTGGCGCTTTAGCTTTAGCCATTTTTTATTAAGCTAATTTTAATTCTTCAGCAATTTCCATCAAACGATTATATTTAGTCACCCTTTCAGCGCGACATAAAGAACCAGTCTTAATATATTCAGCGTTAGAAGCGACTGCTAAATCAGCGATAAAATCATCGACAGTTTCACCTGAACGATGAGAAACAGCGATACTATATTTATGTTTCTGTGCTAATTTCATACATTCAACAGTTTCGGAAACGGTACCAATTTGATTTAACTTAATCAAAATAGAATTAGCAATATGCTTTTTAATACCTTCAGCTAAAATTTTTGGATTGGTCACAAACAAATCATCACCAACCAAGCCAATTTTATCGCCCAAAACTTTAGTCAACATAGCCCAACCAGTCCAATCACTTTCACCTAAACCATCTTCCAAAGTTTCAATTGGATATTTTTCAGTCCAACCCTTATACATTTCTACCATTTCAGCCGAAGTGCGCTGTTTGCCATCCGCCTTCATGTCATAAATATCATTTTCATGAAATTCGGAAGCGGCCGCATCAATAGAAATACGCACATCAGAACCAAATTTATAACCAGCAGTTTCTACGGCTTTAGCAATAGTTTGCAAGGCCATTTCATTACCCGCTAATTTAGGTGCATAACCACCCTCGTCACCAACAGTAATTGGAAAACCATCCGCTTTTAAAATCTTTTTTAAGGTATGAAAAATCTCCGCGCCACAACGAACCGCTTCGTGAATATTTGTTTGTTGCGGAGTAACCATAAATTCCTGAATATCAATAGACCAACCGGCATGAGCGCCACCATTCATAATATTCATCATTGGCTTAGGAAACTTCCAACCATCCAATTTCTTCCAATATTTTTCTCTCAAATAAGCGTATAATGGCTTTTTACTAGCAATCGCTGCGGCACGACAAACGGCCAAAGACACACCCAACATCGCATTGGCTCCAAGATTGCCCTTATTATCCGTGTTATCCAACTCAATCATTAAGGCATCAATCTCTTTTTGCTTTTTAGGATTCATTCCAATTAAGCGTGGAGCGATAATATTATTAACATTAGAAACTGCTTTTAAAACACCCAAACCATTGTAACGCGCTTTATCACCGTCACGCAATTCTAATGCTTCACGGCTACCAGTAGAGGCTCCCGAAGGCACACCAGCCCAAGCTTTGATTTTATTAGACAAAACTACTTCTACTTCTACCGTTGGGTTGCCACGAGAATCTAAAATTTCTCTGGCAGTAATCTTTGCAATGGTTGCCATACTTTATATTTTATTTATTTTATTTCATAAGTAACTGAAACCTCAACTGTAATATCCTGAGTTCCAGACTCAATCACGGCCGTTGGCGCAACTGCCTTATCTACACTGCCCGCCATCATGTCCGAGCGATAATAATTAATTGGACTTGGTACATAACCACTACCCTCAGTAAAGCTAACTACAGAGCCCAATTTAACGCCAAGCTGTTTAGCTAATTCATTAGCCTTGTCTTTAGCTTGCTTGATTGCCAAATTTCTCGCTTGCACTTTTAACTCAGTTGGATCATCAATGGTAAATTGTGGACCATTAACGCTATTAGCACCCAAAGATCCAGCATTGGTTAAAATATCACCGATATTATCAAAATTTCTTACCTTTACTTCAACATTTTGACTAACTGTATAGCCAATAATTTTAGATTGATTATTAGACCAATCATACCTTGGCTGAATAGAATAATTATCAGTCTTAATATCTTTAGCCTCAACTTTAAATTGAGATTTAACTGTGTCCATAATCTTATTCATCTTGGTATTATTGTCTTTTTGCGCCTCAGTTACCGTAGATTTTTCAGAAATCACACCAATATTAATAACCGCTACGTCTGGAGTAGCTGAAACCTTGCCTGTACCATTAAACGCGATTTGATTTTTATAATCTGGAGTTTTACCAATGAAATCATAAGATTTAAAAGAATTACGAGCTAATCCTAATAAATAAAACCCTAGGACCACCAAAACTAAAATTGCAAAAGCCCCGGCAACTTTATGACCAATAGCACAGCCACAAACGCCATTAGAACAACATTTTTCCTCGTTCATATTTTTTAGTTATTACTAAAACTTAATTAATTTAGATAAACCCGGTAATTCTTTACCTTCTAAAAACTCTAACATCGCTCCGCCACCAGTAGAAATAAAATTGAATTTCTTTTCTAACCCCATTTTGCGAATCATTTGCACTGTTTCACCACCACCAACAATCTTCTCCCCCTTGGCTTTGGCTAACAATTTAATAATTGCCTCGGTGCCTTTTGTAAAAGTTGGATTTTCAATCAATCCCATCGGGCCATTCCAAACAATCATCTTAGCTTGTTTAATGATACTAGCATAAAGCTGGATAGTATCCGGACCAATATCTAGAATTATTTCATTTTCTTTTACTTTTGCCAAGGCACCCAATCGCCCATGACTACTTTTAAAACTTTTAGCCATTAAACCATCAACTGGCACCACTAATTTATTTTCCGTTAGCTCAATGTTTTTAATTTCTTCTTCCATGTCTTTTTCTACTAGCGACTTACCTACCGAAACGCCCTTAATCAACAAAACGGTATTGGCCAAAGCGCCACCAAGCAAAATTTTGCTCGCCACCTTTAAAAAATTCTTAATTACCTTAATTTTAGTGGAAATTTTTGCCCCACCAATAATCGCCACCATCGGCTTTTTGGGTTTATATAATGCCTTAGATAAATTAACCACCTCTGATTCTAACAATAAACCGGCATAACTAGGCAAAAATTCCTGAATCGTAGAAACCGAAGCTTGGGCGCGATGATCAACCGCAAAAGCGTCATTAACATAAATATCAGCCAAACTAGCTAATTGTTTCGCAAACTCCTGATCAGCTTGCTCTTCACGCGCATCAAAACGAATATTTTCTAACATCAAAATATCACCATTTTTCATTTTAGCGATCAATCTATTGGTTTCTTCTCCAATAATTACTGAACTCTTTTTAACTTTTTTCTTTAATAAATTGGATAATCTTTTAACCACCGGTGTTAAGCGCAAATCTTCTACTACTTTACTATCTGGTCGCCCCAAGTGGGCCATCAATATTAATTTTGCCCCTTTTTTAGCCAAAAATTTAAGTGTCGGCAAGGTTTTTACAATGCGATAATCTTCACTTTTGCCCACCTTTCCGTCTTTAGTTAGTGGCACATTAAAATCCACGCGAATCAATACGCGCTTCCCTTTCCAATTTTTAACTTGTTTTATAGACTTTATTTTCATAGCGTTTAACATTTTATCATAAATTTAACCAAAAACGAAAGGGTTACTTATCCCCCTCAATCTCTCTTAAAATCCAACTATGCCCTGTAATCTTATTAATTTTTAACACTATCCCCTCAGCTAAAGTACCTTTAGATAACATATCCACATTAAATTTAACATTTTCTGGTAACACTTCTTCGCCATGTTCTACGATGGAACCCAAATCTACTGTCGCCGATTTAACGTTATTTAAACTATTTTTTTCAGCATGCTCTAAAATAGTTTTAAAAATAATATCTGCTAAGTGAAAATCGTGCATAATAATTTTAATTAATGAGTAGCACAAGAAATGCAAGGATCATAAGCACGAATCAAAGCGCGGATTTTTAGTGATCGTTTTTTGGCATCCATCTTAATCACATCTGGTAAATAAGTTTTAATATCTTCTTCTAGATTACGCAGAAAAGAACAAGTTGGTGTAATGATATCACAATTAGTGATAAAACCATTAGCGTCAATTTCATAATGATGATACAAGGTGCCTCGAGGAGCTTCTACTGCCGCCGCCCCAATACATAATTTACCAAGTGGATTAGCCCCGGCCACGATACCCAGTTCTGCTAACCGACTAGCTTCGGGCTTAATTTCTGCCACCAAGTGTGTTAATAATTTACCCACCTCTTCTACGGCATGCAAAACCTCAATTGCTTGCGCGGTAATATTACAGAAACTATTGTATTGTGGTAATTCCCAATTTAAACTTTTTAAAACTCCTGCCGCCAAAGGATTTAGTTTTTGATGATTCAAATTTATTCTAGCTAACGCGCCAACCATAAACGGTTCGCCCTTTAGTGTAGCTGATTTAGCATGACGATACGGTTCTTCAATTTCTTTAATATTCTTAGCAAAGTTAACCGCTGGCACTTTTTTAAAACCACCCAAATTCAAATCACCATCATAAATAGCATAATTATGATCGGCCGATAACGCCACATGTTTAGTGGTACGAGAAAATTTAGGGTATTTAATTTTTAACACTAAGTGAATTAAGGATAAGGAGTCTTTCAATACCGCTTGATATTGACCCAAAAGCACTTGCAATTCCTCTTTATTTGGTGTCACCTTAAATCCACCCACTTCGGAATTAATCGGATGAATAGCGCGACCACCAATCACTTCAATAATCTTTAGCGCCCAATCACGAACGCGCATCGCACTTTGAGTTTCTTTAGGATATTGTTTAATTAATTGCAAATCATTTTCAATATCAAAAAAATCAGCTAACGATAAAAAAAATAAATGAAGCGCATGTGAGTGAATAATTTGCGCCATCGACATAGCCTGTCTGAGCTTAACCGTTTGTTCACTAACTTTAATATCTAAAGCATTTTCAATTGCCTTAATTGAGGTTAAATTATGCACCACCGGACAAATACCACAAATACGCGCCGTGACAATTGGCGCCTCTGTAAAATGACGACCAACCAAAATCCCCTCGATCAACCTCGTGCCCTCAGCCGTTAACAACTTAGCCGATTTAACATCGCCATTCATAATCTCAGCCACAAAATCAGTGTGACCTTCCATTTTACCAATATGATTGATTTGGATTTTCATATCTTAAATAAAAATTTTAATAACTAAAAGTCCAACCACTATTCCCAACACATTAAACAACATATCCAAACTACTTTCTTTTAAATCATTAGTACGCATAAACTGATCACTAATTTCTTTAGTCAAACCAACCGCCAAAGAAAATAAAACCGCCGCCAAATAACTACCAGAAATCGCATAAACCGTACTTGACATCATTGAAGAAATTAAAAAATGCGCTACCTTGTCATAATTATTTGTCAGCCTTAGGTAAAACATTTATTTTCTTTTTAATCACTTTTTTAGTTGCCTTCTGTTCTTTAGACCATTCTTGCATGATTGTATCTTTAGCGCCAAATACTTCCATTACGCGATCAACTTGTTTTTTTGTAAATTTAGACAATAAATAAGCCATCAAATTACTCACTTGCGCGCCCTCAAATAACCCGCGACAACCCCAACAAGCCTGTTTACTCTTCAAGCACACTGCTTCACAGCCACCCAAGGTTATTGGCCCTAAGCAAATTTGACCTTTTTGCAATAAACACTCATAACCTAATTTTTGACATTCGTAACATACCGGATTTTGCGAAATTCTTGGTTTACGCCCAGCCAATAACTGATAACCAATTTCCATAAACTCTTTACCGGTAATTGGGCAGCCAGGAATAGTCAAATCTACTTTCACAAAATTATCCACTTCTTTGATATCTGGATTAGGCACCTTAATATCATGATAAACTTGTTTAATCGTCTTTTTCTTATCGCCATAGTTTTTCATCTCCCAAACACCGCCTAGCGCCGCGCAATTGCCCAGCACTACCAAAAAATCAGATTGCTGACGTAATAATTTTAATAGTTTAATATTTTCTTCTGTCACCGGATTACCTTCCACAAAACAAATATCAAACCGACGCGCCGTCATTGGCTCATCTTCAATTAATCTAAATTCTTCCACCTCAAAATTTTTCAACCAACTTAAAAATCTTGGACCTTCATCCAACATAGCAAATTGGCACCCTTCACAAGAGGTTAAGCCCACAATAGCAATTTTTAATTTTGTAGTTTTATTTTTTGCCTTCATACTATATATATTTTAGCAAATTTTTACACTTTAGGCGACTAAATTTTCACCTTCAACTCTTCTTCAAGCATCTCATAGCTTAAATCCCCTTTAAATAGTGCCCATTTTTCCATTTTTTTCTCCTGATCATAGAATTTATTCTCATAAATTTCATAATCGGCGCGATACTTTTCTGGCGTTAAATTAAGCATGATCGCATTAGCGCCAGCCATAAACGCCTTATGCCGAAATTGCTCACCATAAAGCGTTTCCATGGCAGTAGTAACGGGTATTCTGGCTTTAGGTAAAACTAAGCGAATAGTGGCAATAATTTTTAACATCATTTCTTCTGGTAAAATTATCTCATCAACCAACGGGGTATTTTTCGATGGCACTAATGGCCCAAATGACGGCATGAAAGCATTAAACCTTTTTAGCGTCAAAATATCTACCGCTAAATCAGTTACTGATTGCTTAGGTAAGCCAGCGATAAAACCAGTGGCAATGGTATAACCTAATTTTAAACAACCATCAATTAATGCACGGCGATCGGCACCATCTTCGCCTTGATGCAAATCAGTATACAATCTATCATTCATTTCTTCGTATCTAATTAAAACGCCATTAGCACCAGCTTTTTTTAATTGCTGATAAACTTCCAAAGAGCGACCACCAATACTCAAATATAAAAACGCGCGAAAACGCTTTTTAATTTCTGTCACTAAACTTATTAAATCAGCGTCAGAATAAGTATAATCTTCCCCGGATTGCAATACTAAAATTTTATAACCTTTATCCTCTACCGCTTCTCGCACCGCTTCAATAATTTCTTCGCTCGTCATACGATAACGCTTTACCGCCTGATTACCACATCTAATGCCACAATACTGACAATTACTAGCGCAATAATTAGAAAACTCAATCAAACCATGCACGCAAATATGATCTTTAATACTAGTTTTTCTGGTAATATTGGCCTCAGAATACAACTCATTTAAATCAGCTTCGGATTTTAAGGTTAATAAATATTCAATATCTGCCTGTTGCAATTTGTCTGACTTAGCTTTAGCTAAGATATTTTTTAATTCTTGATTTTGACTGGGCTCGGCCAATGGATAAGCTTTTAGCAACGCAAAAATTTCTTCTGCCTCTGAAGCGGAAATTTTTTTCAGTAAAAAATCATTGGTAAATAAAACCCAGTCACCGATCTGTAAGTCTTCTGGCGTTAACATTTTTACTTCTTTTTCTCGGCCACTCACTTCTAATTTGGCCGAAACGCCAGAAACCGACAAGACCTTTGCCGGTAAAGTCAAACACATAAATTTAAATTACATTCTGTTTTTACGAAAAATGGTAGCCAAACCCAAAACGATCAAAGCAATTGGCCAAATCAAATCCCAATTGATCGCTGGCACTACGCCCAAATACTTGAGCAAGAAAACCAAACCCACAACTACCAATGCTACTCCCAACATATATTTAAAAAATTAATTAAATTTAATATAATCTTTAATTTCACTCCAGGTGAATACCGGGCCATCTTTACATACATAATACGGGCCAATAGCGCAATGTTGGCAAACACCAACCCCGCAATACATTTTCTTTTCTAATGACACATAAATATTTTCATCTTTTATGCCTTTGGCCTGCAATTGTTCTACCACAAACTTATACATCACTGGCGGACCAACAATAATGGCAATAGAATTAGAAGTAATAACGCGTTTAGCCAATAAATTAGTAATTAAGCCTTTATCCCCTTTCCAATCTTTTTCTGGCTTATCTAAAGTTAAATTAAACTCGCTATGCTTTTTCCAGTAATCATGCTCAGATTTAAAAAGTATTGAGTGCTGATTTAAGCAGCCATAAAAAATTTGCATCACCGTATTATCTAATCGGCCGGCCATATAATCAACAATAATTGGCCTAAGTGGAATAAAACCACAACCGCCACCAATTACAATCAACGGTAAATCTTTAGCCTTTTCCACGTCAAAACCGTTGCCAAACGGGCCACGAATATCTACCTCATCACCTACTATTAAATTACTGAATTTATGCGTCAATAAACCCACGTCACGAATAGCTAACTCAAAATAATTTTTTGCCTCAAACGGCGACGAACAAATACTAATCGGACACTCGCCCCAACCCGGCAAACCCACTTGCATAAATTGGCCATGAATAAAAGCAAAGTTTTTTTGCTGCTTAGTATCAATAAATTTTAAACGCCACAAAATTGTATCGGGCGACAAGCACTCAACGGCAACAATTTTAGCTTTTTGCGGTTGATAAATATTGATCATAGATTTTTAAGCACCTCATTGATTTTAATTCCCACTGGGCAAACATTACTGCAACGATTACAACTAACACAACCCGGCAAGCCGTATTCTTTAGGAATGCGCACAAATTTATGGGTATACCAAAAATAAATCTTTTGTTTAGCGGTATCTAGCGATTTATGCCCGCCAGCCACCAAAGAAAAATCATTATAAAAGCAATTACCCCACTTGCGAACGCGACCGGTATTATTCACATCATTTTTATCTTCTAAATCAAAGCAAAAACAAGTCGGGCATACAATAGAACACTTACCACAAGCGATGCAAGTTTTGCCCAATTCTTCCCAAATTGGCTGATCAAAAGACTGATCAACTTTCTTTTTTAACAATAACATGCGCTTATCTTGGCCTTCTTCGGCAATCGGCCCAGCAAATTCTACGTGCTGATATTTTTTGGCACCACGCTTTTCTAAAAATAACTGACCTTTTTCTGATCCGGAATATAAATCATAACCATCATTAACTCTGGCCATCAAAAAGATATCAAACACTAAGTGCTCTAAAAAGTTTTCTTCCCAATTATGGGTAAAGACTTTATATTTTTTAAATTCCTCGGGCGCGCCCGTACCTAATCCCACTATTAAAGTACGACGACGACGTTCTTGATAATATTTATCCTTAGAAAATACCTGCTCCCACAAAGCCAACGCCTTTAAATCCAAAACATTAATGCCCACCAAAGAAAATTTTGGCCAAACACGAGTTTCTTCTTTTAAATTACCGCCACTAATGCCAAATAAGCGTTCCTCAGCCGGAATTAGCCATTGCTTAAAAGAATTAACTGGCATTTCGGCCGACCAATCAATATTTTTTAAATCTGTTACTGGCGCTACCTTAAGTACACCATCAATTCTTTGAGGTGCTATAATCTGATATTCTTTAGAAATGGCTAAAATTAAATTTTGTAATTCGGTTTTATTCATGGATTTATTATAACATAACTAAGAAAACCCCACCAACAAAAAATATTAATACAATTACCAAAACTACTTATTTAAATTTAAAATAAACCAATACCCACCACCAGTTGCGTAACGCGGACCAGGCCCCTCTTTAACTAGGATATACTCTTTTTCTGAACCTAAATACTCTCTTACACTATCCACTTGACTTGGTATGGCATCAATTAAAATATCTCCGCTCTCCCCCAAAGGCAAATGTCCTTGATTAATCCATTCTTTTAATTCAAATACCAAAGTACCTAAGCCCGTTAAAATTTTTAACTCTTCTCGTAATTTAATAACGGCTTCTTTAATTCTATTCTCCTCTGATAATTCCGGTCCAGTAACCTCTCTTTTAAATGGCTTCATAAATATTGCAATTATTCCTCACTACTTGGCTTCTCTAATAAATTCACTTCCAATTCGCTATCCGACTTAGTAATCTTAACAATATCCTTATCGATCTTTTTTAATTCTTTACCAGCCAAATTATAGGAATTAACGGTGGTGCCTAAATTATTGCCCAATTTTTCAAAATAATCACTATACGCCAAAATATGCTTTTGTAATTTTTCCACATTACCTTGAATTTCTTTGGCGTCTTTTTCGATTTTCAGCGCGCGTAAACCTTGCAATACTGTTTGCAAATAAGCAGCAAAAGTGGTTGGAGACACAATAATCACCTTCTTTTCATTAAAAGCATAATCAATTAAACTGCGAGTATTTACCTTAACGGCGCCCACCTCATTAATTAATAAATCATAATAAATACCCTCTGATGGGATAAACATAAAAGCAAAATCCAATGTTCCCTCTTCTGGACGAATGTATTTAGCCGTTTCATCAATACGCTTTTTTAAATCATCTTTAAAAGCTTTTTCTAAGACTAACTTTTTACTCTCATCAGTTTCATCTAAAATTCGACGATAATTTTCTAAAGAAAACTTAGCATCTACCGGTAATACATTGTCTTTAATTTTCACTACCGCATCGACGGCATCACCATTTTTAAAGCGATATTGCATCTCATAAGCCTGGGGCGGTAAAATATTTTGCAAAATTAAATCCAAACCCGCTTCACCAAGGGAACCGCGATTTTTAGAATTAGTTAAAACTTTTTCTAAATTTTTTAACTGCTCAGTAAAAGACATTACCTGCTTATTAGTTTCCTGTAACTGGGTTACCTTTTCGGTTACACCCCTAATTACACTCAAGCTCTGACTAAACTGACTTTGCATTTGACGATTAGATTCAGTTAATTTTCCATCTACCGTTTGATTTAAATTGCGAATATTTAAATCCATCGCTTGATTCAATTCTTTAATACGCTCTTGCAACATCACCAAAGACTGGCCATTTTTATCTTGATTGCCTAATTGCTCCATTTTTTGACTAAACAAAATAAACATTCCCGCCAAAGCCAACAAAACCAAAGCTAATAGAATCACTAATAATATTTCCATAAATTTAATTGTTATTTATTAAGCTTAGCAAATTCCAACACGGCCTTCAAATAATTTTCTACTTGAAACTTTTTTGCTTCGTTTAAGCGATCTTCAGAAAAATTAATTTCTTCGCGACTAGTTAAAATACGATTAAGTTTTTCACCAAAATTACCTTTAGACCAATTAAATAACCAACCCATTTGCTTGTCTTTAATCAGTTCCGGCAAAGCTCCAATATTTGCGGCTAAAACCGGTATACCATGGGCAAACGCCTCAATAATCACCATGCCAAAGCTTTCTGGCGTTTTTGACGGATTAACCAATAAATCAATCTGAGGCCAAATTTTATCTTCTAGTTCCTGATGGGTTAATTGGCCGTAAAAAATAATTCTTCGATCATCATCGGCTAATATTTTAGCCTTTTCACTTGCCGATCCTTCACCCACCACATGCAAGGTAAAATCGCCCACAATCTTTTTAAATTCGGTAATTAATTCTAAAATACCTTTATATTCTTCAATTTGACCGATGTAAACTAAATTATCAATACGACCATCAAATTTTATTTCTTTAACTACCACATCCACTGGATTGCCTAAAACTTTTTTATCAGCAAAATCAAAATAACCATGTCTATCATATAAATCAGTAAAGTAATGCGATGGAAAAATCACTTTTTTAACCGCACTAAATAAAAATCGACACACTATGCGATAAGCTTTAGCCACTAAACCATCTCTAGATTCCACCAAGCCACTAGGGTAAATCAACTGCGCATCATGAATAGTATGGATCCAAGGAACATCTAATCTGGCTAATTTTCCTGGCAAAATATAACTTAAACCTTTTAAATTATGCGTCAAAATTAAATCTGGTTTATTTTGTTTAATGATATTCATCACCTTGTTCGCCTGCTTAAAATTAAACATATCGCGAATATGCCAAAAAATACGACGCCAAAATGGTTTCTTATTGATATCTAAATAATTAAAAATATTCTCCGCCGACAAACGATAAACCCTCACCCCCTCCAATAACTCAACATCTTCTTTTTTGCCCAAAGTAATAACAGAAACATCATGCTTAAGTAAACGCAAACGCTCTACTACCGTGGCCACCACCGTTTCAGCGCCACCCCTAAAAAAGGGTTTATAAATTGAATGGATGACAGCTATTTTCATAATTGACGATAAACATCCGCCATCAAATCAGCTACCACTGACCAAGAATATTTAGCTTTAGCGCGCTTAATCGCTTGTTCTGACATACTTTGCGCGGTATGTGGATAACTCAATATTTTATTCATTTTTTCTGCTAAATCAAGAGCATTTTTGGGCTCACACAACAAACCTGTCACTTCATTTTTAATCGTTTTACGACTACCCGGCCAATCTGAAACCACTGCCGGCAAACCACAAGCTTGAGCCTCAGCAATCACTATACCAAAACTTTCCGTGCTTTCAGTAGATGGTAAAACAAACACATCACAATTGCTATAGTATTTTGGCAATTCTTCGTTTTTAACCCAGCCCAGAAAAATAATCCTATCTTCAATGCCTAATTGTCGTGCCAAATCCTTGTACTGTTTTTTTAACTCCCCATCGCCAATCACCAAGAGTGCTAAGTCGTTTTTAATACTCAAATTTTTTACCGCCCTAATTAATACATCCACGCCCTTGAAAAAATGCTGTTTATCTAATCCGCCAACAAAAATAATTTTTTTAGTTTTTTCACCTAAATTATAATACTGATTAAATAATAAATCTTTTTCCTGGGGCTGAAAAATATTTTCATCAATACCATTAGGCACAACTACAAACTTTTCATGCTGTTTAGTAAAAAATGGTTTTAAACGACAATACTTAGCGTGATCTTCGGATAAAACAAAAAACTTATCACAAGCCTTAACCATTAACCCTAAAAATAACTTAGAATAAACGGCAAAGAAATATTTCTGCCAACCAAAGCCAATGGCGTCCATTTCGTAATGCACCACTAACTTAAGACGCGGATATATTTTTTTAGCCAATATCACCACTAAATCCGTACCAAAAAAAGGGTAATATAAATGCGCAATATCAAAATTACGCAATTGCCATAATAAACTTAATAAAAATCCAGCATGGCCAAGTCCAAGCCAGTTTTTAAGCGGTTTAAAAGTATAACCAGTATCCACGGCATATCTCTTGCCTTTAATCACTGGCGTAAAGGCTGTGACATCAAAACCACGCTTACTAAGCTCTTTAGCCTGATAATAAGCGTTATTACCAATACCGCCCCCATTTGGTGGCCAAGCGCAAACGATAATCGCTAGCTTTTTGTTCATTTTACTGATATTATTTGCTTATACAACTACTTAAAGCATACTATTTTAAACGAACTCAGTCAAAGCTATGTCTAAAAAATATTTAATTGGCATCGACTTACACGGCACCTTACTTAATGAGCAATGGCAAATAGAAAATAACCTAATTTCTCCATTAGCCGAAAAATTATCTGCCTTAAAAAAAGATTGTCTAATTTATGTCTGCTCCGGCAATGACCTAACTTTTATCCAGCAATATATTCCCGAATCAATTCGCCAATTATTTGACGGTTATATTTTAGAAACCGGCTGCACTATAAGCGAAGGCATAGAAGAAAAAATTATTGTGCCAAGCGAAACATTAAAAATTATTAAATCATTAGAAGATAAACTTCGCCAAGCCAACATCCCCGAAGTAAAATATTTTGGTCGCCGGCTATCCACTATTAGCCTATTCACTAGAGATGAAAGCAGTGGGCCAGAACCGGATATTATTCATGATCGCGTAAAAAATCTAGTTAACGAATTAGGCTTTACTGATCATGTCTTGGTCACTCACTCTAATGTAGCGGTAGATATTATCCCTTTGGGTTTTAATAAATTTACCGGCATGCGCCATATTGCCAACAATTTAAAAACTATTGGCATTGCCGATTCTTTAAACGACAGTCACATGATTTTAGGCGCTGACTACTCTTTTATTCCCGCTAACGCCTCCGCTAAGCTTTTAAATTTACTAGAAAAAAATCAAAAAACGGTAGAAAAAATTCACCAAGCCCAAAAAGCTACCATTCTGCAAAGCCAATATGGCCATACTCTGGGTGTAATTGACGCTTTAGATTTTATAGCCAAAAATTTGATATAATATAAGTAGCGCTCTTTAATTTAACTAACGGAGGTGTACCATGAAACGAGAAAATCTTGTTTATTTGGTCGCCACCGACCAAACCGGAAACACCGTTCAATTCCAACGAGAATGCCCTCCTGGAGTGCAAATTTACTCTAAGGAAGGCACTTGGACTTGCAATAATGATCACAAGCCGATTCACTATCAAATCGGTTCTGGGGTCAGAATGGGCGTCACAGATGATAAACTGCTTTATGCGCGGTCAAATGTCATTGGCGTCTACGATTCTACCAAGCCGGAACAGCTCAACAATGCTATCGTGGCCATCATTACAGCCACGAGTAGTGCAGACTAAAAACAATACTCGCCGACCATAATGTCGACGAGTTTTTTATTTTTTTACCAACTAATAATTTTTTGTACTAACTTCAGATAAATTTCCATTATCGGATTGGCCACATAGGTAATTAAAAAATATTGAAGATCTTGAAATTTTATGGAACCAACATACAATCGAATAATTTCTTTATCTGTTACTTTGCGCAATTTACGCTGTACCATATTTCGACGCTTCAAAATAGAACCTAAGCGCGATAAAACCCACATGTCGCCAGCCAGCTTTTCTTTAAACCAACCATTTTTAAGAGCATAAACAAACATACCCAATTCTACTACTAACAAAATTGGCGATAATAATAACAATGTTCGCCATTTATAATTTTCCAACATCACAATATGGCGATTGCGTTCCATGTAATAAAATTTATACTTCGCCTTACCAAAATTGTATTTATGATAAACTACAGCAAATGGATCTAATACTACTTTAAAGCCAGCTAAGCGCGTACGCCAGCCCAAATCAACATCTTCATGATACATAAATAAGCGCTCATCAAATAAATCCCAGTCTTTCATTTTTTCTATTGCCGACATTTTTAACAAACAAGCGGCACCAGAAGCATAAGGCAATTCAAAAATTTCGTTCTTTTTATTATCTGGCTCACGATAATGATTACAAAAAGCAAAACCCAAATAATGAATGCTATTACCAAAAGAATTAATTAAATGCTTTTCTGGATGCAATAACAACTTTGGCTGAACAATGGCGATTTTTTTGTCACTTTCGGCCACTTCTACCATGTGCTCTAACCAATTTGGCTCTACAATAGTATCTTGATTTAACAATACCGCATAATCACATGCGCTTTTTTGCGCCAAAAAGAAGCCTTGATTATTAGCCTTGGCAAAGCCAGTATTATCTTTATTTACAATCAAACGCACCTGCGGATATTTTTCTTTAATATAGCCAACCGTACTATCGGCAGAATTATTATCAATCACAATTACCTGCAATAAATCTTGCGGATAACGACTATGGAAAACACTATCCAAACACTCCGGCATATAGTGCCGTGCATTATAGGTAACAATAATAATGGTAATTTTTTTATGTTGAATCATTGTTTTTGCGCAATAATAATGAGTTTATTATACCGCTTTAAGGCGACTGATAGCAAATTAATCAACTCTAACACCAAGCGCGGGATAAAATATTTAATGCTCCACGGAAAAATTCTTTCTGCTCCCGTGTTTTGACTTTTGACCTCTAAAACCCTAAAACCGTGTTGAGCTAAAATATTTTTTAATGATTGCTCACTGTGAATAAATAAATGATGAATACCAAACATCCACGACGCCGGCCAACTGATTTTTAATTTTAATAAACCTAAAATTATTAAATTAATTAGTGCGCAACTATTTGGCGTTTCAATAATTAAATAACCATTATCTACTAAAGCAATTCGGCTTTTTTCTAATAATTTATTTTGATCACTGACATGCTCAAATAAGTCCCACATAAAAACAGCTTTAAACTTTTCTACTGGCCAAATATCATGCAAAACATCCGCCGCCAAGGCCTTAACACCAAACTGCTTAATAGAAAATTCCACCGCTTCGCGTGATATTTCTAAGCCAATTTCTTGATAACCAGATTTCTTTAAAATATCCAAAAACATGCCGCCACCACTACCCAAATCCAACATTCTATCCCCTTTTACCCACTGGTATTTTTTAGCTAAATTAAAAAATAATTTAACTAATTGTTGACCGTATTTAGTGCTTGCATATTGTGGTAAATCGCGATAATAATTATCGCGACTACCCGTAGAATCATACTTTTGATAATAAACTCCTAATTGCTCCTCACTAGGTAAATTTTCAGTAAACAAAAAATGGCACTTTTTACAGCGACATAAAACATAATTCCCCTGCCCAATCTGGCGATAATCCAAATACTTTTCACTCCCGCCAGAACAAACCGGACAAATCATATGATTAATTTTTCTGCTCATCTTTTAGGGCAGACTCTTGGACAATTTTAGTAATCGCTTTTTCTAAGCGCTGAATATGCGTAATCATTCTAAACAAACCATAAAAAAGAATAATCACTGAAGAATAAACCACTAAATCTACGCCACGAGTAACCCCAACCATATTAGCTAAATAGCTAGTAATCTCTGGATGCCAAATCACTGCAATGGCACAACACCACAAAACTAACCAAAACCAAAATTGCGGACCATTAATTTCTTTGCGTTTTAAACGGGAAATTAAAACACCGATAAAAGTAGCGATAGCTAAAATTAAAATTAATTTTATCAACATAATTATTTTTTAATAATTAAATCCCACAAAATATTAAACGCATTAAAAACACTCTGCCCTTTTTTCTTCGAGTATTCCGTATATTCAATCGTTACTGGTACTTCTTGATATTTAATTTTTTTATCCGCTAATTCCTGTAAAATCTCACTGGCATAGGCCTGACGATCTTGAACTAAACTAAGTTTTTTTAAAGCTTCGGCGCTCCAAGCCTGAAAACCATTGTGTACATCAGTGAGCTTTAATCCAGTAGTAAGGCGCGTAAATAATAAAGCTAATTTTAAAGTAATAAGTCGTGACCAAGGCATATTTTTAGTTTGACCTAAAAAACGCGAGCCCAAAGCCACCTGACATTGATTAGCCTGTAATGGCAGAAGTATTTTACTAATTTCTACTGGCGCCATTTGCCCATCGGCATCAAAAAAAACTACCCGAGAAAAATTATTATTCAGAGCATATTTAATACCGGTTCGCAATGCCGATCCTTGACCGCGATTAATCATATGACGCAAAACTATAGCCCCAGCCTCTTTAGCTAATTTAGCCGTATCATCTTTTGATCCATCATCCACTAATAAAACTTCGTAAGATAGCGCTCTTACTTGCTTCACCACTTCAAAAATTTTTTGGCCTTCGTTAAAAGCCGGAATCAAAACCAATTCTTTCATTATTGACCAAATTTATTTGTACCCAAGATATCTTTGTAGGCATTTAAATAATCATAAGTTTCACGCAAGCCCTCATCAATCAACACAATCGGAAACCAACCAATTGCTTCTTTCATTAGGGTAATATCTGGAATTGGCTGCTTAATCATTAGCTGATTTTTTTCTTCATAAACAATACGTAAATTCTTATCATTCAGCAAAGAAACTTTTTTAGCTAACTCACTCAAGGTAATTTTCCAATCCGAACCCAAATTAATTGGACCATTTTCTCCACGGGCCATAACCTTAACTATCCCCTTTATGACATCCTTTATATAACAATAACTACTGACCTCTTTTTCTTCACCATAAACCGTGATTTTATTACCCAACAAAACATCCTTAATTAATTCGGGAATCATACGACCATCGTGCAAATCCATTCGCGGACCATAAGTATTAAACAAGCGCACAATTTTTGTATCCAAATTATATTGCAAACGATAATTATTCACTAAGGTTTCACCAAATCTCAAGGATTCACTATAACAAGCGCGCAAACCCAATTGATTAACTGGGCCAATAAATTTTTCATCGATCGGCTGAGTTGGAAAAACATCAGCACAAACAGACGGCGAAGAAATATACAAAAATTTAGATTTATATTTTACTGCTAACTCTAGCGCATTACGTAAGCCAATAGAATTAGCCATCATAGTTTCTAACGGCTTATCCATATAAAATTTCGGCGAACCCGGCGTAGCTAAAAAATAAATTTCTTGCAAACCTTGAAAAGCCACTTCAAACTGTTTAGGTAGGGGGTAGTTTTCTAAATCCAAACCAGCCACAATATCCTGATTTATAAATTTAAAATTGGAATTTTGCAATAAGTGGGCAATATTGTCTTCTCGACCCGTTAAAAAATTATCCACACATAAAACCTTAGCACGCTGAATTAGTTCATCACACAAATGAGAACCAATAAAACCAGCACCCCCGATTACTAAAATGTTTTCTTGATTAAAAATTGCTTTTTTGACCATATGTTTACTATTTACGATAAATAAAAATACTTTTTTCTAAGCCACTAATAGATGTTCCTGAATCATAATTCATGTCTGGAGCCACATCAATTACTAAATTTTGATTATCAAAACTATTAATTTCAAAGGCACCATCTGTAACTTGGCGCTTTAAACCATTTTCAATATACCATACATAGCCAGAATCTTGATACTGAATAAGTGAACCGTTGGGATATTTACTTTCTGCCGTTAAAATGCAATCACGATTATTAATATAATCAAGTTCAAAAGCATTTTGAATCAATTTAACCCGCTTTTTAAATGAATTACCATATAAAGATAAGGCTGCTGACTCATCAAAAATCTGACACAAACCAGCACCTGGAGTAACTGCGTAAGTACGAGGGCTATTTTCAAATTTAATTAATGTGCCTGCCCGCACTGTCACATTAGAACCAATTCTTAACTGATCAAACTCATCCTGACTAATAACCTTAATTCCCTGCTCTGCCCAAGTACCCTTATACCAAGTCCAATAAGTATATTCATTAGAAAATAAGTGACGGATATTATTTTGATCAATATAATAAACTGCTGAGGAATTAGATAATTTAGCCACATATCCCCTACTTGGATCAATAGAAGCCGTTACTACACTATCTAAAGCCAACCCCGCATTAATCCGACCGGCGCCTAATTCATCCTTATAATCAACATTTTGATTATCCACTTTAACGGCCGATGACATTAGTACATCAATAATTTGCTTAGGGGTGGCTGAAGGATCTTTGGATTTTACTAAAGCGGCCACCCCAGAAATAATTGCCGAGGCCATAGAAGTACCATTCCAATAAGCGGAGTAATAATTTTTGAAACCTTCTTTTTGCACCGAATAAAAAGCCAAACTTTCAATAAACTCTCCTGGGGCCACCAAATCTACACAACTATCTCCATAATTAGAAAAAATTGATTTAATATCGGTATTATCAACCGAAGCTACTCCCAAAATAATATTATTATCCGAATTATTACCATAGCAAACAGGATATTTAGGTGTCGCATTTAAATCAATACCCTTGCCATTATCACCATTACCAACTGCCGCTACCACTAAAACACCTTTTTTACTGGCCCAATTAATTGTTTCTTGCAAGGAATCAGAAAAATTATCACCCACTAAACTTAAATTAATAATAGAGGCGCCATTATTTACCGCATACTTAATAGCATTAACCAAACTAGCCACATTACCTTCACCATTAGAAGAAAGCACCCTTAAAGCCATGATCTTAGCATTAAAAGCAACGCCAGTTATACCTTCGCCATTATTTGCCGTAGCGGCAATGATACCAGAAACTGCTGTACCATGGTGCATACCAAAATTATTATAACCCGTTTCAAATTTAGGTTTTGGATCGTTAGTACCAGTTATAAAATCCCAACCCCGAACATCGTCAATATAACCATTACCATCATCATCCTTCCAGTTACCTGGAATCTCTTTATTGTTAGTCCAAATATTGGATTTTAAATCTGGGTGGTCAATATCAATACCGGAATCTAAAACCGCTACAATCACACCATCACCCTTAGCACTATCCCAAGCCTTTTCTGCATTAATCTTAGATAAATACCATTGGTCGCCATATAATGGATCCGATGGCACATAAGCATTGACCGGCAAGGCCGACAAAAATAAGGAAAATATTATTATAAACGGTATTGTTTTTTTAAACATATTTAATCATCAACACTATTTTGGTTGATTATAGCAAATTAAAGCAAAAAATAACAGGGCTAACTTGATTTTTAGCCTTTTTTTTGATATAACAAAGATATTAATTACAACATTTTTATGCTAAAAAGTAAAAATATTTTATTACTCTTGGGCGATTTAACCATCTTTTACTTAGCGTTAATTATCGCGCTAATTACTCGTCAACAATACCCCCTCTCAATAAGCACTTGGGATGCCCATTTTTGGCCATTTACCATCTTTTTCTTTCTCTGGTTAGCTAATTTTTTTATTAACGGCTTTTACGATTTAAAAATCAGTTATAATAATGGATCACTACTTAATAACATTTTTAAACTATCCTTAATAAATTTTATCGTCGCCATAGTTGGATTCTATTTTGCCGCCCCTTGGCTTGGTAGCATTAAGCCACAAACCACATTAGTAATTCTAACTTTAATTGCCGCCGGAATGCTTTTTGGCTGGCGTAAACTTTTTTACAACATCATCAAATCTGAAGCTATTGCCAATAATGTTTTAATTCTTGGAAATTCCGATTTAGCACAACTACTTAATAAAGAAATCAATTCTCGCAAACAACTCGGCTATCGCGCCAATATCATTGAAGATATTCCCGAAAACCTCAAACAATACTGTATTGCCAACAACATCAATATCATTGTTCCAGTAATGGATATTAAAAATCATCAAGACTTAGCTAAAAGAATCTTTGAGTGTTTAGCCATTGGCGTAAGCGTGTACAATTTACCCCTATTTTACGAACAAATCACTGCCACCATACCAATCGATCACATTGATCAATTCTGGTTCCTAGAAAATCTAAGCGAGAACTCCAAAAAATCTTACGACGTTATTAAGCGCGGATTAGACATATTTTTTTCTATCATTGGCATAATTATCGCTCTGCCTTTTTTGCCAATCATCGTCACTATTATTAAACTCGAAAGTGCTGGTTCGGCTTTTTTTACCCAAATTCGTACTGGCAAAAACGGTAAGCCATTTTTAGCTCTTAAATTTCGCTCTATGATTAAAGATGCTGAAAAAAATGGAGCGCAATGGGCTACAAAAAATGATGCGCGCATTACCAAATTTGGCTCTTTTATGCGTAAAACCAGATTAGATGAAATCCCTCAACTAATCAATGTTTTACGAGGCGAACTAAGCTTTGTTGGCCCGAGACCAGAAAGACCTGAATTTATCGAGATATTAAGCCAAAAAATTCCTTACTATAAAGAAAGATTACTGGCAAAACCAGGCTTAACTGGCTGGGCACAACTTAACGGCCCCGCTTATGGTGGTTCTGAAGCCGAATCTAAAGAAAAAGTAAAATACGACTTATTCTATGTCAAAAACCGCTCACTCTGGCTAGATGCCTCAATTTTGCTTAAAACCATTAAAATTGTCTTAAGCGGAAAGGGACAATAAAAATAAATATGGAAAACACCACCAAGCCAAAATTACTTTATGTAATCACCCAGGCGGAATGGGGCGGAGCCCAAAAATATATTTTTGATTTAGCCACTAGCGAGGAGGCCCAAAATTATGATATTACGGTCGCCATTGGTAATACAATTAACACTACCCTAATAGATAAACTAGCCGATAAGGGTATTAAAATTCACTCCCTAAAAAAATTGATACGCTCAATCAATCCCCTAAAAGACTTATCGGCTATCAGCGAACTAAAAAATTTATTTTCCACTCTACAACCCAATATAATTCATCTCAACAGCTCTAAGGCTGGCATTATTGGTTCTTTTGCCTATCGCCTATGGAATAATATTAACTGTAGATTAATTTACACTGCTCATGGTTGGGTTTTTAACGAACCATTACCAAATTGGAAAAAAACTTTCTATTTAAATTTAGAAAAAAATACCGCTAAAGATAAAAATCATATAATTTGTGTGGCCCAAAGCGACCAAAAAATAGCCACCGAAAAAGGTATTTTTCCACGCCAAAATTTAACCACCATTCATAATGGCATAGATATTGCCGAAATGAAGCTATTAGAAAAATTTGAAGCGCGTCGTCTTTTAGAACTACAACCAAATGCTTATATTATTGGTACCATAGCTAATTTTTATCCCACTAAAGGTTTAAAATACCTTATAGAAGCTATGTATTATTTAGATAACAACTACAATCTACCAATTTATCTAGCCCTTATTGGCGATGGCCAACAAAAAGAAGAGCTTCTTAATTTAATTGGTAACTATAATTTAAAAAGTCGTATTTTTATTTTAGGAACCAAAGAAAATGCCGCCCAATATCTAAAAGGCTTTGATGCTTATATTTGCTCTTCAGTCAAAGAAGGTATGCCTTACTCTATTATTGAGGCTATGATGGCCGAATTACCAATAATTTCCACCAATGTGGGCGGTATCCCAGAGATGTTAGAACAAAATATTTCTGGAATTTTAATTGACCCACAAAAACCAATTTTATTAGCCGAAAATATCAAAGCATTATATGAGCATCAAGAAATTGCCGATATTTTAGCTACCAACGCCAAGAATATTGCCCAACAAAAATTTACCAAACAACAAATGATTGAACAAACATTTGCCCTATATAAATAAATTTAAACAACACCAAAAAGCCGGCTACTTCGCCGGCTTTTATTATTTTCGTAACCTATTACTTTTTTACTTCCGAGGCTTTACTCTTAATAATTGCATCGTTTACCTGTTTTATAAACTTATCCGACCAACTCTTTAATTCCGGATCTAAATTAATTGCCTCATTAGCTTCGCTTAAGGCATAATCAAATTGGCCAGTCATAGCCATAATCATAGCCAATTGACGATGCGATTCGGCATTCTTAGTATCTAATTTAACCGCCGCTAATGATGTCTCAATAGCTTTATTCATATAAGTAGCTACCCGATCTTTTGATCCAATACTATTTAAATACATACCATAATATAAATAAGCATAAGCTACTTCATAATACATTAAAGGGCGACCTGGGCTTAATGATAAAATATGCTCTGCTGCCTCTGCGCTTTCTTTAAATCTTTCTGGTTTAAATTGACCATAGGTAGTATTAAAACGCAACCAAACTAAATAATTAGAAACATTATTTGAATTTTCAGCAATCATCTTATCTAAAGAAATTTCTACGCGATCTGCAGTTTTTGCCACAAAATCCTGACTAATATTACTAGAATTAGCTATTTGATCTAATAAATTAGCATACTGACGATAATACTCTTGATTACCTGGAGTATTCTCACTAATAGCATCTTCTAAGTTTTGCATCCTTTGTTCTATGTTCGCACCTTGGTCACCGAGCGCCTTAATTACCAACTTATTAGCATCTAACGGAATTAAAACCACGGCATATAAAGCCGGCACAAATAATAAAGTAAAACCGACAAGGGTGATCATCTTAAATTGTGTCCGACCCAAAACTTCACCCTTACTTTCTGGATTAAACAAACCAATTAAGGCAATCATTAGAAATAAGGGAATGTATGTAACTAGGGCCTCAAAAATAAACATATTCTGAACACAATACGCCATCATGGCTAAAGTGGCCCAAACCGGAATAAAATAGCGATTACTTAGTTGAGGATTTTTAATAAAATGACGCCACAAGAAAAATAACGGCACAAATAATAACGCCAAATACGACAATAAACCAAAAATACCACCAGTCAATAAGCGATCCAAAAACATATTATGTGAACGATCGAACCACGGTTCTGTCATGGTCGGCGAAAAATACTTATCAAACGGCTGATAAAAATTTTCATACCCCCAACCTAAAATTGGACGCTCTTTAAATCCCTGCCAAGCCGCCTTCCAAACAATCATACGATTCAAACCAGTTCCCTCGCTAACAGAAATACTAGTAATACGAGTTAATAAGCTACTATTTTTAACAAAATCTGAATTTTTGTTTACAAATACCCATACTCCAAAAAAGATACTAGCGCCATAAGTTAAGCCAATAAACCAAAGCCAAAAACGCCTAACTGTTAAATTATAACTACCAATATAAAACAACACTCTTTGATGTGGCCAAAAGTAATAAACTAAATATAATCCAAAAAGCGCAATCGATAAAGCCAAGCCAATCATGCCCCCGCGGGTTAAACTATAAAAAACAATGTAACTAGAAGCTAATATGCTAATAAAATAATAAATTCTAGCCCAAATATTCTGCCTCTTAAACAACAAGAATAAGGCAAAAAAAGCAACAAAAATCATATAACCAGCCATATAGCCAGCGTTGCCCAGTGAGCCAGAAATACGAGTACTGGCATCAAAATGAAACCAACCCCATTTAAATAATTGATCTAGACCAATAAAAAACTGAGCCAAACCTGCCACTAAAAAAATATCCAAAGCCAACAACCAATCTTTCATTTTACGCAAAAAACCAGTAGTAATTAATAAGAAGATAAATAAATGAATTAACAATAAAATACCTTCGCTGCGCTCATTATTACTCCAAAAACTATGATAAAAGTAATCTCCTGCCAAAGAAGCAATGGTAATTAATACCAAATAAAGTGCCATTAATCCGCCAGACAAGTTCAAACGTAAACGATATTCCGGATTATTTAAAGCCAATAGTAAATAAGCTAACAACATCACTTCTATTGTGGTGTTAAATATGTAAGTTTTAGTAGTGATAAATGGAAAAAACAAATGCCCATCAACAAACAAGGGTACAAACATAATAACGCCCAAACCAAGCCATAACAGCGATTTAGCGATAAGGTTTACAGTCGGATTATTCTTCATAATGATATTATTTATTTGCTATATAATTTAACATGCTCGCTTCAAAAAAGCAATCAAAAAACAGCTATCAGTTTATTTAATAAATTTAACGCAAAGTAAAGGTTTTTAGACTAACTTCAAAATCAGATAACGCTTTAGTATATAATTTTTTATCTGTGCCTACATACTCAAAGCCAATTGTTATCCATCTATCTCCCGATCTTAAGTTATAATTAACTGAATAACCTAAGACATTATTTTTATCACCTAAAAAAGTATAGCTTGTTTTCAGCCAATTATTTTTATTTAACTTATACTTCACAACTGAACTCAATTCTTTAATATTTAAACCAGTCAATCCTGCCATTTTATTAACCTGACCAACCCGCTGACGATAATATGTCTGATAGCCATTATTGTCTAAAGACTTAGTCGCCTCATTAACCGGCGAGATATTTACTGTGGCTCTAAAATTAGAAAAACTAGGACTGGCCGCTAAAATCAAAATTGGGCTAGTTTTATCTTTTCGCCCTAAAATAGACCAATTCTTACCAACTTTAAGATAAAAATTAGGGTTAATATTACTATACTGATTTACATAACTAATTGGCCGATTATCGTTACTAAAATTAATATCCTCTAACATTCCATTAATTGCAATAAGATCTTTATCTTCATAGCCATAATTATAAGCTAGGGCCACTAAATATTCTTGACGAGCAAAAAATCTAATTTTATTTTCTACCCCTGCTAAATAAAAAGCTACCTCTAAACCCTCTTGGCCACTGGCAGTAATAATTTTTTCTGTTTTAATAATTTCTACCTGACCCAAATTTGGTCCACTTTTAATATAAGGAATGGCATCGGATAAAGTTGCCGTTCGCGCCATACGAATAAGCGAAACAGTTAAATTACCACCGCCGGCATTATTTTTTTTATCAATTAATACGCCATTTTCACCTAAAATCTGAAACCGCCAAACATCCGACTTAGTTAATTCAAAATAAGGATAAAAACTAATGAAAGTGTTTGTACCCTGCAAAATCTTAGCTTTTTTAACTAATAATTCCACATTTCCCTGAAAAGACACCTTAATAGCTGGGTTATCTATACTATTAACCACCCATTCATTAATAACCGCTTTTTCATTTTTCCCCCAATTAGCCGTACTATTAATATTATCAATTGCCTTAGTAATTGGCATAAAATCATAAACTGAATCTGAACTAACATCAGTCACGTTATTAATTTTAAGTAGGGCCAATCCCATACCCTTATTAAAGGCGATCAAAGATCCGGTATAAGAACAATCTACATCTTTATTTGCCTCTTTCTGTAAGCAAATATGATAACCAGTTTCCTCTCTAGATCCATCAAAAGCACTTTCTACTACCGCTGTATCATAATTAACCAAAACTACCCCCTTGGAATTAACAGTATAACCAGCTCCCTCTTTAATCTTTTGCACAAAATAATCCGGATCCACCACAAAAGTTTTTACTGTCGCGATAGCCTTGAAATTTTCAGCCAAAACCACGGGCGTGGAAGTAGTAGCGGCCATAGCTACATTAAAAACAGCTAGACTTAAACCAATAAGGCCTAAAAAGCTCAAAAAAATAGTAGTTTTTCTATTCATATTTGATAATAAAAACTGTTTAATAAGCCAATTATAACACAAGCTGAGGTAAATAAAAAGTAGCCACTTAATTAAAATGGCTACTTTATCTAAATGATTTTAACTATACAAGATTAAAGTGATGGCGTTATTTTTAATTTTGTGGTTCTAGCTTCTAGGGTTGGCTTTAGTTGCACATAAAAATTATAATAGTTAGAAGTATAAACCTTATCATCTATAGATATCTGGAATATACCATTGCAAGTCGTGGCACTACCATCGACAAAAACAAATTGATTTGAATCAATGGGCATTGAGAAGTTTTTAGAAAAAAATGGCTGCTGATCTTGTTTAATGGTTGGATTAGAATAACAAGTGAACTTATTATTATAATATGGCGCTAATTTGTCAAAAAATCTCTTTAATGTGAAATCAACCGTATAAGATCCACTACCAATATCTGTGGCCGTCATTGAATCTACATCTAACATGTGACTTAATTCTAATGGAGCTGGGATAGTTTCACTCTCAATGTTTCCGTCAGTAGTAACTTTTTTAACGCTAACCTGGCAATTATCAGCAAGTAAATCAGACAATTTAACTCCATCAATGGTTATAACCTTAAACTGATAACCTTTTTTACCTCCAAGATCAACCCATTCTCCAAAATCATCTGGTCTATCGAGATTCATCTCTACGGGTAAATCATCCACAAAAAATGTCTGAGCAGAAACAGTTCTATCTTCTTCTTGGCTACCACATTTATAATGCGCCACTAAAGCATCTCCATTTTTAACATCACCTTTAACAAAAGCATAAATATCGAAAGGATTAGCTTCGTTACCAATCTTATTTGAGCTTATAGTACGGATACCATCACCTATTTTTAATTCCAAAGTGGCGGAGGAAATATGTATATAAAGGTTAGCAATAAAATAGCTCTGGCAACCGTCTTGACGATAAGTAAATTGAAGTGTCTGATTTGCTTTTAGGTATATTCTCTTGTAAGGAATATTATAACCTAGATCAGTTGGAGGATCAAACATATCTCCGCTGGTTAATTCTTTACCATCAACCAAATAAGAAAGACCTGAAATTGGGCGTGTATAAGGAAAATCTACGGCAATTTTTAAAGTGGTTTTATTAACAAAAGATTGAATGTCAAGCGTACTACTACAATAATAACTCCCGTTAGGAACTACTAACTTTTGAGTGTACTGCTCTTTATCTACAATAAAATCTTCTGTTACTAGCCTCTCACAGATACCATTATTATTCTTAAAATCTTTTGGACATATTACTGATTTACCGATAGTCACCCCTGTCGACTTGTCATTGAAACTTGTCAGATCAATACAAGTACCCTTTTTGGTAGCATCGTAAGTTGGTCCACCTGGTGAAAAAGATATAGTATAATCTTCTGGGAAATTAGAAGTTAATATAATCGAAGATAAGCCATAAAAACCAGTTGGAAATGATACGGTACTAGTGCCTTGTTTGTAATAATCAGTATAATATCCACTTTCATTTTTACAACCGTAAGCATTATAGCCTTCGACTAGAGCCGTTTTATCGTAAGCCGTATAGGTAGTGCCGCTATTAGTTTGATCAGGGAATTTTGGAGTTCCAACACCCAAAGCATTGACAATACTACCAGAGAAAGAGTACCTCACCCCTCTAATTAAACCCTTTATAACCATCGGTTCACTACTAGTCGCTGAAAAATATATATCCTTTAAGCCATAGACTGGGTCATGAACATAAATAGTCTTTTTAGTCTTTGGATCGGTAGAAGTACTAACCCTATAAACAGAAACTAAATAACCAGTGATTGGCAAATTACCCGTATCAACACCTTGGGTATCAATAAAAATCTCTGCCCCACCCATAATATTGGTGACACTCTTTGGGGCGCTAGAAACAGAAGTTGTAATTGGAGTAATAGCCACTGATTTAGCGGAAGCTAGACTAGTACCGTAACCATTATTAACAGTCGCTGTGAAAGTATAAGCGACGCCCGGAAGAAAACCCGTAGGAAAAGTAACTGGGCTATAAGCACTGATGGCAATTAGTCTACCTTTATCGCTCTGGTCAATTGGAGTGGTTGGCTCGGCTATAACTGTATATTTAATTGGTGAAGCGCCACTCTTATTTTCGGGCATAAGAATATCAACCTGAACACCAGATGATGTGGCGAGAAAATAATTAGCAAAGGTTTTATAGCCATTTGCATAAGCGTGGGGTAAAACGGAACTTGGCGTAGCTGGTCCAACCGGGGGAATAACCTGAATTGATGAGGATTTAATACTGGTGCTTTGACCATTATAATTAGCCAAAGATACATTAAAGGTATAGTAAGCGCCTGGTTCGAATTTACTAGAAACAATAATGGGCGAGCCAACTTTAGAAGAGCCGCCACCAACAAGAGAAGAATTAGCAACACAGTCTGGACAATTCTTATAAGTACCCACCGACTGATACGCAACATAAGTGTTTGTCGTCTGGGTTTTGGCATTACGACAAACATCCACAGTAGAATTGGTAGTACAACCAAGAATACTTCCTTTGTCTATAGGTTCAGTAAAGGTTAGTTTGATTTGGGGATTAGCAGTTTTATTTGGATATAGGTCACCACAAGTCCAAACATATGAAGGAGGTGTAATTCCAAGAGTAGCTTTTTCGCATTGAGTTGGATTTCTAACGGGCAATGAAACTGAAGCTAACAAATTAGTTGGGGGGTTGGGAGCAATCTTGGTATAGCACTTACCATCACCACCCGAAACACCAGGAGCACTACAAGCTGATGCTCCACAAGTTGGCGGATTATTCATACCATTAACACAAACACACGATGTACCCGATAATTTAGTACCAGAGGGACAAGTAGTTACGGAAGGAGGGGTACAAGTTGGCGGATTAGTGCCACCATTAGCGCAAACGCAAGTATTATTGCTAGATAAAATAGTTTTTCCACTACAAACTGGCGTGGTTGACAAAGTACAAGTTGGTGGATTAGTCTTGCCATTAGCGCAAACACAATTGGATCCTGAACGAATCGTACCAGAAGGACAAGTAGCTACTGGAGGGGTACAGGTTGGTGGATTAGTACCACCATTAGCGCAAACGCAAGTATTATTACTAGACAGGATAGTTACACCACCACAAACTGGCGTAGTTGGCAAAGTGCAAGTTGGTGGATTGGTTTTACCATTAGCGCAAACACAGGCATTACCTGACAAATAAGTTCCCGCAGCGCAAGCCATAGGGGGAGTACATGTAGGGTAATTCTTTCCACCATTAGAACAAACGCAACTATTAGATGCAGTAGAAAAGAAGCCAACAGAAGCACAAGGCGCTACTGGCAAGGTACAGGTTGGTGGGTTAGTTTTACCATTAGAACAAACGCAAAAACCATTAGATAAAAAAGTGCCGACAGCACAAGTTTTTGGAGTGGAGCAAATCGGATAATCGTTAGCACTATTAATACAAACACATTGATTGTTAACAATTTTAGCATTGGCTGGGCAAATAATACCATTACCTACCGACGGAACAATGCTACACGTTGGGTAATTAGTCGCTCCGTTTGAACAAGCACATGTACCATTAACCACTTTAGCTGTCGCTGGACAAACGACCTGAGTTGAAACCGAACTAATAGCCGCAAAGGCCAATCCCCCAGTCACTGCCAAGGCTAGGGTTAAAACAATCGCTTTTGTACTAATTTTTGTTAAAATCCCAACTGACATTTGCGTTTTTGTCATATTAATTATATTCGAAGATTAAACTAAATAATTTATAAATTAAACCCATTCCTTAATCACCTTCTCAACATCACCAGAATCTACGGTTACCACTCCAGTACTACTTAAATCTTTTTCTATTCTCTCACGGATTTCTATTAGCTTTATTTTTTCTTTTTCTGACTTACATGCCAATATTTCCTGATCTTTTTGTTGAATTTTTTTCCACAAATCTTTAACCTCCAAATGGGCTGAGGCTGCCACCTGATAAAGAACACTAGGAAGTGCTGGGTGTAAATGCGCCACCTTAACCATAGCTGCCGCCTCGTCTAAAGCATCCAAAGCCTTATCTGGTAGCTTTCTATTCTTAATCATTTTTTCGGTTAATTTAACGGCCATTTCTAGAGCCGAATCGGTAAACTCAACCTTATGATATTCTCTATATTTATTCTTAACCCCCTTAAGAATTGTCATGGTTTCTTTGATTGTTGGCTCTCTTACTTCAATTAATTGAAAACGGCGCTCTAACCCAAGATCGGTTTTAAAATATTTTTCATATTCTTCAAAGGTAGTAGCACCAATCATTTGTAAGTCACCACGCGCTAAGGCCGGCTTTAAAATATCAGATAAATTAATCGATCCCTCTGATCCCTGTGATTGAATTAAAGAATGTACCTCATCCACAAATAAAATAATTGATCGATTAGAGTTGACTATCTCTTGAACAATCTTTTTAGCTCTCTGTTCAAATTCACCACGATACTTAGTGCCCGACATTAAAGTAGCCACATCTAAGGCCAAGACTCGCTTACCCAATAATGCCTCAGGCACATCGCCACGAGCAATACGCTGAGCAAAGCCTTCCACGATAGCGGTTTTACCCACACCAGGGGCACCAATTAAAATAGCGTTATTTTTTTCTCGGCGCGATAAAATCTGAGTCAATTTACGAACTTCTTCTTCTCGTCCGATAACCGGATCTATTCGGCCTTTTTCAGCAAGGTCTGTAAAATTACTAGAATACTGATCAAGAAATGGCGAGCGAGAACCATGGTAATTAGCAGGCATTGCCATAATGCCACCACTATTGCGTTTTACTAAAAAATATATTACCGCCGCCGCCACTACAATTAAAGCGAATAGATACTGTGAAGTAAACATAAAAAATAAATTTAAATTTAACCTTATTATACTATTTTTGATTAATTATGACAAATTTAATAAGGCTCTTACTATTTAGTTAGAGCCTTATTTTTATCAAAACTTAAAGTTATTTACTCCTTAGCATAATCCCCTTCAAACGAATTTTGAACCGTAATTATTTTAGTGGCATATTTTGTACCAAAAAGGGCTTTAGCCTCGTTGGCGTCAACTAATTTTAATTTTCCCATAGAAACAACTTTATACATTCTTGGGCTATTACTAAATTTAATTAAATTAGCACCTGGCTTAGCTGTTACATTGTCAGCAATTTCAATATTATCAAATTCACTTTGAGAAATTACTTTTAACTTATTATTAGCAGTAAGTTTTGACCAAGAAGCCGATTCCCAAGTTCTAAAAGTTACCAAGTTAGGGTAAAGATGCTTTTTTAAATCAGCATCGATGTAATAAATAGCACTGCTATCGGTAGTCTTAATGTAATCACGAAAAACCGGGGTATAAACGGTAATACTACCATCGGCATTAATAATAGATGAATCAATATCATCTACAACGCCTTGAGTGGTGGTGGCATTATCAATATTTTCTTGATCTTTTAGAGTAATTGTCTTACTTAATACCAAAGAAGCAATACCACTAGTGGAATAATATTTTAAATAAATTGTATATTGACCATTAATTTGAGGTAAGGCGAAAGAAATCTTTGACTTATGCGGCAAAACGCTAACATTAGTAAAATTACTATTTAACGAAATAGCATAGCCACTAACAGTTGCTGGATCACCATTCATGGTAATATCTAATACTGAAGAATTGGTTGAGGTGGCCCCATTATTAACCAACAAAGATAATGGCACCCCGTAAAGACCAGTTGGGGTAACGGAAGCTGAGCCACCTCCACCACCTCCGCCTCCGCCGCCAGTATCACTAGTAATATTCATCAATCCACAATTCAAATGCATCGATAAAGAACCGGAAGTTACTGTTACACTCGCCGTCTTAGCTCCAGAAGATGAATAATCTTTATTTATCGTAGCTACTGTTCCCGCTAAGCCGTCGGTACCTGTCCAAAAATAAGTAAAAATACCATTTCCTCCAGAAGCTTGAACTGACCAATTTACTCTAGTTCCCGTAATTGCAGAAGTGGTATTAGGACTACAAGAAGCAGTGACATTGGGAGTAATTACTGTGATACCAGGAATCTTATATCTAGAAATAGTTCCTTTAAGGAAATAATAAATATAAACATCACTTATATCAAAGCCACCGTTAATTGTGCCTTCGCCAATAACCTTAATAGAATAACTATTATTTCTTGGATCTATCGCAAACACACCATTACTTGCCAATCCCCAAATTCTACCGTCTGGACCAACTTTCAAAGCACTATCGGGTGCACCCCTTAATACAGGGATATTATTCAAAAAAGTTATTTCATGAGTAGCTGGATCAAATTGGAATATTTTTGTATAAAAACCACCCATTTCAACAGCGGTTCCGTAAACCTTTCCATCTGGCGTAGTAACTAAACTTTTAATTTCTGAAGTATTACTAAGTTCAGATGATGTATAGGATATGGCTTTAGCAATTGGATCCCAAATAAATATTTTAGCGGAAGTGTTTGGAGTAGCAGTAGACCCTTCACCACCCCTAATACTAGTGCCTCCGATAATCTTTCCATTCCAATTAGTTAGTGAAATCACCGCTTGATTAGAAATTATGTTTTCGTAAACAGTAATCTCCTTAGTGTCTGGGTTCCATACAGAAAAGGTCCCTCCCAGTTTACCATAACCACCAACAGCACCAATATATACTAAGCCATCATCACCATAAACCATGCCTCTCGGCCTCCAAGCAATGGGAATATTTGTACCCTGATCAGACTTAAGGCCCGGCGCCGGATTTAATAAAGGCGAAGATAAATTTGTATTTACCGCCTTACTTGTATCAAATATCAATAAACGCCCGCCGAAATAACTAGCCCCCAATAATGAAGATTCCCCGTAAAGTAGATATGAATATATTTGACCAAAATTAGAATTGCCAACTTCTATAATCTGTTTAGTATCGGGATCTACCTTGAAAAAAAACCCAGAAACATATGTGCCAGAATACAATTTTTTATCTTGCCCCACTATCAACCTCTGTAACATAACCTCTTTTGTAGGCCTTTCTTTTTCAAAACTAACTGAAATAACTTTATTCTCGACTGTACTATAATATCCAATCTCAGATTTTATATTGTCTATCCCCAAATATTTTCCATTATAAATTCTACCAGCAGAACTGGTTTTAAAATCTGCAAAAGCTATTTCAGTGGCTACACCATCTTTCAAGCTAAAATATTTTTTTGTTGCACTCCCATTAGTAAGTATTTCTATTTGAGCAGCCACCCCACCATCAGAGGTTATTCCTCCATCTTTAGAAGTCTGATAAACACGACCAAATTGTTCATTCACGGTTGCGGGATAATCAAGAATTGTTCTATAAGTACCATCAGCAATTTTATATGCCACTACTTTTTGTCTAGTTGAACCTACGCCAGCATAAACATATCCATCTTTTCCGGCCGCGATAAAATGAACATAACTCTCGGTCGGCTCAATTCTACCAATATCAGTAATTTTTGAAGTTACTGGATCGTAACTAAAAAGCTTGGCATTAGGATAACTGCCACCATACAATTTTCCATCGCTACCCCAAGCTAACCCATATATCCAGGTTGTCGTAGCTGTATCTACCGCTCCGAGATCATCAATCGTTTCTTTATTTGCATCTAAATTTGTATTTATTCTAAGTAAATGACCGGTTGGATATCCACCCAAATATATATTATTATCTGGCCCGATTATCATTCCATTATCTCCCTGATCAGTAAAAGCTTCTGATTGAAAATGTTTTTCTATTTTACCGGTAATATTATTAACCCTAATAACCGATGTTTTATTATGCGCATAGCCTATACTAATATAGGTACTATCATTTAAAACGACGTAATTTAAAACCAGGCCATTACCTGTATATGTCGCAATTTTTTCTACCGTGCCCTCTGCGGCGTCTGGTAAGCTACCATCTTCATTATTATAACAAATACCATTACTACTAATTACATCAATGGCACTATCACAACACTTAGGAGTACAACCCACACTACTACATTGAGTAATATAATATTCACCAGAATCATCGCCACAACAACCCGACTGACCAAGGCTAGTATATTCACCAAAGGCCATATTTTCTCCGCTCAAAACACCACCACCTTCTTTTCCACAAACAGCAGGCGAACTACAATAAGCACTTGACCAACGATCGCAATCCAGCCAAGTTCCACCGGTACCACCACCATACTGCCAACAGAAAGCCTTGTTATCATTTCCTCCAGGATTCAAATCAGAATACATTCCTAATTTATTGACATTATTCCCTGAAGCAAAACATTTTCCATTTTTATCTACGCAATCACTTGAATTAGAACAACAAGACTGAACCGTACCATTAGCCCACTCTACCCCCGGAATATAACTTACAGCTATTGATGATTTTAAAAATGGGTTAGAGCTATTTGCCTCACACACGGACTGGGCATAGGCAGGATATCCTTTTATTACTTCGGATATTAACTGGCGAGGTGCTTGAAATTTAAAGAAAAGGCCACTGGCAATAATTAAAATACTAAAAAATAAAACGCCACTTAAAATAAATTTTCTACTTATCTTGTAAGTTATTTCTTTAAATTTTGAGTAAAGCATGAAATTAATTGGTTTTTATAAAAACTATGTTTATATATTTTACCATATTTTTGTGATTATGATAATAATTTACTTATAATTATCGCCTTGTTTTATTGATTATTTTATTTTCTTTTTTTGTTTAAATAAAAAACCCCGATTAACGGGGTGTAATTAATGGGGCGTTACGCTTTTTTCTGATACCGCCCATGGCGACACAGATGAAAAAGGTATATATATACCAAGAAGGCCAATATACAGCCTATGTATATTAAGTAAAACATCGAATAGAAGAAACAGGCCGTAACATGAATGGCGATTATAGACGCAATTACAACTACAAAGGTTACTAAATGCATGGGGTGTTGTTTCCTTATTTCTTTGTTAATACTTATTAAAGAGCTAGTATTATTTAACATTTTTTGTTATTTATGTCAATGTAATTAGGTGATTTTTCATAAATTAGTTATAATTACCCCATGAAACTCAATCCTAAATCAAAATATTTGCAGATTGCTTTTAATAGCCCGATTGATGAAGTTAAGGCTATGCTTGATTTACTCCCCGCTTCCGATAAAATCATTATTGAAGCAGGAACGCCCTTTATTAAGCAATATGGTAATTTTGGCATAACCGCCATTAATACTTGGTGGCGAGAAAAATTAGGCAAAAAAGGCTACATTGTTGCCGATTTAAAATGCATGGATAGAGGTTCAACCGAAGTGGCTACCGCCGCCCAAGCTGGCGCTTCTGCCGTTACCTGTTTAGGCTTGGCGCCAATTGAAACTATCAACGAATTTATCAAAAAATGCCAAGAGCTAAAAGTTGATTCCATGATCGACATGATGAATGTAGAATTTCCTTTTGAAATATTGCAAAAATTAACCAAATTACCAAATATTGTTGTTTTACATCGTGGCGTTGATGAAAACACCCATAACCGAGAAAAACAACTTCCCCACCACTTAATAAACCGCATTAAGGGCGCCTATGGTAAAGTTTTAATTTCTATTGCGGGTGGCGAAACAACTAAAGATATAACTAGAACTTTTTTTAATAATGCCGATATTGCTGTGGTGTGGCGACCTTTTTATGAAACCCCAGAAAAAACTACGCTATTAGCCGAAGATTTTTTGAAGTTGCTAAAATAATTATGAATCTAGAAAAACAAAAAAAATCAAACGAGAAAAATTTTCAGCAAATGATTTCGTCGCTTTTTCCCTTCGTATTTGTTGCTGTGTTTATGGCTTTTAAATTTAATATCATACTTGGTTTTATTATTTTATTTTTTATTATTATACTAATCAAAGGCAAAAAGGCTTTTATTCCTGCCATCAAAGAAATTATCCGACAAGCAAATGAGGAGCAAAAAAGAGCCCAGACTAATTATCAAAATAATAAAACAAGCTCAAAAAATATTCGCGGTACTTTTTCTATCGATTCCGAGATTGACGAAATAAACCCACCAACTACATCACTCAATAATCAAAATCCCGAAACCAAAAGTGAATCAGAAACCCCCGGAATTTCGATAATCCCCTTTACTGCCTTGTCTTTCATGCCATCGGTCGCACCTAGGCTAGAAAAACGAAAAAGATATTTGCAAATTGCCCTTAACGGCAAAATGAGCGAAGCAGAATCTATTGCCAGAAATTTGCCAACCTCTGATCGTATTATTGTAGAAGTAGGTACGCCACTTCTCAAGGCTCGCGGAATTAATGCTATTGAACGCCTTCGCGCCATTATTGGCGAAAATACTTACATTGTGGCCGATAATAAATGTGCTGACTTAGCCGATCGCGAAGTGGCTATGATGGCTAAAGCGGGCGCTAATGGCGCCACCTGCCTAGGTGTAGCCCCAATTGAAACCATTAACAGTTTTATCGCCGAATGCCAAAAGCAAAATATCGACGCTATGATTGACATGATGAACGTAGAAAATCCACTCATGGTTTTACAAAAGTTAAAAACCATGCCTAAGGTGGTAATTGTTCATCGAGGCGTTGATGAAAGCGAAATTTCTAAAGAAAAACAAATCCCCTACTACCAAATCAAACAAATCAAAGGCAATTATAATATTATGGTAGCGGTAGCCGGTGGCGATACTATCAAAGAAGCGCAAAGCGCTTTATTTAACGATGCCGACATTGTAATTACTTGGAAAGATTTTTATCAGTCTAATCAAAAAACGGCCCAGTTGGCTGAGTCGTTTTTGAGTGAAGTTAAATAAATTTTATTTTCCCTTAATCGTTTGGGCAATCGCCTGAAAACCACTCATTATTTCAACTGGCAAAGCAAATATAACCGTCTTCGATGGATCTGGGTTAATCTTTTCAATCGTCTGTAAAGTTCTCATAGATAAACCACCCGGAGTAGAACTAAGCGCCTTAGCCGCCTGCGCTAAGCGTTCAGAAGCCTGATACTCACCTTCGGCCCTAATAATAATGGCGCGTCTTTCTCTTTCGGCTTCGGCTTGTTTAGCCATAACGCGTTTCATATCGGCTGGCAATTCAATATCTTGAATTTTAATATCGGTTACTAAAATACCCCAAGACTGAGTAGCTAAGCTAACAATTTTTTGCACTTCCTCGGCAATCTTTTCTCTTTCCGATAAAAGCGGATCTAACTCGATAGCGCCAATCACATCACGAAGCGCCGCTTGAGCGTATTGCGAAACGGCCAAAGTATAATTTTTAATATTCAACATAGCATCTTCAGCGCTTTGCACCTGAAAATATACCACAGCATTAATACCCACTGGCACATTATCTTTAGTAATAACTTCTTGCTGTGGAATATCGGTGGTAGTAATACGCAAATCTACTTTCATCATCTTTTGAAAACCAACCAGAATCCAAGTTAAACCGGGATTACGCGTGCCGGTATATTTACCTAAAGTTAATACCACTCCCCGTTCATATTGATTAATTACTCTTAAACCTGGGATAACCACAAACACCACCAAAAACGCAATCACGGCTAGAACAATTGCCGGAAGAAATGAGATTAATTCTAGTTCCATAAAATTATTTTTTATATTTGGCAATTTAGATCAATTGCCGATTTTATTAAGTTATTTTTATTATAACATAGCCAACAAAATCAGTAAAACACAAAAACTCCCACTCTTGCGAGCGGGAGTTTTGTATCAAACAGCTAAGCTATTTGAAGTTTTTAATCTAAATTAGATTAATTCTTCAAAGTTACAGTAGCAGTAGATGGGTTACCGACAACTTTCAAACCAGTGATAACTTCAGTTTGAGTGCCGTTACCATTAGCATCATCACCATAGACAGCTTCGTCGATGGAGTAAGTGATGTCACCAATATTGCTATTAGCAGACAAAGTTACAGCATCAGTTGAGCTAGCTGCAGTAGCGTTCTTTACAGTTAAATATCTGTAAGAACCGCCCTGGATAGATGAACTAAAGTTGGTACCGAAATCAACAGAAGAAGAAGTGGTAGAAATATCAGTATTAAAGCTGGACTGACCATCGCCAGAAACAGCCAAACCGAAAGTAGCTACATTAGAACCACCGTCTTTGACGAATTTAACTCCAGTCAAAGTGATAGCTTTTGTACCAGTATTGGTGATCTTGAAGATACCCAAAGTGTTACCAGCAGCTTGAGACAATTGAGTAGCAGTTGTAGGAGAAACTGCATCAACAGTAACGATAGCTGGAGCAATGTAAGTATAACCAGTGCCAATAGCGGAACCTGCAACAGTAGAAGCAGCGTTACCAGAAGTTGCACCAACTGCAATAATATCAGCAGTAGAAGAAGCAATTCTGAAAGCGAAATCATGGCCTAATTGAGCAATACCCTTAGCGCCGATATCAGCCTTTACGTATAAAGTGATAGCAGTAGCATCGGTAGTACCGATGGTAGAAGCTAACAAGTTATCAGTAGAAGTGAAGGTAACGGAACAAACGTTAGAAGAACAAGAATCCATCTGGTTAGCAGTCAAAATAGGCTGACTAGCAGAACCAACGTAAACTCTAATGTTTCTAATATCGTTCATAACCAAGGCAGTACCAGTAGCGGTTAACTTCAAAGTTCTTAACTTCAAAGCTTCGTTTCTAGCAGTCATGGTTAAGGCAAAGTAAGTACCATCATTTGTGCCAACAGTTTTAACCTGAGCATTAGATGGAGTAGCAGTAGAACCAGTAACTAAAGCGATGTTCAAACTACCAGAAGTAGTCAAAGCAATTGCCTGACCAGATCCAGCCTTTGTAGCATCAACAGTGTTGCCAGTATCCTGACCAACAGCAGAAACGCCGTATGCAGAGAAAGTATGTGTAGCGGTTGAAGTAGAACCAGTGATATCACCGATCAACTTAACTACTACATTAGTATTCTTAGCTACAACAATCGGAGTCTTGAAGTTATAAGTTGTAGAAGCGGCATTGTTTGAAGTGCTGTTAGAGGTTTCTACGGTTACGCCGTTGATTTGCATTCTCAAGTTAGAAACCTGAGTTGCTACACCAGCGCCACCCATTAAATCATTCATAACAATGGAAGAAACTTTTACAGCTTCACCAGAGTTATTAGCGTTTAATTCAATATTAGCCAACTCATGATCGTTCACATTAACAGTAGTGTGAGCAACTGGAGTAGATAATGTTGTTACTTTTAATACACCAATTTGAACATTGATAGTATTAGCAGTAATTGCAGAAACAGTAGGATCGATAATATCGTTGGTTAACAATCTCTTTACGCTAGTAACATCAAAAGTAGCAACAAAGCTATTTGAAGAAGTAGCAGTAGAAGCGACGTTAGCTTCTACAGTAACAACTGCAGTCTGACCAGCGGTCAAAGTGTAGTAGGACTGTAAAGTAACTTCATGATTACCAGCGGTTGGAGTTTCACTGTAGACAGAAGAACCATTTACTTTTACATAAACAGAACCAGTCAAACCAGTAACCTGATTCAAACCAAGGGAAATCTTTCTTAATTCCATGTTTTCACCTGAAGCTTTGACATCATATTTAGCCAAAACTACATTAGAAGTACCTGGAGTAACAGCTGCATTTGGAGAATCAGAAGACTTAGCTAAGGTCATAGTACCCTTGCCAATAGTCACCTTATTCACGCCAGTACCCATTGGGAAACCGGAAGCAGTGTCGATCAAAGAAGCGCCAGTATCGTTGCCAGTAACTACGATATCATAATTGTTATAAACAACTAAGTCGATAGTTCTGTCAGTAGTACCAACTACTTTCAATCTGACAGTCAAATCCTTGTTCATACCCTTATCGATAGCGTAAGGAGTAGCCAAGTTAAAGGTAACATAATTACCCTTTGGCTGAGCAGTTGCCAAAACAGCGCCAGTTGAATCAACTAATTCAACATCTTTATAGTCAGTATCAGCAGCATTACCATTGTTATACAAAGTAACGCTAGATACTTTAACTTTTTCAGCAGAACCAGTTAAGATGTTAATCTTAGTGATGTCTTGAGCGCTAGTAGCATCAATGTTCATAGTAGCAGTAGCACCAACTACATACTTCATAGAAGCGGTTACTGTACCAACAGTGTTGTTAGAGTTGATCAAAGACATAGAATTGCCCCAAATTGGGAAAGAACCACCAATAGTTGCATTGGAAGTAATTGCTGCAACGGAAGCAATACCAAACTGGACAGTGCCAGAAATAGCAGCAGAACCAGTGTTGATTCTAACGGTCAAAGTTACAGTGCTATTAGCAGGAACTTTAACAGCGTCAGTGTTGCCAAACAATAATACAACTTCATTATCAGCATTGATAGAAGAAGCCATATTACCATGTCTAACACCAGCGTTATCAATAATATCAATGCCAGTAACGGTATTGGTATTAGAAACGAAACCAGCTTTCTTTAATGTCAAAGCAGTTACTGTGACATCAGCATTGCCAGCGGTTAAATTTACTTTCAATACTGGATTGAAAGCGGTACCGGAAGCGATGTTAGTAGAAGCTGGAGTAGCAGCAGCCAAAGCGACTGTTAAACCACCAACAACTGGAGTAGTAGAACCACCTGCAGTAGCGGTAGCAACTGGGTTAGCAATTGCAGCTACTTCAGCGGTAATAGAAGCGCCAGTAGTGTAAGTCATAGTAGAAGGAATAGTCATTACAGCGCTAGAACGTAACTTGTTAGCTACGAAAGCATCGGAAGTGACTAAGCTCTTCTGACCATTTTGAATCATGTATACGTCCTCAGAACCCTGGTACTTAACCAAAGAACCATTAGGTAAATTGGAAGAAGTGGTCAAGGAAACGCCATCCTTAGTATAGTTAGTCTCAAAAGAAGACTGGATGGTGACTACTTTGGAGGCATAAGTTGTACCGTAAAGAGCCTTGGCAGTTGCATCATCGAGCAAGCTCAATTTTGCGCCAGGAGTTACAGCGTAAACTCTAGGGCTATTGTCAAATTTAACTAAATTGACACCAGGACGAGCAGTGACATTAGCACTGGAATCCATAGCATCGAACTCAGACTGGGTAACAACCACTAACTTTTTGCTAGCAGTTAAGCTAGACCAAGAAGCGGATTCCCAGGTTCTAAAAGTTACTAAGTTTGAAAAGAGGTGTCTCTTCAAATCAGCACCAACGTAGTAAACAGCACTATCAGTGGCAGTTTTGACGTAATCACCGGCAACTGGAGCGTAAGCAGCAGAAGCTGGAGTGACGGAAGCCAAACCTAAAGACCAAGCGATAGTTGCAACTACTACAGCGTAAGTTACAAACTTTTTCATAGAAAAAACTTTCGTTTATTAATTTAATTAGAATTCATTCCCTTTTGAGATAACTCCAGAATTATTCAACCTTGCGATTAAACTATACCTAGCTAATAATAAACTCTGATTGTCAGAACGACCTTTATTTATCATCAGTCAGGAACCCTGGCTTTATTTGGCCTCAAAATTTAATGAGCTCTATTATTAATCGGTTTTGCTATCTCCCCTTTCGGGATTCAGATCGCAAACTTCCAACTAATTGAATTTAATGTTGGACTCACCGCAATAACTTCAAGATTCTGCTATTCGGTTTTAGTGCTAGTGCTAACAGTACTACTAGAGACAACCGTACTAGTGGACGGCGTCGTTTCAATTATTACACCATTACTATCTATAATTACTTGTAATACTTTATCATAATTTTTCTGCTCTACCAACATTTTGGCATCAGTAATCATTACGCTCAAATCGCCAGTAGTTTTACCAGTCGTGCTACCTACTAACATAGTGCCAAAATTTTCACTTGCTTTTAAGCTAAAGTTAATCGCCTTTTCATTAGTGCTTGTTGCCACAACAACTGAAGAGCTAGCACTATTAGTAATATTTAAATTTTCAGCAGCGACATTTAAACGATCCGATAAACGATTAGATAATTCTGTATCGGTGATATTAGCGCCCCCTTCTTTATTATAACTAGTCACAATAGCTGTAATCGCCTGAGCCCCTACTTCATTATTATTGTTAATCGCCTGCTGTAAATCAGCCGTGGCTTGACCAGTTGCATCAGAAGCAGCTACTACCGCTTTAATTTGATTCAAGCTTTGGCTAACTTCTAATGTTTTAGTATCTAAATTTTTAATTACCGCCATCATTTCGCCATCACCAGTAGCTGCTAAGGTAATTTTATTTAATTGATCTTTAACTGCCTTAGTATCTTGAGCGATACGCTTAGCCGCGTTAGAAACTTGAATGGCCTTTTCTGGGGCACTAGCTACGCGATTAGCCAAGGTTTTTAATTCATCGGCGCGAGCCGCAATAAAATTCATTTGCAATTCTACCTTCTTACGATCAGAAAAAGTTAAAGCTAATTGTAATCTTTCTTTAGCCGCTTTAACTGGATACAATAAATCGCCATCAATTGAACTATTAGCATAACCAGCCGTGGCATTATAAGAAACCAAAAGCGCCAAAACCGCAGCCGAAAAAGCTACCGGCTTCACTAAGCCCGCTTTTAAAAAATTGGTAAAATATTGAAAATAATAACTAGCATTAGAAGTTCTTTCAGCTTTAACCTCATTAGACTGAGGATTAATCTGACTCATCAAAATATCTTTACTAGACAAAAGCCAAGAAGCCTGAGGGGTACCAGCCACCTCAAGGTTTTTCATTTGCTTTAAATTTTTGATCAAATTCTTATTGTCCATTGATATTGTTTCTTAAAGCATTCAAGGCTCTATGTAATAACACACGAACACTACCATTTGACTTATTTAAGACTTCTGCTATTTCACCGATTGATAACTCATCTAAAAACTTTAAAACGATAACTTCTTTATATTCATCTTTCAACTTATCTAAATTGGTGAGCACCTCTTTTAATTGAAAATCGCTCATCTGCTCTTGTAATAAATCGCGACGATCATCAATAATACTATCAGCTTCTTCTAGAATCTCTGGCTCATCTAACGACTCAAGGCGTCTATTAGCTCTAGCGCGATAGTGATCAATCACCGCATTGCGCGCCATGGTATATATAAAGGAATTAAGATTATCTATTTCTTTACCCTCCTTTAATGCCTGCCATAGTTTTAAAAATACCTCTGAAGTTAAGTCTTGCGCCTCACCTACGGAATTCACCTTAAAAAAGACGAAACGATATATGCGCGGAGCGTATAAATCGTAAAATTGACCGTAAGCTTCTTTATCAAGATTTTTAACTTTCAGGAAAAGAATTTGTTGTAAAATTGGACTCTTCATTTACTAAGACGGATTAATAAGAAAAATGTTACAGTTAATTAAATAATACTCCAATAACCTTTAAATAATAACATATTTTAGCTATTTTGGCAAGGGCTAGGGCTATTATCCCCATTTTTTCTAAAATTGACAAAAGACGGCAAAAGTACTAAGATAAGTCTAGACATGTCTAGACAGAAGTCTGACTTATCCACACTACTAAATTAACCCGCCAAATGAGCAACGCTATTCAGCCAATTCGCGTCACCATCTCCCAAGCGGCTAATTTATTTGGCATTAGCCAAAAAACCATTAGGCGCGCTATTCAAACCCAAGAGGTTTTATATATTGTGGTGCGCGGGGTGTATAAGATAAATTTTGAAAGTTTATTGCGTTGGTCGCAATCTAGAACTAAAATCAATAACAAATTGCAAAGTAAGGGCATCGGTCAATATGTGGGTAAGTGGAAGATCAAAAACCGTCTTTTCTCCCCTAACCCCAAGCTAGTCAATGAAGCTGAGAATAGCGAAGAAAAAGATACTAAAAACGAGTCGGATCAAGACTCAGCTGACATTCATTCTACAATTGATGAGGCTAATGTGTAAAGTGGAAAACCTTAGCTATTGACTTTTTTATCCTCTTTACTGTATAATAATCATAGTTATTAATGTCCGCGAGAGCGGATTTTAAAATACCAAAAAACGAATAATTTAAAGAAAATGGCTAACAAATTGACGCAGTATCTATTAGACTCCAAGCAGGAACTAAAAAATGTCACCTGGCCAACCAAAAAAGAATTAAAAAACCACACCTTAGCCGTTATTGGCATTTCTATTGTGGTGGCTTTGTTTCTTGGTTTAGTCGATTATATTTTGAGCTTCGGTTTCAACTTGGTTATTCGCTAACAAAAAAATTAACGCTTGGCCCCAATTATGGTTGGCTAGCGTTTTAACAGATATTTAAAACTATGGCAAAACAAAATCTTCAACTGGGTCGTCGTTGGTATGTATTGCACACCTACTCTGGCTTAGAAGAAACTGTTGCCCACAATCTTAAACAAAGAATCGAATCCATGGATATGGAAGACAAAATCTTCAATATCATGATTCCGACTGAAAAAAAGATCCGCATCAAAGCCGGAAAGAAAAAAGTCGTCGAAGAAAAAATCTTCCCTGGCTATGTTTTAGTAGAAATGATTGTAACTGATGATTCTTGGTATGTTGTTCGCAATACTCCTCATGTTACCGGTTTCGTTGGTTCAGGCACTACCCCAACCCCAATTTCTGAACAAGAAGTTAAAGACTTGCAAAAGCGTATGGGTGTTAATGAACCAGAATACCAATTTGATGTGGTTATTGGCGACGCGGTTAAAATCGCTGATGGTCCATTTAAAAGCATGGAAGGAAAAGTGGCAGAAATTGATCAATCCCGTGGCAAGATTAAAGTTATGGTATCAATGTTCGGCCGTGAAACACCAGTGGAATTGGATTTCTTACAAGTTAAAAAAGTTTAAATTAAAAAGTAAACGGCAAGGTTTCAGCTTCTACTTGCAGTTTAATTTGATATAAAAAATACAAAAAAACAATATGGCAAAAAAAATAAAGACAATGATTAAATTGCAGATTGCCGGTGGTAAAGCTAATCCAGCACCTCCAGTCGGTCCTGCTCTTGGTCAACATGGTTTAAACATCGCTGATTTCTGTTCTAAATTTAATGCGGCTACTGCTAAAATGATGGGCGACATCATTCCTGCCGAAATCACTGTTTACGAAGATCGCACTTTTACTTTCATTTTAAAAACTCCACCGGCAGCGGAATTAATCAAAAAAGCGGCTGGCATTACTAAGGGTTCATCTAAACCATTGAAAGATAAGGTTGGTAAAATCACCAAAGCTCAGGTAGCTGAAATTGCTAAAGTAAAAATGCCTGATTTAAACGCTCACGACTTAGATGCGGCTTGCCGAATCATCGAAGGTACTGCTCGTCAAATGGGTGTCGAAGTTAAATAAATTTACTAATTTAGTGGGAGCCGAAATTTATCGGCGTTTGCACCACCAACAAATATATGAAAAAAGTACAACACAAACCATCTAAACGCTACACCACCGCCGCTTCTTTAGTTGATCGCAAAAAGGTTTATGCTATCGAAGAAGCTATCGCTTTAGTTAAAAAAACAGCAACTACTAAGTTTGACGCCTCTGTTGATGCTCATATCTTATTAAACATCAACGCTAAAAAAGGTGACCAATTGGTTAGAAGCTCCGCTTCTTTGCCTCATGGTACTGGTAAAACTATCAGAATCGCTGTTTTGACTGGTGATAATGATTTACAAAAAGAAGCTAAAAAAGCTGGCGCCGATATCGTTGGCGAAAAAGATTTATTAGAAGAAATCAAAGCTGGTAAAATGAATTTTGACATTTTAGTTGCTACTCCTGATACCATGAAATTATTAGCTCCAGTAGCTAAAGTTTTGGGTCCAAAGGGTTTGATGCCTAATCCAAAAGACGGCACCGTCACTAAAGATGTGGCTTCTGCGGTTACTAACTTGAAGGCTGGTAAAATCAACTATAAGAATGATGACACTGGTAATATTCATGTCACTATTGGCAAAGCTTCTTTTGATGAACAAAAGTTAAAAGAAAACTACGCTACCTTTATGGACAGCTTAAACAAAGCTAAACCAGCTGCGGTTAAGGGTTTATACATTAAGAGCGTGAGCCTAACCTCTTCTATGGGGCCTGGCGTAAGAGTAGCTCTATAAGCAATTTGGTTATTTTCCAATATCTAAAAATACTCCCATTTTATGGGGGTATTTTTATTTATTAATTATTAGTTGCCAGTAGTAGAATTATTTGATAAAATTTACCCGTAATATTTTAACCGTATGGCACAAACTGCAAGACCAGACCGCCTCTCTTGGGATGAATGCTTAATGCAAATTGCTTGCATCATTGCCCAACGATCCGCTGACCCAGTTACTCAAGCTGGCGCTTGTATTGCCACCGATAAAAATGTAGTTATTGGCCTAGGTTATAATGGCTGGCCACGCGGTATCGCTTTAGAATCACTACCTTGGGAACGCGAGGGAGATTTTTTAGATACCAAATATGCTTATGTTGTTCATGCCGAAGAAAATGCCATCTATAACGCTAATAATAATGTAAGCGGTTGCAAATTATATTGCACTCTTTTTCCTTGCAACGAATGCGCTAAAACTATTATTCAATCCGGCATTAAAGAAATTATTTACGAAAGTGATAAATATCATGATGTTCCGGCTTGGGTCGCTTCCCGTCGTCTGCTCGATTTAGCTGGGATACATTATCGTCAATATATACCCAAAAATAAATTAAAATAATTTTATAACCATGCAAAAAATCATTATCGGCTTAGCTGGTGAAATTGCCTGCGGCAAGGATACGATAGCGGATTATATGGCCAAAAAGTACGGATCCCAAAAGGTCAGCTTTTCCCAACCGCTTCGCGATATTCTTGACCGTCTTTTTTTACCTCAAAATCGCGCCAACATGGCTGGGTTAGGCAAATTACTAATCAAACAATGGGGTGATGGCACGCTATCTAAAGTTATTGCCGAAGAAATTTTAAACAGCAAAAAGAAAGTTTTTATTTTACCTAATGTTCGTCGCGATGGCGATATTGTGCATCTCAAAGAGTTGCCCGGCTTTATGCTAATTAGAGTAGATGCCGAACCACAAACTCGCTATGAACGATTAATCAGACGCGGGCAAAATACTGATGACGCTAGTAAAACTAGAGAACAATTTGAAGCTGATTCTAAATTATGGACCGAAGTTTCTATCCGTAAAATTGCCAAAAAAGCGACCGAAAAGATTGATAATAATGGCGATTTAAAAGATTTAAAACTTCAAATTGATGAGTTGGCAAAAAGGTTAAAAATTAGAAAAATTAAATAATTTCATGTTTAAAAATAAACTATCGGGGAAGTTTATTGCCATTGAAGGATTAGACGGTTGTGGCGCTTCTACACAAGTAGAACTAGTAAAATCTTACCTAAAAAGCCAAAAAACGCCTATCATCGCCACCAGTGAACCTACTGGTGATATTGTTGGTTCAATTATTCGGGGCTATTTAAATAAGGAATATAAACTCAATTCGCCTGAGGCCTTACAATTACTCTTTGCCGCTGATCGCGCCAATCATTTAGCTAAAGAAATTGTGCCTAAATTATCCTCTGGTATTAATGTTATTTCTGATCGCTACTTTCTCTCTTCTCTAGCCTATGGCTCATTAGATGTGGATACTAATTGGCTAGCCGAAATAAATAGTCAATTTATCTTACCCGATTTAACTATTATATTACGCATTTCAGCCAAAACTTCCGCTAGTCGTATCAAAAAAGATCGCGTGGGTATTGAACTATTTAATAACGAAGAAAAAATCACTCAAGTTTGGTCGGCTTACGAAAAATTAACCAAACAATATCCTAATATTATTATCGTTGATGGTGAAAAAACCGTCGAAGAAGTATTTGAGGAAATTAAAATCGCTATCGATAAGTTAATTAAATAATTTGACAAATAGGCAGGTGTTAGTTAAGGTTGAGAAGCACAAACCACTTCCAAAAACCCAATAAAAAGAATGAATATGAGCAAGGGAAAATTAATTGTTATTGATGGCACCGACGGTTCTGGTAAAGGCACTCAAACAGCGCTCTTAATTGAACGCCTAAAAAAAGAAGGTTTCCCTGTGGAGACCACCGATTTTCCTCAATATGGTCAAAAAAGTGCTGGTCCAGTCGAAGATTATTTAACTGGCAAATATGGCACGGCCGAAGAAGTGGGGCCATATCGCGCTTCTATCTTTTATGCTTGCGATCGCTATGCGGCTTCACTACAAATGAAAAAGTGGCTCGATGAAGGCAAGATTATTGTCAGCAATCGCTATGTTTCTGCTAATATGGGTCATCAGGCTGGAAAAATTGCCGACCCCTTAGAACGTGATCACTTTTTAGACTGGTTGGATAATCTGGAATTTAATATCTTTGGCATTCCTAAGCCGGATATTAACGTTTTGCTATATATGCCACCAGAAATTGGTCAACAATTAGTTGATCAAAAAGGCAAACGCGACTATGTGGGCGGGCAAAAACGTGATATTCATGAAGCTGATCTTAATCACCTCAAAAATGCCGCTGACGCTTTTCGCTATGTCGCCAATAAATACCATTGGCTAACTATCAACTGCGCGCCTAATGGCGAACTCAAAACTCCCGAAACAATTCACAAATTACTTTGGGAAGAAATCAAAAATCAATTGAAATAAAGGATACTACCATGAACCAAGGAAAAAAAGGCCAAATTCAAATTCTGGCCACTACTCAAGGCATCATCCATCCAACCTTATTACAAATGGTTGAAGTGGCCGGACGCACTTGTTACAAGAGCGCCGACAAAATCACCGACAATAGCGCTACTGGTTTTGTTCGTGGCATTGTCAAAAGCGGACATGAGTCCGTGATTGAGCATAGCTGGATCGTTTTCAAATTAACCGGACAAGAAACTCGCGATAATGTCATCATGGAGTTATTTTTGGCTAACAATTTATTATCTATCACTCAAGGCGAAAACTACTACCTTGCTTCTGGCAACTTGCGCATGTTCCGCGACTTATTCAAAGCTCACCAGCCAAGCACCGTTACCGATGCTATGCTCAGTGCCCTCAAACAGCGCCTACCAGTATTCTTTGAAGATTTTCAGGAAACCGCATCTTTCAACAATCCCGATGTCGTTATTGATCCACAAGATCATCAGTGGACACCAAAAGAAAAACTGGCTCACTGGTCAGCTACCGTGCGTTTCCAATACGGCTCTCGCACCATGACGCACCAATTGGTTCGCCATCGTCCGTTTTCTCCGAGCCAAGAATCACAACGCTATTGCGATGAGCAAGACTTCTACGAAAGCGACTATTTTGTGGTTCCGCCATCAATTGAAGCTAATCCCGAACTGAAAGAATTCTATTTGCAAGTCATGACGGAATTAAGCCAAAAGCATAAAACTCTAGTTAAAATGGCTAAAGAAGCCGGCTTAACTAAGGTTCGCGAAGACGCTCGCTTCATTCTGCCTAACGCCGTTTGTAGCGAAATTGTAATCACCGGCAACCTCAAAGAATGGTTTCACTTCTTCAAGATGCGCTGTGAATCCCATGCTCAATGGGAAATTCGCGAATCCTTCGCCAACAAAATTCTAAGCGAATTCAAGCAAATTTTCCCTGGCGTTTTCGACCGCTTCCAGTTCTCAGAAGATGGCACCAAGGCCGATTTGATCAAGAGCTAAATTATACTTCCCTGCCACCGCATTTCCTGCGGTGGCTTTTTAATTTGATTTTTTAACTAAAATCCAGTAAAATTAGTTATTATTGAATTAAATAAATTTATCTAAATATGGCTAAATTAATTCCGATTATTGGCATGGAAATCCACGCTGAATTGGCTACCAAGTCCAAAATGTTTTGTTCTTGCCAAAATGGTTATGAATTAATGGATAAACCGAACCAGAATATTTGCCCTGTTTGCATGGGCCATCCTGGTATGTTACCAGTGGCTAATCAGCAAGCTATTGAATGGACCATTTTAACTGGCTTGGCTTTAAAAATGAAAATTGCCAAAGAAACTAAATTTGATCGCAAAAATTATTTTTATCCTGACTTACCAAAAGGTTACCAAATTTCTCAATACGACCAACCACTAACTAACGACGGCTATTTAGAAATTGGGGGCAAAAAAATCGGTGTCCATCGTATTCATCTTGAAGAAGACACGGGCAAACTTTCTCATATCGGTGGTGGCGCTTTAGTAGATTTAAGTCGTGCCGGCACTCCGCTAATGGAATTGGTGACCGACCCTGTTATTAACTCCGCTCAAGAAGCTAAAGAATTCTGCCAAGAATACCAAAAAATCTTGCGCTATTTAAATGTGTCTGAGGCTGATATGGAAAAAGGCCAGATGCGTTGTGAAGCTAACGTTTCTTTGCAAGAAGAAGGCAAATATCTTATTGAAGGCAACGGTGTTAAGCCAGTTGGTGATTATAAATTAAATCCTAAAGTAGAGTTAAAAAATATTAATTCGTTTCGTGCCATGGAACGCGCCGTGGAATATGAAATCAAGCGCCAAACCAAGGCAATTGAAGAAGGTCAGCCATTAGTGCAAGAAACGCGCGGTTGGGATGATGCCAAACAATCTACCTTTACTCAACGCGTCAAAGAAACCGCCGCTGATTATCGCTACTTTCCCGAACCAGATTTACCACCATTAATTATAGATGACAAATTAGTCGCTAAATTACGCGGTCAATTACCAGAATTACCTCAAGCCAAAATCATTCGCTTTATAGAGCAGTACCAATTTGATTTAGAAGAAGCTCGCTTGTTAACTGAAAATAAAGCTATCGCTAACTACACCGAAAATGTTATTAGCGAATTAACCGAATGGCTCAATTCCCTACCTAATACCGACGGCACCGCCGAAGAAATATGGGCCAAAGAAGGGCGCAAATTATCTAAATTAGTAGCTAACTGGTTAATCAATCGTTTATTTAGCCATCTAAATGAAAGCAAGTTGAACATTAAAGAATGTAAAATAACCCCAGAAAATTTTGCGGAATTCATTGCCTTTGTCCATCAGGGTAAAATTAGCAAATTAACCGCTCAAGATATCATGAAAGAAATGTTTGAAACTGGTAATGACCCCGAAACCATTATTCAAGAAAAAAATTTGGGTCAAATGGATAACTCTGACGAATTAAGTTCTGTTGTTGATAAAATTATTGCCAATAATCCTAAAGCCATTGAAGACATAAAAGCCGGTAAAGAAGCATCTATAAAATTTTTAATGGGCCAAATCATGAAAGAAACCAAGGGTAAGGCCAATCCGCAAATCATTAGCGATTTACTCATTCAAAAACTAAAATAAAACCATGGGTCTAGCTATTTATGTTGGTCAGGGGGGCAACCACAAAAGCTTAGCTCAATACCAACCCAAACAAGCCAAATTAAGCGATATCATCAAGGCGGCTGGACGAAAAGGACCATTAACTGATTCACACAAAAAAACCATCGCCGAAACCCTAAAAGAAGCTGGGGTAACCAGCGGTACTATTAAAAATGTAGTACAAAAAAACAGAGCTACTTCCGTATCTGAATTAAAGCGCATTGCCAGTCATTTGTATGAAGGGGGCGTAATATCCCGCTCTGGAGATGCCCTAGTTAAAGGCTATGTTCGCCAAGAAGCCATTAAGCGTCGTAACCTTGACTTAATCAAACATGAGCGTTTTTTAGAGTCCATGAGCGAAAACGTTGCTCCAGAAAAAAGCTCTAGCTTCTCCCAAAGACCAACCTTACGATTTTAACTAAATAAGCGCTTCAAAGCGCTTATTTTTTTATAAAACTTTTTACTAATTTTTCACCTTCTTGAATCGAGGTTATCCAATGAATATTTTGATTTCTTTTAAACCAAGTAATCTGCCGTTTAGCAAAATAATGAATCGCCAACTTTAATTCTTCAATCGCCTGCTCATAGGTTAATTTACCGCGTAAATATCGACTAATAAAACGATATTCCAAACCGAAATCATCTAAACGCTTCCAAGATACGCCCTGCTTACGCAAACGATTAATTTCTTTAACCATTCCCTCTTTGATTCTCGCTTCCAAGCGAGAATCAATGCGCTGATAAATTTCTTCTAGCGAAAATTTAACCCCTAAATATAAAACATCGTAAGGCGGTTTTTGATTAGCTATATTCTCTGCTTTAGAACCACCGGTGGTTAAAAATATTTCTAATGCTCGTTGTACCCGACGACGATTTTTTTGATCAATAATTTCAAATGTTTTAGGATCACACTTTTTTAGTTGCGCTAATAACTGCGCCAATGTCATCTTTTCTAATTTAATGCGAATCAATTTAATTTCGGCATCAGTTACCTTGGCGCCAGCAAAATTATACCCCTTAGTTACCGCATCCACATATAAACCAGTACCGCCAACCAAAAATGGTAATTTACCCTGCGCCATAATACCATTTATTGCTCTGTAAGCGCGTTTCTGAAATTTACTCACATTAAAATCGGTATTAGGATTAACAATATCAATTAAATGATACGGCACTTTAGCTCGCCCAATTTGATAATCAGCCAAATCCTTACCAGTGCCAATAGTCATACCGCGAAACACCTGACGACTATCCGCCCCAACAATTTCTCCATCAAATTTATGAGCTAATTGAGCGCCAATTTTAGTTTTTCCACAGGCCGTTGGCCCTACCACCACCACTAATTTTCCTGGCGTTAAACGACTAATAGCCCCCTTACCACCCAATAATTTTCCGTGCAAGCGCCAGCCATCCGCTTTATAAATTTTTACCTCCACAAACTTACCCACCAAATCTGATTGCCCCTTAAATACCACCAATTTATAATCTCGCATTTTTGCAAAGCAACGGCCATCCTTACAATTATCCACCAAAACCTTAACCACTTGACCAACGCATTTTTTATTATGCTTGGCCGCCTCCGCTTGAAAAACTTTATTTAATTCATTTTTACGACGCGCTTTTTCACCCCAAGCCACATTATCATTCATTTTTCCTGCCACCGTACCTGTACGCGGAGAAAATTCTGACACATAAGCCATATCAAATCCTACTTCTTTAAATAATTTTACCGTATTTTTAAATTGCGCCAGTGTCTCACCCGGAAAACCAACAATCACATCGGTCGATAACATAATTTGTGGTATCGCCTGTTTAATCTTACTCACCAGATTCAACAAATGCTCGCGGGTATACTTGCGATTCATTTGTTTTAAAATTTCCGTATCACCAGACTGTACTGCCAAATGCAAATGAGTTTCAATGTGCTCACCACTCGCCATCACCGCAATTAAATCATCCGACAAATCCTTAGGATGTGAAGACATAAAACGCAACCAATAATCACCCGTAATTTTATCAATTTCAGCCAATAACTTAGGAAAATCATAATCACCACTAGAATAAGAATTTACATTTTGACCTAATAAATTTATTTCTTTATAACCTTGCGCAATTAATTCTTGGCATTCAGCAATGATTTTTTTAGCATCCCGAGAATGTTCACGACCACGCACATACGGCACCACACAATAAGAACAAAAATTATTACAACCATTCATAATTGGCACATCGGCCGTATAATTAGCGCGACGCACCGCTGGCAAATCCAAATAATCACCAGATTTAACTTCTGGAGTAATTTTTAACGGCAAATATTTACCCATTTCACCAATCCGCTCAATCGGTAAAACCACATCAAAACACTTAGTTAATTTGGCTTTATCATGATCAAGCACACAACCAGTTAAGATAGTTACTAATTTGCCCTGCGCTCGGCGCTTGAGCCATTTATTACCCTTACCATAAACGCGGTGGACTGCTTTTTCGCGAATCGAACAAGCTACCACCACTGTTACGCCAGCCTCATCTTCATGTGGTGTATAAACAAATCCCCAGTCTTCTAAAAGCGCGCTAATCCGCTCCGAGTCTGCTCGATTCATTTGGCAACCTAACACTAAAATATGGTATTTTGGCAATTCTGATTTCATATTGATTTATATGATTCTAACAGAAAAAGAGGTTAACTTCAAGAAAAAAATCCCGCCTAGTAGCGGGATTTTAATAAACTAATATTTACTATTATAAACCAAAATCGTGAGAAAAAAAGCGATCATCGCGCTTCTGGCCAGATAAAAACCGGTTAGAGCAACTACCCTTTTTACACTAACTTTCATTAACATTAAACCCATGGCTGGACAAATACTTTTGGCCATGACTGACTTATTTATCGCCTTTTTGCTTTTTTTAACTGTTTTTTTATGAACCATGTTATTTAACAGTAATCTTAATACGATCCGCTTGCTTAGGCATGTCTTTCTTCCAATAAGGAGAAACATAAACCTCATAACGCCTAACCAAATCACTACCACTTAAGTATTTTTTTACTTCATCTAATGATTTTCCAGCAAAATTACTCTTATCTAAAAAGATATTATCCGCCGTTAATTTGGCCTTTAAAGTTTCGCTCACTTTAATAATCGCACTGCCACCAAAATTATTATCTGTCATTTCATAACGCAAATCAGCTTTAGTTAATTGATTTGGATCAATGCCAGCATTATCCATGCCAGAAATTTTGCGCTTTACCAAAGTCAATAATTGATCTTCATTGACTTGTAACTTATTAATTCTTACCGTAGCAGAAAGCTTAAAAGTATCTACCATAGCACCTACCTTCTGATCCGCAGAGGAAGCGACAATTTCCCAAGTGAATACTTCGTTTTGACTAGTACTAGAAGCTCTTAAATCTGCAATAATAGATTTAGCCAATTCTTCTTCAGCACGTTTAAGATCACTGCTAGCCAAAACTTTCACTTCACGAGGCTTAGTTGTTAACTTATCGGTCACCACGCCGTAAATCTTATCTTGCAAACTACTGTTCAATTTAATAATAGTTAAATTACCAGCTGGAATATCGGTAAAGGTAGCTGGATCTTTAGGATAAACACCGACTACTACACTACCACCAGCCGGAACCGTTACGCCCTCGGTAGTACGAACAATCACGCCATTTGTCGCCTGCAATTGAGTGGTTTTTAATAATGGTTGTGCTACCGAATAATTATTAACCATTTTTATCTGACCAACCGTGTCAGAAGTCACCATTTTGGTACTCAAAACATTAAAGGTGCCTTGTTTAGTATAATCTTGAGCCACTTTTAAGCCAGTTACTACATCTTTTTCTTTTAAGGCTTGTGCCTCAGCAGTTTCTTTAACTTCAGCATTAAAACTCAAATTCACATCTTGCGTACCACCATACACTACAATTGTACCCTTAGTATAAACCATAAAAAATACGGCTAATACCAGCATTACCGTGAATACTACGAAAGAAAAAGAGATATTGCGATATAAATTAATTTTAGGCG
>CAZNIV010000002.1:0-71816 GCA_964573235.1 uncultured Gammaproteobacteria bacterium
ATGTCGCCGACTATGCGGCGATCAAGATGATGCTTAAAAAGCATGATGTGCGTTTGATCTCAGTGGTCGAGCAATTTGATGAATCCTTTTCCGGTGAGCTTGTTGAGAACATCATGTCATCAATCGCTCAATGGACTTCCCAAAACATCAGCTGGGAGGTCAAGAAGGGTCTAAAAGAGGCCGTAGAGCGTGGCAGGTTCCCCGGTGTTGCACCAATCGGTTATTTGAATGATAAGAAGACTAAATCTCTACTGGTGGATAATATCAGAGCACCGTATGTGAAGCTTGGTTTTGAGCTGTACGCCACAGGAAAATATTCGTATGAGTCATTGTCTCGTGAACTTAATAAGCGAGGACTTAAGACAAGAGGTGGTAAATCAATCAGTCGAAAGGCTACCGAGCACATATTAGCAAACACGATCTATTACGGACTTATTAAGACTCGGTCGGCAACATCTCAGGCAAATTTTCCATCTCTGATTACCAAGAAGCTCTTTGATGATGTCCAAGAGATTATCGAGCAACACAATCACTACGCTGATCGTACACGCAAGCATTCGTATCCAATGGCTGGCTTTATGAGATGTGGCGATTGTGGATCAATGCTTTGTGGCCAAATGCAAAAAGGTCACCTCTACTATTCGTGCAGTCATCGAAAAGATCCCAAGTGCGTAGAAAAAAAGTATATGCGATGGGAGGATGTTGAGGCACAGGTCGCCGTTATGCTTAGTCGGGTGCAGTTGCCAGACAAATTCAAAAAAGTGCTTGATGCTTACTTTCAATACTTCGCCAAAGAACGCCTGGATCAGGAAGATAAAGAGCGAAGAAGTCTCAAGCAAGAGCTTATAAGGATTCAACAGCAGATCCGCAATATCGTTGTGGATCGCTCAAAACGCATCATCGATGCAGAAGTCTTTATAAAGATTCAGGATGAGCTTTTAAGGGAGAAGGAGATGTATCAAGGTCGCTTGGGTGAGATGGAGAGTAAGTCCGATAAATTCGTGCAGAAGTTTAATGAGCTGTTAGATTTCACTGATCATGCCGACCGAGTATTTCAGACGAGCGGACTGCACCAAAAGCGAACACTGATGAAGCTTTGTTTCGAGGGATTCATCGTCAGAAAACAAAAACTGACGCCAATATGGACGCCAGTCTTTGATGTTCTTATGGACTTGCAAGTCTCCAAGATCGAACCTCCGAAACCGTCACAAGGCTCAAAAAGCCTTGCAAACTCTACGGTTCAAACTTGGAAATCTGGCGGAGAGAGAGGGATTCGAACCCCCGGCGCTTTTTAGACGCTTCAGTTTTCAAGACTGACGCATTCAACCACTCTGCCATCTCTCCATATTTATTTTTTTCCAAACCGTACAAAATTCGGAGAGGGAGAGATTCGAACTCTCGATACGCCCATAATAGACATATAACGGTTTAGCAAACCGCCGCTTTCAGCCGCTCAGCCACCTCTCCATATTTCAAAATTACTAAACTATATTAACACAAAGAAACTATTTTGTAAACCTTGCAATAATCAGCATAATTTACAACAATTAAACACTAAATACCCTAAAAATCTCCTAATACTTTTTTCCCTCTCGGGCAATTACTAAGCCAAAGACTTTTTTAAATCCCGCTTCACGCAATACCCTAGCACACTCCAGCATCGTTGACCCTGTAGTATAAACATCGTCTACTAAAATAATTGGATGATTTTTATTTAACTCATTATTTAAATTAACAGCAAAAACACCGCGAACATTGTTTTTTCTAGCCTCCGCCGACAAGTTAGCTTGAGGCTCATTAAAACGAATACGAAAAAGCAAATTTGTATCTACTAAATTACCCACTACTTTATTTATCTCTCGACCAATCAATTCTGCCTGATTAAATCCTCGCCATAAAAACCGCTTACGGTGCAATGGCACCGGCACTATTACGGCCTCTTTTATCCAACCTTGATTTTGCAAAAAATATTTACCTAATAATAAAAAATAACTTTCCCCAAGCTTAAAATAAAAACCGTATTTTATTTCTTTTACTATTTTCTGTAATAAATCTTGATGGTAGTCGCCGATCACGAATAATCCATCCAAACTAGACTGGCACCGACATTGGCCAAGATTATTCTCACAAACAGAACACTGAATTTCTTTTTTTAACTTTAATCCATTAACACATTTTTCACAAAGATAAAAACCAAAAGCGCCGCATTGACGGCACTTTTTTGGGTATATCGCATCAAGTAAAAAATTCCAAAAAAAATTTATCAAATTATTGCCATTTAGCATCATCAACCTTCCACTCTTTATTGATCCTAATAACTGTCAATAAAATATTCTGATAGTACACCTCGCTTGCCACCCCTTCCCTACTGTGTTCGCGCTGAGTACCAACCATAACATTAGCCGTTCCCGCCTTATCATCAAATTTAACCAAGGTAGAGCTCAAAGCTCTTGTAGTATAGCCATCATAAGTTGTAGTGGCTTTTATCGTCTTATTTATAACCATATTTGTCTTAGCTTGCATACCTAAGGTCATAAAATTCCTCAATTCGGTAAAGTTGTTAAAATTAGATTGATTAGAAAGAGTGCCATAGCGTTCAGCAAATGACATAGCCAATTGTTTTACGCCCAAATCAGCTTGGGTATTAACCGCTATCACATTTTTTGTAGAAGTGCTTGTAGTAGCATTATTAAGCGTATTATTTTTAGCAACTACTACCGATTTATCATTATTAGAAAGATTTACATCTATATCGGTTTTTGGATGATAAAAAAGTATAAAAAACATCACCATCAAAGCAGCCACAGCGAGAATAGCGAGAACAAAAAATATTTTTTGCTTATCCATTTTTATATAATTTATTTATAACCAATCTAAAATCTAATTACTCCAAAGCCATTTGCGCTGCGAAATCTTTTTTCGCCTGTTCAATCTCTAAAACCTGTTGCGGATCAGTGGTAATCAATTGATCCTCGGCGTAAGAAGCGCGCACTTCGATAGCGGCATGATTAGCGCCAGCAAAGAAAATGCCTTGGCCAGGATTACATTGTAATAATAATTCCTTTTCTCCTTCTGTTAACATAAAAGTTTTTTGGATTAAGCCAACTGCTGCCGGAGATTGCCTCATTAATAACTGCAACGCGGAGTTATTTACGATTGCCTGACCGTAAGGAGAAGTTAAAAAATCATTAATATCCTGAGTGATAGTAGTAACACCCAAATAATATTTACGACAACGCTTAACTAACGCAAAAATAAATTTCGCCGAATCCTCTCGTTGAAATAACCACCAAGCTTCATCGATTACTAGAATACGCTTTTTTAATTCACTTCTGACAATGCCCCAAATGTAATTAATAATCGTGTAAATAGCCATTGGCTTTAATTCATCTTCTAAATCGCGAATACCAAACACCACTAACTGATTCTTCATTACTACATTAGTTGGATTATTTAGCAAACCGGCAAATGTGCCTTCGGTATATTTTTTTAAACGCAAACCAATACTTTCCGCCCCCTCCATTCCCTCTAAGATATCCTCTAGATCTGCCAAAACTGGCGGGGTAACATTAGATAAATCAGCACTTGGCGTAATATCGCGCTTAGCATAAGTTTCTGCCAATGCTCGATCTAAAATAGAATCTTCTTCATGGGTAATATCACCAACCATCAATCTAACTAAGCCCTTAAGAGTAATTACCGCATTGCGAATAATATCATCCGGCTTGGAATCTTCACCAATAGCTCGTGGCAAATCAAAGGGATTGACTTTATTTTCAGAACCAAGGGAAATATCGATATAGGTGCCACCTACTGCTTCGCATAAATGCTTATATTCTCTTTCTGGATCGATAATAATTACCTCCGTACCAAACATTAAGCTACGCAAAACCTCTAACTTAATCGCATAAGATTTTCCAGAACCAGCCTGAGCAAATACCACCATATTGGCGTTCTGCAAAGAAAATCGATCAAAAAGAATCAAGCTATTATTATGACGATTGATACCGTACCAAATACCACTATCTTGCGTTAAACTAGAAGAAACAAAAGGAAAAGCGCTAGCTACCGGCATGGTATTAATATTAGTCAAAACTTCAAGCTCATCTAATGCCAACGGTAAAGTAGAAATAAAGCCTTGTTCAGACTGATAAAAACCACGGCGAGAAAATACCAAATGAGAGCCAATTTCATTTTCTACTCTTTCTACTTCTTTATCTAGCTCTTCTAAGCTTTTACCATAAGCTGTAACATACATACCATACTGAAAAAAATGCTCAATACCTTGGGTTAAATCATCACGCAATTTTTCCATATCACGCAAGGCCGTTTCTCTAAGCGGATCGCGTGGTGCCCCTTTTTCGGCATCACCAATTAAGCCAGCCTCTAAAACACCGACTTTCTTTTTTAATTGCCTTAAAATAACCTGGGACGGCACCGGGTAAAAATAAAAGGCAATATCCGCCATGATATCCATATTAATTACCTGAGCAAACCAACCGACATTAATATATCTAGGATACTCAATAACAAATAACGTTTTCAAATACAAATCACCTAAGCGCAAATAAGAATTTTGCACTTCAATCGACTCTGGAGCAATTATGTCTTTAACTGAAACCACCCCTCGACGATAAACCCGCTCCTCTTCTAATAGCTCTTGTGCCTGATGCAACTGCTGTTGCTCAAATAACTTTCTTTGTTGAGAAGTTAAGGCTGGCTCTAGGGCTAAAGGACTTTTAGCGTTTTTGCTTCGTTGTAAATTCTGATCTTCTGGCATAAATAAATTTAAAATTGTTGACTATCATCAAATCTTAACTTATCGATATCGGTCATTTTTTGAATTTTAGAACGACCCGGGTTATAAACCGTATAGTACAATTCGATTAATCCCTGAGTATCTACTAAAGTACAACGCACTCCCATGCCGCTTATGCCAGAAACAACTTTATTAATACGTGATTCAATTTCTGACTTTCTTTGCCTAAACTGCTTATCTGATAAGCCCATAAATTGCACCGGAGAAAAAACATCAGAGGCACGACTCCAGAACGATCGCTTACGACTAGATTTTGGATTATATGATACGACAATAAAAAATTTCTTAGTCATGATATCACCCATTTCAACCAGCTCTTTAATGTAGGTGCGATAACTGGCAATTTGCACTTTTAATAACTCGTTTGTCTGCTCTCTCTCTGCCTTAATTAAAGTGGCAAAATAATTATCTAAATCCAACTTTCTTGATTGAATCACGATTTGCAATGGCCAATCAATAGAATTAAGAAAGCTCACATAAGCAGAAACAATGGCGTTTTGCTCATCTTCCGACTTCAAGGCAAAATTAATACTAGAAGCCAAAACTACAGCCCTCATTGTGCCATCTTTCATAATAACCATATCATCGCGGATTTCAGCGATTTCTAAATGCTTTTGGGTTGATGGCGCTTTTTTAATATTGGGCATAAATTAAATATTATCTTCTCCTTTATAAACGCCTCCAGTATCTACTATTAAAGCTAATTCTGATAACCTAGACATATTAACATTCATACGACTTACCGATTTAACAACAGCGACCTTAGTACTCGTCTTACTTAAATAATTCAAATCCACCAAACTCGGGTCGCGCTTCCATATTTTTAACCTTGGTGATTTTATTGTTTTAATCACATTCAATAAAAACATGTGAAACATTTGCCCCTGAATTTTAACGAAAGCCAAAAGTAATACAAAGCCTGTAGTAATTATAAAACAAAGTAGAAATAAAGAAAAATCAAAAATTTTATAATAAATAAAATCCAAAAGACCGCCAATTAAAAGCTCAATGAATTGACGAATGGTAATCGAACCAATGATACGATCTTCGACATCTAAAAATTGAGGGACATTAATTTGTTGCATATTTAAAATCTGATTTGACGATTAAAATCCATTACGGCATTAAATTCATTGATAGTCAAAGAAGGTTTTTGCCCTTGTAAACGCTCATAAATTACCTGTTCAACACTCTTGCCATGACTTAAGCTTTCCTGACCAACGAATCTATAATATTTACAAACTTCGTTTTTTAACCAAGCCTCAATACCTTCCATTTTTTTACCAAAAGAATCTTTTTCTAGTAAATTAAGTTTTTCCATTATCTTGGCAGTGGCCAATTTAGGATCATCATTTAAACGACGAAAATCAATTAAGGTCATATTACCCAATTCTTCTACTGGACCAACTAATTTTTTAACAAATTTAACATCATCCAATTTAGGACGCCTCGCTTCAATATTAATTGGGGGAATAATAGTATTAGGCGAGAGGCGCGGAGCAGGATAGGGCGCTAAACTTTCGTATTTAATCACTGGCTGTGGTTTTACTGTAACTGACTGAGTCTCAATTACTGCTACCTTTTTTTCTTCCGGCAAACTCTTTAATTCAGGCAATTCCACCTTCTTTTCTTCTTTTGGCATTTTAATCACCGGCAAGCCATTTTCATAGCCAATTTTTGGCACCGATTTTTCATCGATAGGTGAAATGTCTTTTTTAACTTTATCTTTACCAGTTAGTAAATCATTAATTTTGGATTGCAAGTCTAAAATCTTAGCCCCAGCTGGTTTTTCAGCCACTGGCGCAATTTCTTTTGGTTCAATTAACTCCTTAGGCTCAGTCAACTCTTTTGGTTCCGTCAATGCCTTGAATTCTACCGTCGATTTCTTTTCAGCCAACATTTTTTCTTTTAAATCCATTGGCATTTTTGGCACAAACGGCAATGACTTTTCTGGCGCTAACAAAACCTTATTAACTACCGCCTCTTTTTTCACAACAACAGCAGGGGGGCAAATACCATCCGAGCATTTTTTAATCAAAGTTAATAATTTATCCACTTGAGCATCATCAAACTCTAAACCGCCAATTTTTTTAGCTTTTTGTAAGATATTTCTAGTTTCTAAATCATCACGAACACCCTTAATTGAAGCGATGATTGTATTTTCTAAGCGCTTTAAAACCACCAAATCATCAGTAAAATAACCAAAAGCTTTAATAATATCCTGCGCCAACTGCTGAAAGTGATTAGAGGATGGCATTTCGGATGCTATTTTTCTAAACTGATCAATTTCATTTTCATCTTCCATCGAAACATTAAAATTAGCCTTATTTTTATCAACCTTAACCAATTGCTGATATCTTTTAAACAACGCTAAAAAATTAAATAGCACATCATGATTAATCCCACCCGCTACGCCCACTTCATTCATTAAATAATTACCAATATTTTCCTCAGTCACATCACCAACTACTAATTTAACAAAAGCCATAGTTAAATCAACACCGTATTTTGTCTCTAATGCTTCAATCACGCCAAAAAAATCTGAACCAGATAATTTGTTTCTAATATCAAGCGGTAATTGATTAAACTTTTGTAAACTGGTTAATTCCATATTTATTTATTTTTTCTTTTTTGTTCGGCTAACGCCCTTAACTCTAATGGTGTGGCATTATCCAAAATAATCTCTTCCGATTTATTTTTTTGATCGCTAGACTGGTCTGTGTTATCAATGATTTGATCCTCCACGGGAATAATCATCCATTGTTCAACTGGAATGCGATCAAATGCTTGGGGAAAAAATTTAATATTACGATAAACATTAAGCATTTTTTTAAGTTTCATTCTATCGGTTGAATCTAATCTCTTGGCGTTCTCTGAGCTGATTAAATATTGAGTTAAAGCAATATTTTCAAAAAAACTAGAACCATTTTTTTCAATAAAATCTTGAATATAATTAGCCACAGTAGCTGAAACCATTTTACCTTTCAAATAAATTTGACCACTAGTTAGTAATTGCTGATTACTATAAAGCGCCGATTCTAAGCTATGCTTAAATTTTGGGTCTTCAATTAATAATTTTAATAATACAAGATTATAATCCGTTAAAACTATAGCCATTGCTTCATCAGGAGTAAAAAATTGCACCAAACTTTCTTGAAATAATTTAGGTGCCCATTTTTTTTCTTCGGCATCATCACTCTCCACGTAAGTCAATTCGCTTTGAGCATCTTCCACTATATCTTCTGGGGTTGGTTCTTCTGCCTTTTTAGCCTCTTCCGCCTCGCGTTCACGCTCTGCTTCGGCTTCTTGGATAATCTGCTGTTGCCTTTCTACATATTCGCGATAATCAACTACATCACCACCATTATCGGCAATAAATTGACTAACTCCACCGTTAAAATAGTTATCGAAGGTTAATAATCGCTTGCCAGCAATTTCTAAAGCTTTAGCCGTAGCCTCTTTGGGCTTAAGTTGCCAATTATCTTGAAGATATTTTATCAAATCAGATACTTTTAAATCTTTAGCAAACAAATCAACACTAAGATCAGCAATTTTAGCATAACGATTTTCATCACTAATCATAAAAACGGTTAATTCCCCATTTAAATCACCAAAAGATTCAGAAAAAATAACATCTTGAATGTTTAGTGGTAAATTTTTAATTTTAGGTATTAAATTACCCATAACTTACTTTAGAAAAACTTAATTTAACTTATATAACTCTGCTTTCTTAGAGCATTTAAAATATCATCAGAACTCGTATCTCCGGCCGCAGCCCTAGCCTTTAATGCTTGCAAAAGAATATTAAATTTTTCTTCATTTCCGGTTTTAGCTAAACCATTAACCTGATTTGCTTTTAATGCATCAAGTAATTCAGGCGATTGCAATGCGAGATCATCAAGATGTTCTAATGTAGCACCATTAATTGATTTATAAAATTCTTCCCTTCTACCTGGATTAGAAAAAATATTATTTACATTAACACCCAAAGATACGCCACGGGCTGCCCAATCATTATCCTTTTTCTTACCATTAGCATCCGTTCTGTCGAGCGCATTCAATTTAATATAAGATTCAAAAGCTTTAATTGCCTTGGCCGTATGTTTATTAGATTCCTTAATGGTATCAAAAAATCTCTTATTATCAGCATCCGAAGCGTTATCCTTCATAGCTTTAATCATATTCTCAGTAATGGAATTTTCATCCATTTTATTAAATTCAAATTTACCACTTCTGATTCCCTTATAAAAATCCAAACGACCGGCAATAGTGGTAAGATCATTGGCCCAATCAGGGCGATTTTTATTCATTTCGTCATCAAACTTATCAACAGTAATATCATTACTAATTGAATCTCTAGCGCGCTCCATTGAAGCTTTGCTATTAAAGCCATTTTTAATGGCTAATTGCAGAGCAATAGCTTGTCTCTTGGTGGCATCTTTTTCCATGTCAAATAAATTTTGAAGCATCTCCTTATTCAAGCCTTTAAGCTCTTTCATGGCATCACTAATATTCTTATCCTCCGCTTCTTCGGTAATGTTTTTAGTTTTATTTGTTGATGCTTGATAAGCGCTAACAAATCGTTTGCCCGCTCCACCTATGGTAGTAATTTCATTGCCAAGCAATGTGCCTTTGGCAATTTCCGACTTAAACTTATCATCCACTCCCGGATCCGCAACTCCTTTAACTTTGTCTCCTCTTTCGTTTATTAAGGTTCCATCATTAGTTAATATTAATCCCGGATCTCCAGCATCATTCTTTAACTGCAACACGCCTCTTTCATCAATCTGCTTATACTGTTGATCTTTTTTGCCACGAGCAAAACGATTACCTTTTTCATCGGTATATTCATTATAACGCTGTACTACCTTACCATCCTTTTGATAAACCTTACCATCATCATCAATAAAGGCTCTGGCACTATCATTCCATTTATATGCACTTCTTACTGCTGCCGCATCAATTGGCCCACTACCATCTTCCTTCATGGCAATAGCCTGACCATTTTTATCAACCATTCCACCACGATCACCAGCCTCAACCGTAATATTACGCTTTAACTTATCTTCTTCTGGAATTTCACCGGCAGCGTTAGCTTCCATTGACTGACCATTTTTATCTAACATATACTTTTTTCCGCCGGCATCAGCAAAAACATACCCACCCAGTTTTTCATTATAAGTGTGCTCCTTATCCTTTCCAGGTCCACCAGCATTAGCTTTAATACTCTCTTGTCTGGTTTGCGTTCCCTCATTAGAAGCGGCCAATAACCTTTCATCTTGCGCTCGCTTACTCTTTAATCTTTCGCCAAGCTTTAATTTATCAAGACCCAATCTAGTAAATGGATTTCCAAACGCACCAACAAGAAGACCGGCAGTCGTACCCAGTCCAGGAATTACCGAGCCAGCCGCCGCACCTAGGGCAGCGCCCTTAGCCATGCTTTTAGCGGCACCAAAAGTTCCACTGATATGTCCACCAGCCATTTTATCTATTCCAACGCCCACACCTTTAGTAACACCCCAAGTAGATGAAGCTACGCCCTTAGCCCTATCCAAATATTTCTTACGTTGATTATCTACAAACTCCCTACCCTTATTCAGTACTGATTTAGCCACGCCAGCCCCGGCCGCACCCAAATCTTGACCCATCTTTAAGCTCATAATAAGCATACCAATAACAACCATAGAACTAAGAATCCCTTCGGGAGAAGCTAGTTTTGACAATGCCACATTGGTTGTTGCTGTTCCTGTACTACCTATGGCCTCCGCATCTCCTTCGGCCCCATTTTTTAACTTATCGCCCTTAGAACACATTATTGAAGAAGTATTTTCGGTCTTTGCACAAAAAGCAGGTTTTTGCTCTTCCGTAGTGGCATTATATTGTGCCATGCCACTTAAGGTGGCAAAAGATAAATACACAAAAAACATCATTATCGGACCAGTGATTAAATTGGCTCTTAATTTGCTAGACCAATCTTTAGAAATAGTGCTTAATTGCGGAATCATTTGACTCAAAAAATACAGCGGAGAGAGAATAACCAAAAACCATAATGTTATTAATCTGGCCAACAGCATAATAGCAATAACACCAATAACCACAAAAGAAACTGTGCCCACCAATAATCCAACAATCAAAGCGACCACCATTCCCCAACCACCGGCGACAAAATCTTTAGTCAAACTAAGACTATTAGATAACCCCAAAGCCATCAATAATATATTTTGCCCTGATGTTTGCGCCAAAGGAGCAGCAAAGGTAAGCAATAATATTTGCGAGAAATCAATCGCTATGCCCGTGATCATTTTAGAAAAATTAACCAAAATAGCCGTCATAATTACTTTTGGCAAAATGCTCTTGTAGTGATAAGCTTTTTGATCTAAAACAGTACTCAAAGCCATTAGCAACATAACAATGATAAAAGCATTGTTACATAAATCCCTCACAATTACCCAACCACTTTCTACTACAGGAACATTAAGAAAATTATTATAGGTGGCGATCCAGAGCATAACTTTTACCATTATGCCCACCATAAAACCGGCAAAATAAACAAATGGATAAATCAACCAAGAAACAATCATGGCTAACTTTGAACTACTATCCGTTGAAGCCGCGTCTTCGGCGCCAACCTCTCGACCCCAAAAAGCAATTACCACCATCAAAGACACTGCTAAAAATGTAGCTAATGCTTTTTTCTTATTTAACCGGTCAAATATCTTTATCATTTTAACTTGATTAGGTTTTATTGTTTGATAACATAAACACCCTTAGTCTGCTCTGCCGTTCTTTCCCAATTATCAGTTACGGATATATTAATTTTAACACAACACCACGACTCATTACTAGAGATAGGTTTAATTGTTTTATTGCCACAAATAGATTCCGCTAAAGCATCTTGGCCATCACCACTACAAATAATATTATTTGCTGTTGAAGCTTCTTTAGAGTTTTCTGCCTTAATCTTCCAATAATCATAAGCATGATACATTAAATAAGGCGCATCAGGATTAGCTCGATTATCTTTCATAGAAACATTAGAAACAGAGCTGGAATTGCTGTCACCCCAATTAATATTATAATTTTGAATTGGCAACTGATTAGAGTCAACCGAAACAGTAAAGCCTAATTTAACCGCTTGCTTTTCATAAGCCCAATTTTTATTTGAACCATCTAGAGTAATATTAGTAGAAGTAACCACAGGGTCAATATAGCAGTAACTAGAATCATTAGCTCTCACATTTCCCACACAATTAAGGGTAGGTAAATCCCAAACAAATTTATTTAATGAATCTGTGCTCTCGCCATAGTGATACCAAGACCCTGCTACGTTAGAACAAGAATTGCCCTTATAATCACATGCGGTTGAAATTGTTCTAGAGCAATGACCACTAATTATAATACTACTATCACAATCATTACTGTCTGAGCATGGTAATCCTGAATCAAAAATAGTACCACTTGGATCTGTTTTATAGCGACAATTTTTATCTACCGTTTTTACTTCAGCGTATTCTAATAAACAAAAATTATTTTTTTCTATATCCGTACTCCCTAAACATTCACGGCCATCAAACTTACCACCATCACAAACACCATTATCGCATTTAACATTACTATCACAAGAAACTAAACTATTTAATACAGACGAAGGTGTTGTGGTGCATCCAATTCCATCATTAGGACCACCAACACATACATAATTTTTAACCGGATTATATGGGTCCTCCATACAAATACCATCCCTAATATCAATAAATGCGCCATAGCAATCCTTATTAGCCTCTGCCTGACTCAATCCGAAGCACTCACTAGAAGTACCATAAAATAAACTTGAGAAATCAGTGAAATCAGCACAAATACCCTTACCCGTTGTCGTCTTCCAATTTTCGCAACTATTCGATACTGAATTAACACTTAAACAAGTAGTTGAAGCGAATGCGGTTGATGAACTAAACCCATCATTAAACCCGCCCACGCAAGTCCATTTTGTTATTTTGTTAGTAACTATTGGCCAAGTACATGAGTCACGAGTTGCGGTTTTATCAGAACCCTCATCTTTAACACACATATTTTCTCGATCAATTTTTTTATACTCCCATTCACCATAACTTCTAGCAAATATACTCTTTAATAATTCTCTTGATTCACCAATAGAGTTAGTAGTCGCTACGATTTTACAAGTTGTTCCATTATCAAGACAAGTATCTGGACTAAGCGCTGCAAAAGGATAACACTCTTCACCAGTAGGGCAACCCAAATCACCAAGACCAATTGAAGATCTAGGTATAGTATTGGTAGAATTTCCTAATTGTAATTGAACACCGCTAAGAATAATAGAATTAACCACACCATATGCTAAACAATTTGTATGAGAAATACTACATAAACCAAAACGCTTACAATTATCCCCATCGCAACCAAAGGTAACACCCTTGCCCATTCCCATAGTATAAGGCTTCCCTCCATCCCACATATAAGGATCATAGTCTGACTGTGGCGTAACCAATGAACCAAAGGGATATTTACCTGAGTTAATAGTTATGGGCACTAAGTCATTTCGCAATAAACGCACATTTAATACCCCACCTGGGTTAGTCAACCAAAAATTATCACCAGCGGAAAGCCTACTATACCAAGCCTTGCTATTGCCCGCATCGTCAACCACTTGCTCTACATACTTACAGTAACCAACATTATTAGAACTAACCGCCTTATTATAATCCATTATCGTACCACCATCAACATCTTTCAGATAAACCTGAACACCTTTTTCTTTTTCATCAAAATAGGAATTATCATTCTTTTTAATTTGTTGCAAATCACCATTATACTCATACCATCCACTAGTATTTGCATCAGTATAAATCGAATCTCTCTTCACTAAATCTGCCAATACCGGCTTACAATAATCCCATGTTTTAACGCTACCATTTTTAAATAAACCGGCTTTTTTTATTTCATCATCATGATGATAAAAATAACCAAATGGACATTCACCACAGCCAGAACCACGACACTGTTGTCTTAGCGTGCCACTTGGATTATAATTTTTATCTTCAATTTCAAAATTATTTATAGGTGATCCCAAAACGGCATCCAATAAGTTTCCAGTTAACGCCGTAACCTTAGGAAAGGTATAGCTAGGATGCCAAAAGAAAACAGTATTAACGCCAGCATAAATAAGACCAGGAGGGCCAAGCCACTTATACCAAGCGGCGCTATTCCAAGCCGATTTTATTGTTTTACTGGTATAATTAAACAAAACCACTTCGCGATGCTCCACCAAATGCATATCACCCTCAAGAGCGGCACAATAATAAAGTGGGAAACTCTTAGAGAAATAATAAGGTTCGCCATCACCCTTAATTTTATCAACTGGCCACCACTGCAAACAAATCTGTGGGTTATTAGGATCGGAAACCATACAAAAACCTTGCCAGCCATTATACATGTCACCATTTTTAACATAATTACAAGCCTGGGAATCACCTTCGGGATATAAACGACAACTACGAGAAATATAAATATTGCTATTATTTACATCCTTTCCGGCCTCTAAAATTGGCTTTAAACTAATTAGGTCAAACAAAGAATAACCACTAACATCACATTGTCCATCAAGATTGGAATCCAAGCACCCAGTTGTTACCGTAGTACTAGCCTGCTGAATTGTCATACACTTAGTATTTTGACCAGAGCCAACGGTAGCAAAACAATTTTGCACACTTACATATAAAGCGCCACCATTTTGATAAACCTCAGGTGGTAATGGCTTACTAATTCGTTGCCAAGGCAAACCAGCAGAAACGGTATCAATGACACGACCATTAACCGAAATCAAAACTTTAGCCTGAGGTGACGGATAAAGGTAGCTAGTATTAATCCAGGCGGAGAAAGAATATGCATTATCGCCATCAACACTTATAGGATTAGAACGAACAGTTCCATCAGCATTAACTTTTAAATAACCAATTCCTTCTTTTCTATCTGTTTTACTAGTTGCAACCGAAAATTTATCTATTGTCCAGGCAGTATCAACTCCTGGTTTCCAACCAATTGGTTTTGGCTGATCGGCATTATAAATATATTCAAAATCAGAGTTAGCAATGTTAGCATCCTCACCAACTTGCGACATTAAATGATAAGGATAATAACCCAATACCGTAGAACTACTCTTGCCGGATGCATTAGGTATTTGTTTCCCTAACATTGAGTAACCAGTCTTGTTAATATCTAACCCTTTATCATAAACCGAAATTTTATTCTGATTATTAACAAACAAAGAACAATTACCCATACCATCTAAGGCGGAACATAACGCTAGACCTAAGCACTGGTCACTAGATCCAAGCACCGGATTAGGATCGTTAACATTTCCTTTCTCAAAGGTATTACAATATAACCAAGAAGCACACTGTCTATCTGGTTGAACTTTAATCACGGCATTAGCGCTAACATTAGACTTTAAGCCACTACTATCGTCATTCGCCTTATTAACAGCTATTGCCTGACTAGTGCCTACATTCTTATTTTCAATATAGTCCGCATCATAAATCAAATAAGAGCGATCTCTAGTACTAGGGTTATCGGCATAATTAACAGCACCGCGATCATTTAATAAAACACACCCCTTACGATAATCCACCATACCCTGACAACTAGCTCTACTATCAGTCATCTGATCTGATAAATTATAATAAACTCCTGATTCTGTTAATTTTACATCAGTAACACTACCACTGGCGCCAACTAATAGGGTGCAATTTTTAGTGTCCCTTGCATACAAGCGACCACTGACCGAAGATGATGCTATTAAATTATAATTCAAAGATGCTGAACTGCCATCACTAGAAATAACCATGGAACCATCTGGCGACCGCATTGAACCTTCACTACACTTAACATCAATGGCCACTTGACCATCTGCTAACATTGATAAGGAGTATAACCTATCATCTATCAAGTTAACATCCTGACTTACTATTCCAGTCACAAAAGAATGAGTGACCTCTTTTTTATAATTAAACCCAATACTATTAATCTCCCAACCGTCTGGACGATTTATATCTCCTAAGTTTTGACTAAAATCACCATTATATAATAAGCTGGCATAATTATTAGTTAATGGATCAATGAATTCCGTACAAGAGCTTTGTGAACTAGGGCAAACACCAGCCCATTTCATATTCTGATCTGGTTGTAACTTTTCAGAAACCACACCCAAACCAATAGTTTGATAAGGCGAAGTATCACACAAACCATCTTCGCCCATTCTGTACCAAGCCGGAGTCGAACTAGTCGTTAAAGATTTAAACTCACATACTTGCTGGCGAGGATCTTTAAAATAATTATAAGTATTATTAGTTGCGTATTCACCACACCATAAATTTTCCGCTCGACATAAAGATCTAGAATATGTTTGCGGATCATTCTTAATATAGACCGTACTATAACCCATTACCTCGTTGCGATTATTAATAACTGGCTGACCATAGGCCGAGCAACCCTTGTTCTCTGCTAAACAACTAAACTTTTTATCATTTACAATAAACGCTAAATTATCTTTTACCACTGAAACCGAATCGGCTGTGGCCACAGTTCCGCCAAAACTTTCAGAAGAAGTAGCATTAGAATTATGGGTATCAATCATCGCTTCACAACCAACCGCCTCAGCGCGACATAGACTAGTAAATGATCTCAAATAAATAGGGTCAACATTATCAGTTTTATTATTATATGCTTGGCAACCTAACATTTCACCGGGATTGCAACGACCATTAGCGCAAGCCGTGCCAGTTGGATCGTCTAATTTATTATCACAACTATTGGGAGTGAACCAAGAATTTTCAATAACATAAACATTACCCTTCACCTCTTTGAGGGTTATATTGTCTATATACAAGTCATTGCCAATACTATTAGTAGCTCCTGGATTAATTGTTAAATCCTGCCAACCATCATCAGCAAAAGTAACAAAAACTGGACCCAAATCATAGCGTTGCCATTCATTGCCAATATGCACTTTAGGCACATTCAACGAAATGTTTTGCAACTGACTCTTAGCAAAATAATCACTCTGCTCTGAAGCGCTACTAAATTTAATACTCTCTAAGTCAAATCCAGCGCTACTGGCATGATCATTGTCGCCACCCGGATACCCCTTAGCCCAAAAACTTAAAGTATAGGTATGATTTCTTTTAACATAAACCTGCTTAGAGGTAGTGGCCTTAGTGAACCAAGAAAAACCACCCACGGCAGTAGAAACAATACTTAAATTACTATTACTACCACTCCAATTACTATAGCTATTATCAAAATTATCATTAACTAAGAAATTAATATCATTACTCAAATTGCCCGTATATTCTCGGCAACCCACAAAAGAAGCTGAGCAAGATTGCCCCATTTTTGGAACCGCCATATACACGCACTCCTTTTCATCACTCCAAAAACCATTATTACTAACACAATCACATTGCGTAACAGAAACATTTTCATTATTCAACTCTGCGCATTGCGTAGTTAGACTTGGGTCTTGAGTTAGCGTACGACGATATGGATGACAATCATCCGTAACATAAATAACCTTAGACAATAAGCGATAATAAACATCGCCATTGGAATCATAAAATTCTCGACAATCGGCATTAGGCGCAATATCAACACCATTAGCGTTATACCCATGGGTTTCTAATTTTAAACAAATACCATATTCATGAAGCTTATCGGCCACAGACTGAGAAACAGCTCCGGTAGGAATCTGAGTGGCATCGGTGGTAGAGGAAATGTACGCTAGATAGGAAACTAAATTGTGATTTGTAATTGGCGCTAAATCAACCGCAGTCTGAATTAACTCGTCAGTAATATTAGACGCATCGCCACATTGGGCATCTTTATCGCTAGCACCATTATACTGCATTTTAGTACAAGGAGATCCAGACTCTACTCCAGTACTATTAGACTGTTTTAATTTAAAAGTAACCAACTGATAACCTGTAGTTTCTGCGCCCTCCCAAGTATAATAAGTCTTAGCATCACTTGGCCCAATCGGTGCATTCTTTTGGCAAATACGCAAATTTGTATAATATTCTTTAGATTCACCGCCAGCAACTAATTCATCAAGATTAGTAAATTCATCGCAACCAGCGTAGCTAGCAGAACAATATTTAGCTTTATTGTTAGCAATAAATTGAGTATAACGAGGGGATGAAAAAGCTGTTTGGCTTTGACGATAAACCTGATAACCATCACACTCCGAAGGACAAGAATCTATAGGCTTAACTACTCCCGGAACTTCTGGATCACCATTTTTTGGTTCATAAAGCTTACAACCAACTTCACTTGGAATACAAACACCAGCATAATTCGAGCATTCGCTATTGCGCTTAATTAAGACATCATCCAACTCACCTTGAGTAGCCGGCCAAGAACCATTTGCACTGGCACTATAACAATTATAATACCAAGGCGCTTTTTTAAGATAAGCTATGTCATTAGCCACAATAGTGGAAGGATCATAATCCTGATTAGTGATTGCTAATTTATACCCATCAGTGGTGGTGGTGACTAAACCACTCTGATGACCATCGCCAACTCTAATAAACTGACTACAACCAGCCTGATTACTAGCACAAGTTTGAGCATCGCGATCAAAAAATTTGGTATTAGAAGTACTAGTAGTTACTCCCAAATTTAAATAAATCTCATAACCACGACTAGTCCATTCCGCTATTTTAGAAGAAGTGGCGACCTTACAAGCAGAACCATTGTAGGGTATTCGACATTCTACTGTACCAATATTACAATCACCCTGCTGATCACATATTTTATTTAATGAATACCCTTGACTAGCCCCAAAATTAGAAGCATTCCATCGATCAACATTCACCTGGACCGAGGCCGTACAACCGCCAGAAATATTACACTTATTCAAAATATTATTAGTATCCGTATTCATCCAAGTAGCCACGCCCGACAAAATGCCTGTAGTAGTTGCTATGTTGTTATAATAATCACTATACCACTTACAACCAACATTATCAGCTGAACAATTTTGATAATCAAGGGTATTTTTCAAATAAGAAACGGCCACATCGCTACCTATCTGATAAGTTTGACAGGTATTATAAACTGGCTCGCACTTTGGCGCATCAAACTTCCAAACGCGCTTTTCGTTAGTACAATAACCATAGGCTTGGCAACTACCATTAATATCTTCTTTAATACACTGTTGCTCATCACCACAATAATTATCACGACTAACGTTACCGCCCTGACTATTAGACATATCTGGGCCAAAGCCCTCACGACGACAAAATAGCTCTGGCGCCTTTAAGACCCAATACTGATCAATTAAACCAGAAAATTCCGATCCATCCTCAAATTTATTTAATAAGTCACCCAAGGTATATGATTTACCAGTACCACCTTGTTCTACAATATATCTAGCCGCAATCTCCCAACCCACTGGAACAATGCGATATTTACGAAGAATAATAATATTACGAAGAGTGAAAGCGGTTTGCGGATTAGTAACCTGATTAACATTTGGGGCAAAAATACGATTCTTAATAGAGTCAGGCAAATCGAAAAGTTGTTTTTTATCTCTAATCGCCTGAGCAAATTCCTGATCAATCACACAACCATCATAAGATGGGCGAGCTGGATCTATACAGCTTGCTAAGCGATTTAATAAATCATAAGGACCACCAACAGTAAAGGCTCCTTGTTTTAAATTTTGAAATTTAACTTCTGCATCGGCCTGACCACTAACGGCAGGCGCAGACTGAGAATTATATAATGGATTAGCGCTATAATTATAACTACGACCATAATCGGCATTTTTACTAAAAAAACCAGAAATTAAAGTCTTCACTAATTCTGATGTCAAAGTGTTTAAAAATGTTTCCACAAAATCAGCTGCCGTTCCACCAAGATACTGTGGTAAGGTCTGAGCCTTATCTATGCTCTGGCCCCACTGCTCTTTAATAAAACTTCCAGGGGTTAAGATGTTTTTAGCAACATCAGTAATACTCTTCCATCTACCATCCGTTATTGCGGTTAAAAAAACTTTCTTTTCCGCCGCCACCTGCCTATCGGCTACGCTGGTTTGAACAGTTAAGATAGAACCGATATCATTTTGATTTGGCTGAAAATATTCATAATAGCCCAAAGAAAAATTAGCATTATTAATGGCCGTGTCCCAATTTTTAATTGCCGTCGATAAAGAACATCTTGGTTTAGGTGGTTCTTTTACACCCAATATTGGCAAAAGATTCAACTTAATATTAAAATCTGGTTGACAAATATTAAAACCAGCGGCGCTCATAAATTTATCTACCATTTCACCCAAGGCATTATCAACAGCGTCTTGCATAATTTTACTAGCATCTCTAGTATCATATTGTGCCTGCTGACCCTTACCACCAGATGCTACCCACTTGGCTGATTCATAAGCAATGGTTTTGGTTAACATGGATAAACCAGACTTAAAAGCGCTCGCTATAGCATTTTTCCAAGCTTCATCTCTTGCTTTTTTTTGCAACTCCTTAGCCCAAACATTCAACTGCTCTTCATTAACCTCACCAGAGGAGTACATACTATTAGCCTTTAAACACTCCGCCTGAACGTCTAAATTGACCGAGTCCTTAACTACATTATACTTAGTAAGATTAATTAATCCCCCCGTACCTAATAGAAAAAAATCAGGGGCAAGATTAGATGTAATTACCCCCTTAGCAGCAGCGCCACCGGTGAGACAAGTCGCATAGGCAGCCGCCGCTTTTGCCTGTTCTGCTGAAGCTTCGGCTAATGTTATGGTGGATTCAATAGTATCCGCCCCACCATCTGCTCTAACTAGAAGGGAAAAAGAAAAGTTTAAACCTAACAATAAAATAAAAATTAAACTTGGCCACCCACGCAAAAACCATTTTTTATTAACCATATATATAATTACTGTTGATAATTCGCTTTATTTTTTTCTAACTGCTGAGTAAAGATTGTTTTTATATCAGCGTCAGAAATTTGCGATAACATATTGGCGTCGGCGCCTTGACTCAACATTAACTGGCGAATTTGCGGGCCAGTTAATTTAGCTAAATCATCAATGGATTTAATAGCGCTTAAATCAACAGAACTACCATTAAAGCTGGTTGAACTTGAAACATTAACCGAACTAGTACTTGAGCTATTTTGCATCTGCTTATTTGCTTCGATCATATTTTGATAAGTGGTCATTAGGTCAGTATCAGAAATTTGCGCCAAAACCTCAACCGAAGCGCCACCCTGTTGCAATAATTGCCTTAACATACTAGGAGTAGCTTGACCAGAAGTAATTTGTTCTGGACTAAAGCCTAAGCTATTTGTTGGAGCATCTTGCAATGTTGGCACCGAAACCGATTGGGCAACATCAGCCCCAGAAACTACCACGCCTTTGCAATTTTCACCCAAACAATTTGGATCAACACCCAAGGCAATAGATTTTTTATCATCAATACCATCACCATTACTATCTTTTAAGTAAGGGCTAGTTTTATAAACATTAATTTCATCATAATCATTTAAGCCATCCATGTCAGTATCTTTACCCTGTTGCTCAACATTAACCGCTAGTTGATTTTTCAACTGTTCACTAGTGATTTCTTTTTGCACCATAGGGGTAACTCGGGACCAAGTTGGCTTGCTAATATTGTAATATGAAGAAAAAAAGCCATAAAAAATTGCTACCACACCCACTAGCATCAAAGTAATTGTAGCTAATTTTTCACCCTTTGGTTTGTGCGCCAAAAAACCCCTTTTGACCCTTTGGTCAACCGAGTTTTGTTCATTAGAATCTTCGACAAACTTAGAATCTAAATTGTTCTCACCTTCCATAGGCTTTGATAGACAATTTTGCTAATCAATTTATTACCTTAATTATATCACAAATAAAAAAAGATGGCTAGTATATTAAACCATAAATCGCCATCTCTTTTCTACTACTAAATTTTAAATTAACTCTTAATTTTTTGCGCTAATTGAATCCAATTATCTAAAGACAAATCTTGAGCTCTAATTTTTTCATTTAAGCCTAGCCCCAATAGAAGAACCTTCACTTCTTCGTTGCTTATTTTTAATCCGCCCGACAAATTATTCTGCAACTGCTTACGCTTGGCCGCAAAACCAATATTCACTAGACGAAAAAAAGTTTTTAAATCTACTTTTGGCAAATCAGTTTTAATCTTAAAACTAACCACTGCCGAATCAACCTCAGGAGCTGGCCAAAACTTTTCTCGACCAACTTTAAATAAAATTTTTGGCTCACTATAAAATTGTGCCATTACCCCCAAACGACTCAGCTCTCCCGGTTTGGCCACAATACGCTCGGCTACTTCTTTTTGCACCATTAAAATCATTTCACTTGGCTTAATAGCTACCACCTCTAAAAACATGCGTAAAAAAAACGAGGTAATATTATATGGCAAATTAGCCACTACCTTATATTTGCCGGTTTCTAGCTTTAAATCAGTTAATTTAACCCGCAAAATATCGCCATCGATAATTTCTAAGTTTTTAGCGCTAATAAACTCAACGCGCAAATATTCCAAAACTTTGCGATCTAATTCTACAGCAATTACTCGACCAGAAGCGTCAATTAATTTATTAGTTAAAACCCCCAAGCCCGGCCCAACCTCTAAAACGGTGCTATTTTTATCTAATTTTGACTCTTTTATAATATTATCAATTACTCCGTCATCCACTAAAAAATTCTGTCCGCGGTTTTTACTCGGATAAATACCATACTTTTGGCAAACTAATTTGATTTCTGTCGCTTTCATAATTTAGAGTAATAAATATAAGGTAGTAAATAAGCCCGCTAAAATAAACACCGCATTCCAACCCGGTTCAATAAATTGAAATATCACTAACGATAAAATCAAGGCTAAAATCTTACCAAAAACCAAAGCCATTTCAAAAAACACCACCGCCCGCATCACATGATGGCCATCGTTCGCTTTTTGATAAGTAAAGGCTACAAATGGTATGGCGATTACCTGCTTAGCTACGCGAGACAGGGTATCGACGGCAAAAACAGGATAAATAGTGCGCGACAATAATCTAAAAAACCAAGCTAAGACATAAAAAAATACACCGTATCGCATCACGCTTTGTTTATCGCGACCATCAATAATCTTGCCCACATATAAAGAAACGATCGTGGTAATTAATACCGCAACAGCCGCCAAGGTACCTAACTTTAAAAAATCAGCCACTACGATATAAATAAAAATTGGCCACACCACTAAAACAATCAACTCTTCACCAAAACCCAAGTGAGCAAAAAAACGACGACGATGTTTTTTATCAAACAAAGTAGAAAACGCCTCCCGATACGAAAACTCTGACGGGGTGAATTGCTCTTTAGTGAGCAACATCGGCACATTAGATAATAAAATAATAATTGAAGCGATCAAAAATAATACATTAAAACCAAAATAGTTTAAGACTAAACCGCCAAATAACGGCCCGAGCACAAACACAATCGCATCTAACACGCTTAAGTTACTAATCTGCTTGCCCTGAGCGCCATCGGTGGCAAAATAAGCAAAATCCGCATGATAAGCAGGCCAAAAAAAAGATTTAGAGGCAATATAACACAAAACCGAAATACCCAAAAACCAGAAATTTTGTTGAGAGGCAAACAAAGTTAAATACAACAAAACCGTAAACACTGAACCCAAAGCAATAGAATGCTCAAAACCAAAGCGCTTGGCAAATTTTGCTCCCAACGGCACTACAAAAAAATAAATGAGGTACACAGACAAATAATAGAGCAATACACCCTGCACCGCCTGTGCCACTGACCAAGATTTAGCAAATAACAAATAGATAAAAACCGGCTCAAACAGATTAACCGCCGATAAAGCAAAGTTTAAAATAAAAATTGAAGCATAAAGTTCTTTAATCTCGCGTTTGAGATTCAAGCAAAAAAAACTAGAACCTAATTGTTTAATTTTATCTAGCATTTATTTTTTTATCTTTTTAACTAACTGATATAAATTATACCAAAAAATTCCATAACCTGTCTCATACGCACCAACATAATCAGTAAATTTGGCATTTTCCGCAAAGCCCTGTTTAAATCTAGTTACGCCCGGCCACTTAACTTCATCCACGCCCCAAAAATCATAATATTTTTTACCTTGGGCTTTAGCTTTTAAAATTGTTTGCCATTGCAACAAATAAGGCGCCATTTTTTGGCGATATTCATAATCAGAAGCCCCGTGTAAATACACACACCAATCATTTAAATTAATCACCAAATTGGCCGTCACTACTTTATTATCAATTTTGGCCACTACTACTTCTAAAATATTTTTAACGGATAAAACAGCTACCATTTTTTGATAATATTCTCCGCCATGGGCCATAAATTCATCACGCTCAGCTGTTAATTTAATCAAGCGTAAAAAATCAGCCAAATATTCAGCGCCGGAATGAATAGTTACGCCACTCTTTTGCGCCACTTTAATATTGTAGCGGGTCTTAGCTTTCATTTGAGATAGAAGCGCCTCTTCGTTTAGCGTCAAATCCAAAATCAAAGTTTGTTTCGGTTGAATCATATTGATTTTTTTATAACCAAAATCAGTCAACTCTATGGCGTCTATAAACCAAGCCGGATCCAACCGCGTTAAGATAGCTTTTTCTTTTACTGCCAAAGATTTTAATTCCGCCAAAAAAAATTTTAGCACTTCCTTTTGTTTTTCTATTTCCAACCCCGCCAATAAGATTGGTCCGCGAGGAATGTAAAAATAAGTTTTGCCAAAAACCAATGGATTAACTATTGCCTGAGCGACTAATACTATTTTATCTCCGTCCATCACGCCAATTCTAAAAACTTTTCGCCCTAAAGCGATTTGTAAATCTCCCCATGACGCATTTTGTAACAAACCAAAATCTCCAGCCTGAGTTTTTACAAACTCCTGCCACTGATTAAGCTCAGCATCATTAAAATATTTAATCGTCATTAAATTACAAAACTAATCAAACGCCCCGGTACAAAAATAATTTTCTTAATTTCCGCTCCAGCTAAATACTGTTTAATCCGCTCATCTTTTTTAGCTGCTACCACCGCCTCTGCTTCAGAGATTTCTACCGGCAATTCTAACTTAGCACGCACCTTACCATTAACTTGAATGGCAAATTGAGCCGTTTTCTTGCTTACCTTATTAACATCATAAACTGGCCACTTTTCTTGATTAATACTGGCCTTGTAGCCTAAATTCTGCCACAACTCTTCGGATAAATGAGGCGCAAATGGCGACAACATCACCGCCTCTGCTTCAGAGATTTCTACCGGCAATTCTAACTTAGCACGCACCTTACCATTAACTTGAATGGCAAATTGAGCCGTTTTCTTGCTTACCTTATTAACATCATAAACTGGCCACTTTTCTTGATTAATACTGGCCTTGTAGCCTAAATTCTGCCACAACTCTTCGGATAAATGAGGCGCAAATGGCGACAACATCACCAAAAATTGTTCCGACATGTCTTTGGTAAACGCTTTTACCTCTTGAATGCGATTAACTAAAATCATCATCGTAGAAATAGCGGTATTAAAACCCATTGTTTCAACATCACTACCCACTTTCATCACGGTTTGATTAAACAAGATTTCTGTTTCTTCATCAACTTGTTCCACGATTTTTATTTCACCACTAGTATACACCGCCCAAACTTTTTCTAAAAATCTCTTTAAACCTACCATGCCTTTAGTGCTCCAAGGCTTAGCATCTTCTAATGGACCCATGAACATTTCATACAATCTAAAAACATCCGCGCCATATTCACGCAAAATATCATCAGGATTAACCACATTGCCACGCGACTTACTCATCTTCTCGCCATCTTCACCTAAAATCAAACCTTGATTAACTAATTTTACAAACGGTTCTTCTTGAGGTACATAACCTAAGTCAAATAACACCATGTTCCAGAATCTGGCATACAATAAATGTAACACCGCATGCTCGGCACCGCCCAAATAAACATCTACCGGCAACCAATATTTTAATTTTTCCGCCGAAGCAAATTCATTCGGATTTTTAGAATCAATATAGCGCAACCAATACCAAGAAGATCCGGCCCATTGAGGCATAGTATTGGTTTCGCGCTGGGCCTTGCCACCACAAACTGGGCATTTTACTTCTACCCATTCTTTAATGTTCACCAATGGTGATTCACCGGTACCTGATGGTTCATATTTTTCTACCATCGGCAAAGTTAATGGCAATTCGGATTCTGGTACTGGCACAATACCGGTATTTTTGCTACGCAAAACTAGCTCCAATAATTCTGGGGTAACTGGATTATTAAAATGACCAAAACCATGCCAAACTTTAAACATCCAACCAGCTGGAATATTCTCATGCGTCTTACGACTAATCCACGGATCATCGTCAGACAAAATAATATTTTTATCCTCCACTAAATTGCTCACTTTTTCCCAACTAAAATCTGTTTCCCAAATTTTCTTCAATGATTCAACGTCGGAATTTGGCCATTGCTCTTTAAGCCACTGCCAATCGCGCTCGTTACGCTCACCAATTGCCGAGGCAATCAAATAAACATGGCCGATTTTTTTATTCGCCTGCTCAATTAAATGTAACGCCGCCTTACTACCCAGACTGTGGCCAATAACCACATCATTAGCGCCCATTTTTTGCATATAAGGCTCAAGCGCCTTTAACCAATCAGCTAAAACCGGGTGCTCGCTATTTGGCATATCAGGCGCAAATACCTCATAGCCATTCTTTTCTAATTCCTGCTTTAAATATGGAAACCAGTTATTACTACCATTGCCCTCAAAACCATGAATCAACAACGCTTTTTGTTTTTGTTTTTTGCAATAATCACAATGAATTAACGGCATCGGTTCACCCCAATAACGCTGGCGAGAAAATACCCAGTCACGCAATTTATAGTTAACTGCCATCTTGCCTAAGTTATTAGCTTCTAGCCAGGTAATCATTTTTTTGATGGCATCTTTAGGCAATAACCCATTTAAAAAATCAGAATTAACCATTTTACCAGAGTCAATATCCGTAAAGGCTTCGTTGGTAATATCGCCACCGCTAATTACCTCAATAATTGGCAAATCAAATTTCTTCGCAAAAGCATAATCGCGTTCATCATGCGCCGGCACTGCCATAATCGCGCCCGTACCGTAAGTACTCAAAACATAATCCGAAATCCAAATAGGAATCTCGGTATCATTGACCGGATTAATCGCTTTTATACCCTCAAGTTCTACGCCAGTCTTATCTTTATTTAATTCTGTACGCTCTAAATCAGATTTATTTTTAGCTTCCGTCGCATACCTAGTTACTTCGGCAAAATTAGTAATTTTATCTTTTAATTTTTGCACTAATTCATGCTCTGGTGATAACACCATATAAGTCGCACCAAACAAAGTATCTGGGCGAGTGGTATAAACCACGATATCAGCCAACTCATCACCATCTTGCGCTACTTTAAAAGTCACTTCGGCGCCTTCACTGCGACCAATCCAATTACGTTGCAAGGTTTTGATTGATTCCGGCCAATTCATTTGCTCTAAACCACTCAATAAGCGATCGGCATAAGCAGTAATGCGTAACATCCATTGGCGCAAGTTCTTTCTTTCTACGACCGTGCCACAACGCTCACATTTGCCATTAACCACCTCTTCGTTGGCCAAGCCAGTTTTACAAGATGGGCAGAAATTAATTGGCACAAAAGCTTCATATGCCAAACCTTTTTTAAATAACTGTAAAAAAATCCATTGCGTCCATTTATAATATTCCGGATCGGTCGTATCTACTTCACGCTCCCAATCATAAGAAAAACCCAAACTCTTAATTTGCTTTCTGAAAGTATTAACATTGCTTTGAGTAGTCACACTCGGATGTGTACCAGTTTTAATCGCATAATTTTCTGCTGGTAAACCAAAAGCGTCCCAACCCATCGGATGTAAAACATTAAACCCCTTTAATCTCCAATAACGAGAAAAAATATCGGTCGCTGTATAACCTTCTGGATGACCAACATGCAAACCCATACCTGATGGATAAGGAAACATATCCAAAATATATTTCTTGGGTTTGGTGGAAAAATCTTCAGCTTTAAAAGTTTTATTATCTTCCCAGAACTTCTGCCATTTTGGCTCAATTTCACTAGGGTTATACTTAGCGTTCATAAACGGGCGATAAATATGATTTAAACAAGGTTAATTTAACATAAAATTGGGTTTTTTTCAATTAAAACGAAACGAAAGCGCTAGTATTGACAATTTAGCCAAATTAAACTAAGATATTCCTCACGTACATTACAGCGAATTAACGCCAACCAACCGGAAAGGATACATGAGTGTATGTGTAAAAACGCACTTTTGTTTCTCTTTTCCCTGATTCTGATTTTTTCGTGGTTTTCTGCGGTAATTGCGACAAAAGTGATTCCGAGCCAATCCGGCACTGTCACTTTCGTTCAATCCAGCGACCACGAGCTGAAATTTACCCCGTATTTTCCCAAATCGGAGCGTGACCCTCAACCGTCACTCGCCGTTTTGCCAGAAGAACCGGTAAAAATCAACAAAATCAGACACCTTCCACCAAGCAAAATCGCGTACAAAGCGAAAACTTGGGCGGATGAAAACAGGGAAATTCCAGGGTTTTTGACTCTGCCGGGCCCGGCACGCAACAAAGATCCGTGTTGCCAAGAGGCACGGAAACTTGTAGTCTCGACACGGACCTAGCAGAGAAAAACAAGAGTCTGTGCCTCTCCAGCGCCATAACATGGCGCTTTTTTATTTGTCTAAATTTAAACAATTTAATTGATTTTAAAACCAAAATATATTGACAACATAACTTTTATGTGGTATAATACAGAAGTCGTACATTTAACCGCAACCTCAACTGGAGGATCTCATGAAAGACCTCGTCTTTGTGCTGGCCGTCGGAGTGATCTTCGTTTTCATCAAAATCATGAAAGTGCTCCTTGGTGAAAACAAGCAGGCGAAAAAACCCGCTTGAACACCTCAACCGCCACCACAACCAAAAGGCCCCCGCTGATCACGGAGGCCTTTTAACTTTTATCCTATTTTATAATGTAATATATAAAATTTAGCAAAACTATTTAACAATATAACTACATTTATTCTCGCTGCAAATAGCACTCAACTTATCCGATGCATCATCTAAATAATATTGGCACACACCACACGCGATACCATTTTCACATTTCTTTCTCTCTAAAGAATCCCAATAAGTAACATACTTTTTATTTATTACCTCCAGACAACCACAGCACTCTTTAGAATCAGCGAATGCGCAATCTTCCTTAGTAACACAAGAAAGCAACTCTTCGCGATCTTTTGGTATCAAATAACCCACGGGCACTTTAGATGAATCTATTTGCTTGCCAGTCATTTGAGTGGGGATACCATTATTTATTATTAAAAAATAAGTAATCACACCGACTAAAACAATAATAATAGCGCTCAAAATTAAAACTAAACTTTTTTGCTTCATATTTTTATTGATTTATAAATTATTATGTTCTCTTTATTTGAACTATTTTGATATCCAAATTTTATTCCCTACTTTATACTCAATAATTTCTTTAAATACTGACCGGTATAACTATCCTTAACTTTCGCCACATCCATTGGTGTACCCGAAGCTACTAACTTACCACCAGCCACGCCACCTTCGGGACCTAAATCAATAATCCAATCCGCCGCCTTAATCACATCTAAATTATGTTCGATCACTAAAATTGAATTACCTTTATCCACCAAGCGATGTAACACTTGCAACAAACGACTAATATCATCAAAATGTAAACCGGTCGTTGGCTCATCCAAAATATATAAGGTCTTACCTGTTGGACGACGAGATAACTCGGTCGCCAACTTAACTCTTTGCGCTTCACCACCAGATAAAGTAGTCGCACTTTGGCCTAAACGCAAGTAACCCAAGCCCACCTCTTCTAAAATCGATAATTTATCAATTACCTGAGGCTCATCAGCAAAAAACTTCTTCGCTTCCGCCACCGACATATCCAAAACATCGGCAATATTTTTATCTTTATAATGAATTTCTAAGGCATCCTGATTATAGCGCTTGCCATGACATGCTTCACACTCGACAAATACATCAGGCAAAAATTGCATTTCAATTTTTACATAACCATCGCCGGAACAATTTTCACAACGGCCACCACCTTTAACATTAAAGCTAAAATGACCTTGTTTAAAACCACGCATTTTACTTTCTGGTAACTCAGCATACAAATCACGAATGTAAGTGAATACACCAGTATAAGTGGCAGGATTAGAGCGAGGAGTGCGACCAATTGGCGACTGATCAATGTCAATTACCTTGTCTAAATTTTCTAAACCACGCACTTCTTTATGTTTGCCTGGCAAATCACGAGTACGATAAAACCTATTAGACAAAACTTTAGTTAAAATTTCACTCATTAAGGTAGATTTACCAGAGCCAGAAACGCCCGTGACGCAAACCAATTTACCTAACGGAATTTTAACATCAATATTCTTTAAATTATGTTCCGTGGCACCAATAATTTCAATGTTTTTACCATTACCTTGGCGATAAGACTTGGGCAAAGGAATACATTTTTTGCCGGATAAATATTGACCAGTTAAAGATTTTTTATCATTTTTTACTTCTTCAAAAGTGCCTTCAGAAACTACTTCGCCACCTAAGCTGCCCGCCCCTGGGCCAATATCAATTACATGATCAGCTGATTGCATCATTTGTTCATCGTGCTCTACCACAATTACCGAATTGCCCTTATCTCGCAAGCGTTTTAACGCTTCAATTAACTTAGCAGTATCGCGCGCATGCAAGCCGATTGAAGGTTCATCAAGCACATAAGTAACTGATTCCAAACCGGAACCAATTTGCGTGGCTAATCTAATTCTTTGCGATTCACCACCGGCTAAAGTATTAGCACTGCGAGACAAAGTTAAATAATTCAAACCGACTTGTTGTAAAAAGATTAAACGCTTATCTACTTCTTTAATAATTTGTTTAGCAATCTTGCCTTCACGCGATTCGCTCTTCCACTTTCTAGATAATTCATCAAATAATTTAGCCAAACTATCAATATCCAAATCAGTCATATCAGCAATCGACAAATTATTGATTTTAATCGCCAAACTTTCTGGACGCAATTTGCGACCTTGGCAAGTGGGACAGGTAGAAACACGCATGTATTCCTCAAGAGTTTTCTGCATGTATTCACTCTTGGCTTCTAAATATTTTTCATTCAAAAATTCAATCACGCCCGGAAATTTTACCGTTGTACCTTCAACCACATATTCTTCTTGACCAGTACCTTTCATAATCAATTCAAAAACTTTGTCGGATAATTCCGCCACCGGCACATTCAAACTAAATTTATATTTTTTCGCCACCACCTCTAACAACTTCATGTTGCTATTTTGAGAAGAAAAATTTCTGGACCAAGGCTTAATCGCGCCTTCGGCTAAAGTTAAACGCTTATTGGGAATAATTAATTCCGGATCCGGAATTAAACGCGTACCTAAACCACGGCAAGCCGGACAAGCGCCAAAAGAAGAATTAAAAGAAAAAGAATGCGGTTCAATCTCCGGCAAGCTTATGCCACAATTGCGACAAACATAATATAAATTAAAATTATGTTCTTGATTAGTTTCTGGCAAAAAGATATTAATAAATCCGTTACCAAAATCCAATGCTAAGTTAATCGTTTTTTCTAAGCGTTGCCAATTAACATCTTCTACTTTTTTGGCTTTAGTTTCTGAAGTCAGCGTAACAGTATCCACTAAAATTTCAATAGTATGACTAATATTTTTATCAATCTCTAATTTTTTTGCTTCCGTAATATTATAAAAATTGCCATCGATGCGTAACAGTTCGTAATTAGCTTTATCGATCGCTTCAATTTGTTTAGTGTGAGAACCTTTTTTATTCATGACTACTGGCGCCAAGATTTGCATTTTCACGCCTTCCTTCCAGGTAGTAATCGTATCTAAAATTTGCTTTGGAGTTTGACGCTCTACTTTTTGCCCACATTTATGACAAAATACTTCGCCGATGCGCGCATAAAGCAAGCGCAAATAATCATAAATTTCTGTGACTGTACCCACAGTAGAGCGTGGATTAACCGAAGATGATTTTTGATCAATGGCAATGGTTGGCGATAAACCATCGATACTATCGACATCTGGCTTATCCATCAAATCTAAAAATTGCTTAGCATAAGAAGATAAGCTTTCGGCGTAGCGTCTTTGCCCTTCAGCATACAGCGTATCAAAAGCTAACGAAGACTTGCCAGAACCAGACAAACCAGTGATAACCACCAATTTATTTTTGGGGATTTCTAGCGAAACATTTTTTAAATTATTAACTCGCGCACCCTTGATCGTGATCTTATCGGTCATGGGAATAAATTATTTATCGCTAATAAAAAAGATAACCCCCATTTTACAATAATAAAGCCACCGTGTCAAATACCCGTAAAGGTTATTTTGAAAATTAAAAAAGGTGCCCCATCGACTTGTGGTCGACGAGCACCCGTAAACAAGAACTGAGTGGGGAGGAACTCAGCCCCTGCTTCGATATTTTATCTGGATTTAACGAGCAATTCTCCGGCTTTGATGGGTGGGTCTTCTTTGAGCCCTGCATCATGCCGAAAACGCCCATAAATATCAGTGACTTTGGCATCAGTGATATCACTCTGCCCACAACGCTGACAGCGACTACTGGCATTTGCTAAATTAATAGCCATTTGCCAATAGCGCTCTTTACTTGCCTCCTCTTGTGCCGTTACCGCCCAAACCTTTTGGCGATTATAAACAACACAAGCAACAACCACGGCCAACATCATAGCGGTAAACGTCATGCCCACTAAGTGACGATGATGTCGCACCCAGCGCTTGGCTAACACCCAAGTGACAACCGTCGGGTAAGCCACCATCAGAGTTAAGACTACCGGCCAAGCCAATAAGTCTTTAAACCGAATCAACGACTGGTTGCACTGAAGCTTTTTTTCGTTTTGCCGATGATTGCCCCAGCATTTTTGCATGTAATCCAGCTGAGTCGCGCTAACAATATGGTTATCTACGCGATCAGTTGGCACTGTGTCACTGCTCCACGGGACAAAGGGGTGACAGATTTTCATCATAGAAACATCCTCCTTGGGTTGTGGTTGACTGATAAATTATCATTATATAAACAGCTCTAAGCTGATTGATAAGGTACGATAAATAACTCATTAGTATTTCATATTTTACCACTTTTGTCAACCCAACTCAAATTTGATATAATAAATATATTATGGAAGATTTTTTAACTATCTTAGCGAAACAAAAAAGTTTTTTAGATAAACTGCAAAAAGAGCAGCCGTCTTTATTTACTATTGAACAAATTTTAGATGAAGAAACAACTTTAAAAAATATTGGCATCACCACCTTAAGCAATAATCGCCCTGATGGCTATATTAAATTATATCCCCAAGATTTTATTGTGGAAGAGGTTCGTCAAAATGGCACTATTAGTGTCATTGAACCAAAAGATGATTTTCCCCTGGCACAAGACGGCAAAAAAACTTTATATTGCAATTTAGTTAAAGCTAATGTTTCTACTATTGATGCCATTGCTCGGTTAGCCAAAGCACTTAATCTGGCGCCAGAAAAAATTGGCTATGCTGGTATTAAAGATAATCAAGCTATTACTAGCCAACTAATCGCCTTACCTAATATTAACGCTGGTCAAATCACCAGACTAAAAACGGAAAGCTTTTTTTTAACCAACTTTTATTATGGCACCGGCTCACTAAATGTGGCTGATTTAACTGGTAATTCATTTACTATTCTAGTGCGTACCAAAGAAAAAATTGATCAGGAGCATTTAAAGCGGGAATTCAAAAAAATAAAAGATAACGGCTTTTTAAATTTTTACCAAACTCAACGCTTTGGCACTCCGCGCTTAATTGGCCACCACTTAGGTAAAATGATTTTGCAAGGCAACTATGAGCACGCCATTAAAGCTTTTTTACTTTACTCCAGTATTCATGATTTAAAATTAGTGCGCATGATTCGCACCGAAGCGCAACAACTTTACGGTTATTGGGATAAAATGAAAAAAGTTTTTGCTTCTATGCCTGTTACTTTTCAACATGAACTAAAAATCTTATCTCACCTAGAGCAACACCCCCAAGATTTTATTGGTGCTTTACACGCCGTAAAAGATCAAAGCACTTTATGGATTTATGCTTACCCCAGTTATTTATTTAATTTATTACTTTCCGAGAATCAAAATAATTTACCACCAGAACTGCCTTTACTATTAAATGACAATGAAAAAGATATAGCCTTATATCAAAATTATTTAACGCGTGATGGTATTACTAATTTTGCTAAAGCATTAAAACCATTTAAGTTCATTCAGCTTAAGCGTCGTTTAACGCCAACCCGTGTATATCCTAAAAATATTATGTTTATGTCGACGGATGAGGGTGTGATTTGTCATTTTGATTTGGATAAAGGTTCTTACGCTACTTCATTTTTGATGAACTTATTTAAATTATCTAACGGGTTACCTTATCCGGCTTGGACTAAAAAAACACCTTGTGATATTAAAAAATATCTACAATTAGGCACTAATGCCGAGGTAGTTAAGAGATTGGGTGATTATATAAAAAGAGAGCAAGTTTAATTTTAAAATACCATATAAAAAGTTTTAGAGCTCCAAATCGACATAGTCGACGCGGAGCTCTTGGTTTGTGAGGCTGGGCTTACCTCAGTTATTTGACGCAGGAGAAATGAACACTGCCCGCGGTGTCCATGGAGATACCCATGTGGTTGATCTCCTCCAACTTGTAGCAATCAGCCGTCCGGGAATGGGACGGGTTAATGGTGATCGAGCGATCCGGGTTGTCGAAAACATGGACAAACTCGAACACTCGCTCCATGATCGCCTGGATGGCAACTTCCGCCTCCTTGCTCAGCTGAACGGGTTCACCGTCAGCAAAGTTCAGATACAGAAAGCTCATGTGATCTCCGGCCTTCTTGATGATGTTGGTGCCAATCAGGTTGAACCCGATCGCCTTCATCTCGGCCATAATGCGATCGAACGAAATCATCGTCCAACCCGTGGGCCCCCAACCAGTGCGGGGCTTGCCGGAATCAGCCTGGCGATTGCCGGCCGCGTCCGTGCGATTGCCACGGAACGCATCCTTGCCAAGCTGCTCGGCCTGAAACGCGTGATTCTCGATGATCTCGCGCTGTTTGGCCTGACTCAGCACGGCCTTGGCGATACCACCAACCTTGCGAAGCTCTTCAGCGGCGGAGTCGGCAATACGGACACGAATCAGAATTTTGGTAACCATTTTTTTCTATCTCCTGTTTGTTGGGCATTATTGCCCGTTGTTGATGTACGATACACTTACTTGTACAAGTGACCCATTATTATAGCACACATCGCCAAAAATGTCAATACATTTGACCTTATTTTACCCTATTTTAGCTATTTTAAACCAAATTTAGCCAAAATAAAAAGCCCCACTTATTGCAGGGCGTAAAGATTACTTAGCCTCGATGACTCAGAACAATCTGGCCATCGATAACGTGCATATCCAAGTAAGCACGCTTTTTGACCGGGCAATCCAAGCGATTGCTCGAGCCAGTTAAACGCAACACGGTTAGTTCGGGCTGTTCCTTGACGGCAAACACCTCAGCCAGGTGGCGATATTCCACTAATTGCCGACGCAATACATAACCCACCATCTCGGGAATGCCACTGCTTTTCTCTTCGCTTATATCCACGGCCAGCCAAAGACTTTTGCCATCGGCTCCCTTCCAGAACCAAAAAGTCTGGAGTTTTAGGTTACAACTATTAAGGGCGCTGATAGCTTCCCCAATAAAGATATTTTTCCGTCCGCCCATCTCCCAACCCTTGACCAAAACGCGGGTCTGAGTGGGAATGGGATTGACCGATTGTGGCACCAGACCAGAATCCAGCAACTTTCTTGCCAAGTCTGGTAACAGACACACTCTGATTTGAATTGTTTGCATTACTACTCCTTACGATTGAGTGTTAAAAAGGCTCGCGAGTGCGAGCCAAAATTGTCACCATCGCAATGCTAGCGACAGATTATCTCCAACAGACCAGATGTATCGTCGCGACTGACCACAAAGGTGAACAAGTGGCCATCAAACTTGTGATCGGGAATGGGATTAGCCGCCTTGATTTGCATTACCATGTCCGGATTTTCCGAATCATTCGCATTGCTAAAGGCGATAACACTTTCAAACACATGATCATTCAGCCAGTTGCGAATGAACTCCATCTGCAGGGGGCGTTTCGAGTTGCGACGAGTGAACTCCAACCGCAGATAACGCCGATGCGCTTCTTCGGTTAGTCCCACTTCGGTCAAGCGAAGCGCAACCGAGTCAACATCTTCCAGTAACCCCGCCAAACTGACACCATGGACGGTGTTCTTGGCGCCATTGATGCCGTGCTGGGTACCGACGAGACGCATCTTCGCCTTGTCGACCGTAATGCCAATCTCTTGACAGCGATCATGCGCCGCCAAAGTAAGACCAACAAAGATAGTCAACACCTCTTCCTGCTCTCTTCTCTTTGGCATGGTTCTTTCCTCCCTTTATTGCTTGGTTGAACACTTATCAAACTAATTAAACGTACAAAAAACTTAGTTATTGGTTTACCACATAACTAAGCTTCTGTCAATGCTTTAAATATTTTTAAACTAAGCCGTATTTTTTGATATTTTCATCAGCAATAACTTGAATTTTAGCCAATTCTTGCTGACTAGACTCCTTTTTAAATAAATGTTTAAAACGCTTTTGTATTTTTAAATACTCTTCCGCCGGAACGCGCTGGGTAATCTTTTGTACTTTTACCAATTGACCATTAACATACTCGACAATTGGATAAATACCCGACTGCACCGCCAACTGACCAACTTTAATTGTTTGATTAGGCTCAATACCCCAACCCGGAACGCATGGCACATGAATCTGTAAATATTTTGGGCCTTTTATTGATAAAGCCTTTTTGATTTTTAATTCTACATCAATTGGATAAGCAATTGAAGCCGTAGCCACATAAGGCAAATGATGTGCCAAAGCAATGCCGATCATATCTTTTTTCAACTGTTGCGCGCCATTAGAATCTTTGCCCGGTGGAGTGGTGGTAGTATTAGCATCAAATGGTGTAGAGCTACTGGATTGATAACCAGTATTCTGATAAGCCTCGTTATCATAACAAACATACAAAATATTATCTCCACGCTCCCACATGCCAGACAAATGAATTAAACCAATATCAAAAGTGGCACCATCGCCACCAACAGCAATTATATTAGTATTATTATCCGCCTTCTTATACCTTAAGGCCGCCTGAATACCCGTGGCTACCGGAGCCGCATTTTCAAATAAAGAATGAATCCAAGGCATTTTAAAGGAACTCATCGGAAATTGTGTAGTAGTCACCTCACTACAACCAGTAGCATTAGAAACAATAGTATTTTTACCAGCGATATCCATTAATATGCGTGCCGCAATAATCATACCGCAACCAGCGCAAGCGCTATGACCGGGATTTAATTGATGATGTAATGGCGCTTTATATTTACCCATATCTTAATCTAAAATTTCTTAATTAACTTTTTATAATTCTCGCAAAATTCTTTAGTGGCTTCTTCCATAATGGGATGAAACTTTTTAGAAATTCCTCTTTCCCGAACCATCATGCTGGAATCTAATAATGAATCATGCGTTCCAGCGTCAAGCCAGGCGCCATCAAAAATCTTAGCTTGCAATTCACCATTTTTTAAATAAAAATTTTGTACATCAACAATTTCTAACTCGCCGCGAGAAGATGGTTTTAAGTTTTTAGCCACCTCAACGGCGCGATGATCAAATAAATAAAAACCAGCTACGGCCAAATCACTCACAAACTCCTGTGGTTTTTCGACAATTGCTTCTGGCTCACCTTGAGCATTTAATTTAATTACACCAAATCGTTCTGGATCAGAAACTTTTTTAGCAAAAATACGACAACCAGACTCAAAACTCTTAATCTCTTCGGCAAAATTGTATTCAAAAATATTATCGCCAAAAATCAAAGCGACATTATTTTCATCAACATGATTTTCACCCAAAATCAAAGCATCGGCCGTGCCACGCGCTACGCGCTGAACTTTAAAAGATATTTTAATGCCATATTTATCAAACATAGAACCAAGCAGATTAATAAAAGCACCACTATGATCTGGCGGTACGATTACTAAAATATCGGTAATACCACCGGAAATTAAAATATTAAGCGGATAAAAAATCATGGGGCGATCATAAACCGGTAACAGCGGTTTAGCTATTACAGAAGTTGAGGGAAACAAACGCGTGGACATGCCACCGGCCAAAATAATTCCTTTTATTTCTTTTTTCATAAATAAGTTTATTTACCAACAAACACGACCGACTCTTTAGTAGTGGCCGCGGTTTTATAAACTATCTTAATCATTTCTTTAGTAATATCACGCCCACCTAAACCCATTATAAAGCTAGTAATTTTTTGCTCACTGCCCAAAACGCGACGCATCTCGGAAGCCAAAATACCTTCGGCGCCAAGCGAAATTGATTTATCAATGACAGCAATATTTTTTGCCTTAACTAACTTCTTTTTAATTTCTTCTCCAGGGAATGGCCGTAAAGCTACTACTTTTAAAATACCTACTTTTTGACCGGATTGTTTTAATTCCGCTACCGTTTCTTTAATCGTACCCAACACCGAACCCATAGCTACAATCACCGTTTCAGCATCTTTATCACCAGAATATTCTACTAAATTTAATTCGCGATCAAAAATTTCACCAAACTTTTTCATCTCTTCTTTAATCACTTCTTTTGAGGCTACTAAATCATCATGAAGCTCTTTACGAATTTCAAAATAATGCGCCGGGGTAGCAAAGGCGCCAAAAGTCACTGGATTATTAACATCTAAAAATTCTTTCGGGGAAAAGGCAGGCAAATATTTTTTAATTTTAGTGGCGCTTTCAATTTCTACGGGCTCTACCACATGAGTTAAAATAAAACCATCCAAATTAACTATTACTGGAATAGCTAATTGTTCTGCAATTTTAAAAGCTAAAATGTGTAAATCACAAACTTCTTGATTATGTTCACCATACAACATAATCCAACCGGAATCACGCACCGTCATCGCATCTTGCTGATCGTTCCAAATATTAATTGGACCGGAAATAGCGCGATTAGCGCAAGTCATCACTACCGGTAAGCGCATGCCACCGATACAAAAAACCACTTCCGTCATTAACATTAAGCCTTGAGCACAAGTAGCCGTATAGGTACGAACGCCCGCCGCTGAAGCCCCTTGAACAATAGAGGCGGCAGCAAATTCACTTTCCGCGCGAATGTATTCAAAATCACCCTCGCCGTCAGCTTTAATTTGCGCCAACTCTTCTACGATATGTGTTTGGGGCGTAATTGGATAGGCACTAATTACCGCCGGTAAACAGGCATTTACCGTTTCGGCAATAGCGCGACTACCTTCTAATATCTTTTTCATAATAAATTATTTTACTTCAACTCAATACTGGTTACTACTACATCTTTAATTGGGCGATCGGCGCCCTCAGTAGTAACGGCTTGAATTTTCATTACAATATCTAAACCTTTAATTACTTCACCAAAGTTAGTATGACGACCATCCAACCAAGGAGTGCTTTCGGCCGTCACAATAAAAAATTGACTGCCGTTTGTATTAGGGCCGGCATTGGCCATAGCCAATGATCCTTGAACTAATTTATGCGCATTAAACTCATCAGCAAATTTATAATCCGGACCACCAGTTCCCCAAGCGTTTTTCATACTATCTTCTTTTGAAAGCGGGTCACCACCTTGAATCATAAAATCTTTAATTACACGATGAAATTTAGTGCCATTATAAAAACCGGTCGAAGCTAATTTTAAAAAATTATAAACCGTTTTTGGAGAGTCAGCACCATAAAGTTTAACCGTAATATCGCCGTAATTAGTTTTAAATGTCGCCTGAGTGATGTTTTTAAATTCTTCCATCATATTATTTTGATTATTATTAATAGTAGTAGTAACTTTACTAGTTGCCATTGAAGAAGAGGCAACCGGATCTGTGTTATCTAATATAGTAGCATTCTCAGAAGATGTGATTGAAGATTGATTACTACTACCCAGTTCCGCCACTATCCCCGAAGGAACATTAGATGTTTCTTCAGAAATTTCTTGATTCATACAGCCACTAAGTGTTAAAAGTGTCATTGGTAAAACTAACAAAAATATTTTTTTCATAATATTTATTTTATTTCTTTTTTCATCATAATCGCCTTAACCGGACAAATTTCGGCACACAAGCCACAACCCTTGCAATAATCTAAATCAGCTTCAAAAAATATCTTGCCCTTACTATTTTTTTCACCCGTAGGAAAGCAAATACCCTCGGGACAAATGCGCTCACACATCCCACAAGAAATGCATTTTTCATGATCAATTTCAGGATAATTTAATTCACGCCAATTACCCGTTTTAACTTGACTAGTTGATCCCGGTTGCGCTGTTAACTTTATCTTCATAACTATTTGGTTAATAATTCAAAACCGCGACGAGCCGCTAAAACATTTTTTTCCGCAATCTCAGAAGTAAAGCGTTCGCGAATCGCTTTTTCTACGGAAGCCATCTTAATTAATCCAGTTAAGCCCGCAAACGCGCCAAGTAAAATAGTATTAATAATTGGCCGACCAATAATTTCTAAACCAATCTTAGTGGCCGAAAGCGTTTTAACTATTACCCCCTTTGGCACTTCGATTTCCGAAGCGTCTTTTTCAGTGTTAATTAAAACCACCGTGCCCGCCTTAGCGCCAGCAAACACATTGGTACCACTAATTAAGGTAGCATCTTGTACTAGAATATAATTGGGTTCATAAATTTGACTGCGCAATTGAATGAAACGATCATCCAAGCGGGCAAAAGCCACCACCGGAGCCCCTCGTCGTTCAACGCCAAAATTAGGAAAAGCTTGAGAAAACTTACCATCAAAAAAAGCGGCTTCCGCAATTAATTCTGCCGCGGTTACTGAACCCTGTCCTCCGCGACCATGTATTCTGATTTCTACCATAATTATTTTAAATTTTTTATTCCTTCAATTACGCTAATCCAATTTTCCTTAGATATTTCACCAGTTGCCTCATAACCATTAATGAAGAAAGTTGGCGTCCCTTGTAATCCCAAGCTAGTGGCATCAGTATTATCTTGTAAAATTTTAGCTTTTTCTTCTTCGGAGCTCATGCAACTTTGATACTTAACCAAATCCAATCCAGACTGCTTAGCTACTGCCTCTAGTTGGGTCATTTGAAAATTACCGGCCCCAATTGTGGTAAATAAGCGATCATGCATTTGCCAGAATTTACCCTGTTCATCAGCACAATAAGCCGATTGCGCAACAACGACTGAATTTTCATCTATTGTCGGATAAGAACGGAAAATAAATCTTACCTCATTTTGGTATTTATTCATAATTTCACGAATAATCGGAAATTCTATTTGGCAATGAGCACACTGAAAATCGGCAAATTCTACTATTACAATAGAAGAACTCGCACTACCCCAACTTGGACGATCACCTCTTTCGACGATAGAACGAATTTGACCTATATCTAAGGTTTGAGCGGTTTTAACTGGAACTTGACTATAGCCATCTTTCATAATCAAATAAAAACCATAAGCCAAAAACCCCGATAAAATTAATAATATAGTAACCAAAATAATCAAAAAAATCCCCCAAGATTTTTTATACCAACGCTTGACCGGCGTCTGATTAATCTCGCCTTCAGGCTTTTCTGGGCTTGAATTATTAATAATAATGTATTGGGGTTCGGTCATGTTTTTGTTAATTTATAACTTATTTTACAACGAAATTAAAAATACTTTTTAAGTATAACACAATTATTAAAAACGCAAAATAGTTGACTTATACCTAAAAAAGTGCTAGAATTATTTTACTTTAGTAAGTGAATTTTTTTTGTTTATGATTATTGATATCATTCAAATTATCGCCTCAATCTTGTTAGTGATCGCTATTATTATGCAAAATCGCAGTGCCGGCTTGGGTTCTACTTTCGGTGGCGATGGCAATGTCTATTCTACTAGACGCCACATGGAAAAGTCTTTGTTTAATTTTACCATCATTTTGGCCGCTATATTTTTAGTGACCGCTCTCATTAACACGATACTGTAGTCGATTTTCAATTGAGAAAATCCTCTAAAAACAGCTAAAACGTGAATCTTATATCCAATTGGGGAAAAAAGTTATCCGACTATTTTTCTCCGCAACAACGCAAGCTAAAGAAACTTCAAAAACAACACCAAGCTGATAAGCGGTTGGTTAGTTCTTTGAATAAATCTAAATGGCCTAATTGGGCTCAATTTAGGCTTTTACCTAAGGTTTTAACTAAAACTGAAAAAAAAATAGTTAAAATTTTATCAAGTGCTATCTTTTTAGCTTTAATTGCTCTTTTTACTAATATTTACTTTCAGCAAACCGTTGCCGTACCTATGGTTGGTGGCATTTATACCGAGGGCTTGATTGGAGCTCCTCGCTTTATTAACCCCATCTTAGCACCCACTAACGATGCTGACACCGATTTATCTTCTTTGATTTTTTCTGGCTTATTAAAATACGACAAGAATAATCAATTAGCTCCTGATTTAGCAATTAGCTTACCGATTATGTCAGCTGATCAGCTAACTTATACCTTTAATCTAAAGCCCAATGTCCAATGGCAAGACGGCCAACCACTAACGGCCGACGATATTATTTACACTATTGCTTCAATTCAGGATTTGGAATTTAAATCCCCCCTATGGCGTAGTTTTCAAAATATTATTGCTGAAAAGATTGATGATCAAACTTTAACTTTCACCCTCAAAGAGCCTTATGCGCCTTTCTTGGATTTAATGACAGTGGGAATTTTGCCCCAACACTTATGGAGTGATATTCCAGCCGGTACTGCCGACTTAGCCGAATTAAATAAGCGCCCAGTTGGTACCGGGCCATGGAAATTTGATAGCTTCAAAAAAGATAAGATCGGCAATATTAAGTCATACACTCTGGCCGTCAATGAAAGCTATTATGGCGATAAACCGTATTTAAGCAAATTAGTTTTTAAATTCTACGGTGATTTTATTTCAGCTGTAGAGGGTTTAAAAAATAAAGAAGTTGAAGGCATCGCCTCTTTACCAAAAGAGTTGCGCGATTCGTTAAAAAAATATAACAACATTAACTATCACGAACTAGATCTTTCCCAATACACTGCGATTTTTTTCAATCCTAAGAAAAATGAATTATTAAGTTCCGAGTACATTCGCCAGGCTTTGGCTATGGCCTTAGATAAACAATCTATCGCCAACGATCCTAATAATTTTGGCAGTCATGTAATTGACGCCCCTATCTTACCTAATATCAAAACCAGTCCCGACATTCAAAAATATGGCTATAACCAACAAGAGGCTATTAACCTATTAGAAAAAAATAATTGGAAACTAATTTCTTCTACTACCGCTGATGGCACCACAATTCAATACCGCAAAAAGGGTCAGTATGATTTATCTATTACTATTACTACCGTTGATAAGCCAGAAAATAATAAAGTAGTAGGATTGATTAAAACAGCCTGGGAAAAAATCGGTTTTAAAGTAACAATTAACACGATAGATAAAAATCGCATTCGCCAAGATGTAATTAACAGTCGCGATTATGAAGCTTTGTTATTTGGTGAAAATTTGGGCTCCGATCCTGATCCTTATCCATTCTGGCATTCTTCACAAGTTGACCCTCCAGGGCTAAACCTAGCCATGTACGCATCAAAGGATGTAGACAAATTAATTGGAGATGCTCGCAAAACCGCCGATTGGCAAGAGCGCCAAACAAAATACTGGTCATTTCAAACACAAATAACCAAAGATTTACCAGCTATATTTTTATATGCTCCCACTTATACTTATCCTCAAGATGAGCAAGTTAAGGGCTTTAATGTAATAAATATAACTCAGCCTTCGGATCGCTTCAACAATCTATCCGATTGGTATATTAAAACTAAACGAGTCTGGAAATAATCCTATCTTTTAGGATTTAAGCCGAAATGGTGAAATTGGCAGACACGCAACGTTCAGGTCGTTGTGGGCTCACGCTCGTGAGGGTTCAACTCCCTCTTTCGGCAATAAAAATAAAAAATATTTATCCCCAAATTTGGGGAACGATTTAAATAAAACTTAATTAAAAGTAATGAACTCGAACAATCCGATTCGTAATCATCATTTTGGTGACACTCATCAAAATAATCAAAAACCACGAATCAACCCAGAACCGAATACTCGGCCCAACCGCCAGTCTTTCACAAGACCGTTGGCAAACAAAACGACTCCAAATAATAAAGGTAACGACCTTAATTTAATGGATCCATTAAATTTGGATTTGGCTTCTTTGCAGGCCACCAAAATTACCCCTAGACCAATCAATGCCCAGCCACTTAAACCAGCCATGCCGGCAATGCACATGACTAAAATTGTGCAATCAATGCACAATGCTGCTAAAATTAATTTACCGTCACTTACTAGCGATCAAAAACAAAAGACTCGTTTTAAACCAACTCCGACCATCATGAAAGTAACTCCGGCCCAACAACCTGCAACTCATCAAGATAGTCGCGATGTTTTAAAAATTATTCCTTTAGGTGGTTGCGAAGAAGTTGGCCGAAATATGACCGTTTATGAATACAAAAACGATATCATTATTCTGGATATGGGTATTCAATTTCCCGAAGAAGATATGCCAGGTATTGATTATATTATTCCTAATATCGATTACCTCAAAGGTAAAGAAAAAAATATCCGTGGTGTAATTTTATCCCATGGTCATTTAGATCACATCGGAGCGGCGCCAATCTTATTGGAAAAATTAGGCAACCCAACGGTGATTGCCCGTAATTTAACTTTGGCCATGGTTAAGCATCGCTTAGAAGACTACAAATCTGGGAGTTCCAAGCAATTGAAAACCATCATGATTAACCGCATCGAAGATACCATCAAACTTGGCGCCTTTACTGTCAATTTTTTTCAAATTGAACATTCCATTATGGATGCGGTCGGCACCATTATCCACACTCCGCATGGCACCATTATTCACCCTGGTGACTGGACAATGGAAAAAGATGCCAACAATCAACCTATTTTAGATTACTCTTACTTATCAGATTTACCTCGTCCTACTATTCTAATGTTAGAAAGCTTAGGCGCTATTGATGTCAGAAAGAGTGCGTCTTCTGAAGAAATGAAAAAGAATCTAGAAGGCTTAATTACCAATGCCCCAGGTCGGGTTATTATTGGCACCTTTTCTTCTCAAATCGAAAGAATTGGTTGGATTTTACAAACTTGCCAAACTATGGGCAAAAAAGTAGCCCTTATCGGATATAGCATGAAGATGAATGTGGAAATCGCTCAAGAATTGGGTTATATTAAAGTCAAAAAAGATACTCTGATTGATATTAACAAGGTTGAAGATTATCCAGAAAACAAAACCGTAATTATTTGTACCGGCGCTCAAGGCGAAGACAACGCCGCGCTTTCTCGCATCATTGAAGGAAGCGACCGCAACATTAAAATTCGCAAAAACGATACTATTATTCTTTCTTCTTCAATTATCCCTGGCAATGAACGCACCATTCAAAGACTAAAAGATAATTTATATCGCCAATGCGATAACGTTATTCATGGTCACATTATGGACATTCACGTTTCTGGTCATGGTAACCGTGAAGACATCGCCCACATGTTAAGAATGATTCAGCCTGATTACTTTATTCCAGTTTATGCCAATCATTACATGCTTAAAGAAGCGGCCAAGTTAGCCGAATCGATTGGCTTCTTTAAAGAACGTATTATTGTTCCGGACAATGGTTCTATTATGGAATTCGACCGTAATGGCGCCAGCGTATCCAGCAAAAAAGCTAACACTGACTACATCTTTGTTGATGGATTAGGTATTACCGATAGTAATAATGTCGTATTGCGTGATCGTAAAATGATGGCTGAGGATGGTATGATTGTGGTTATCGCCACTGTCAATTCCAAAACTGGCCGACTGATTCATAATCCTGACATTATTTCTCGTGGCTTTGTTTATATGAAAGAAAATAAAACATTAATTGAAACCACCAGACAAAAAGTAAAGAAAATTATTGAATCTTCTGATATGGCGCATACCGCTCCGGACGACAAATTATTAAAAGACAATATCCGTAACGAAATTGGTAAATTCTTATTTCAAAAAACCGAGAAACGCCCGATGGTTTTGCCCGTAATCATTCCTGTCTAAAAAACATCTCAATACCTAAACCGCCTACCTTTTAGTAAGTTAGGCGGTTTTGTTATATAATTAAGTGGTAATTAATAATAATTATTAAAAATGGAGCAACCAATAAACATCCCCAGTTCTGGCTGGAAAAACTACACCCTACTTAATTTTAGCCCCGTCGTGCGCTGGTTAATTATTAGCGACTTTTTACTTCTTGGTGGCTTTGGTTTAATTGGTCCAATTTTTGCTATTTTTATCACTAACAATGTTACTGGCGCCAACCTACAAACCGCCGGTATTGCCGCCTCAATTTATTTATTAACCAAAAGCTTAGGACAAATTCCGGTCGCCAGCCTACTAGACAAAATAAAGGGTGAGATTGACGATTTTTGGGCGCTATTTCTCGGTATGTTTATGATGTCAATAATTCCATTAGCCTACATATTCGCCTCTACGCCAGGCTGGCTCTATTTAATCCAATTCATCTATGGCCTAGCAGCTGCTTTTGTTTTTCCGGCTTATATGGCCATTTTTACCAGACACGTAGACAAGGACAAAGAAGGTTTAGCTTGGGGCACTTATTTTACCTTTACTGACTTAGGCGCGGCTGGAGCAGGAGCTATTGGTGGCACATTAGCTCAATATATTGGCTTTCAATCATTGTTTATTGTTGTAAGTGGTTTTTCTTTATTAAGCACTCTTTGCTTGTTGGCTATTAAAAGTCATCTCCGTCATCACTTGCGTCATGAGATTATTAACGAAAAATTAACCATTAAAAAAACCGCTAACTAGCGGTTTTTTTAAAGCCAAAATGTTTTAATCAAATCCATACTTTCTAATAAACCACCCCTTAATTAATTGCGTTAACAATAAATAAATTAAAGCAATAATTAATAATAAGCCAAAATAGATTAATGGTAACGGTACAAAACCCAAGGAAGCACCCAATCTAGTATATGGCAATAGACAACCTAAAACCACAATAAATATGGCGGACCAACCAAGAGCCTTGCTTGGCCAACTCTGAAGAAATGGAACCTTATTAGTTCGAATAATAAAAATAATTAGCGTTTGAGTAAATAGCGACTCCACAAACCAACCAGTTCTAAACATTTCTGGCGACGCCTGAAAAACATACCACATCAAACCAAAAGTGGCGAAATCAAAAATAGAAGAAATCGGCCCAAAAATCAAAACGAAGCGCTGAATAAAATTAATTTTCCATGGACGCGGTTTAAGCAAGTATTCCTCATCCACATTGTCAGTTGGAATTGCCGCCTGAGAAGCGTCATATAAAAAATTATTCAACAAAATTTGCGCTGGCAACATTGGCAAGAAAGGCAAAATCATACTAGCACCGGTCATCGATAACATATTGCCAAAATTAGAACTCGCCCCCATTTTAATATACTTTAAAGTATTAGCAAAAGTTCGACGACCCTCTTTAACGCAATCCGCTAAAACGTTTAAATCTTTTTCCAATAAAATAATATCCGCTGTTTCTTTCGCAATATCAAAAGCCGTATCTACCGATATTCCCACATCCGCCGCCTTAATTGCCGGCGCATCATTAATACCATCTCCCAAATAACCAACAATATGACCATTGCGCTGTAACATGGCAATAATTCTTTCTTTTTGTAATGGATTGGTGCGGGCAAAAATATTATTCAACTCTACGGCCTTAGCCAATTCCACATCATTCATTTCTTCAATTTGCATGCCCGTTAAAACACCAGTACCGTTAACCGCCACATCGTGACAAATTTTTTCGGTTACGAGCGCATTATCACCAGAAATAACTTTTAAAGTAATACCCAGGGCCTCTAGGTTGTCTACCGCTTGCTGGGCGGTTGGTTTTGGTGGATCTAAGAAGGCTACAAAACCCTTAAATATCAAATCAGACTCATCTTGCTTACTAAAAATTTTACTAGCATCATCAATTTCTTTGTAAGCCACGGCTAAAACCCTAAAGCCTTCCTTAGATAAACGATCATAACCATCCTGCAAATCAACTAATTTTTGTTTTGTGACTTTAATATTTTTACCACCAACTTCAATTAAAGAAATTCTAGAAAAAATACCTTCTGGGGCACCCTTGGTAATTAGGCGTAACTTTTTATTTTCTTTAATCACTACCGACATCAAACGTCGTTCAAAATCAAAAGGAATTTCGGTTATCTTTTTTACACCATCTTGGCACAATTGTTTATAATTAATAATTGCGTCATCCAAAACATTTTTAGCACCTCCTTGTAAGGCACTGGTGATACAAGCTTCGCGCCAAACATCATCACTATCTTTTAAATTAGCATCACAATGTCTTACTAAAGCAATTTCATCCAAGGTTAAGGTGCCAGTTTTATCAGTACATAAAACATCCATGGCGCCGAAATTTTGAATCGCATCTAATCGTTTAATAATCACTTTCTTTTTCGACATCGCCATCGCGCCCTTAGATAAAGTGAGCGTTACAATCATTGGCAACATTTCTGGCGTTAAACCCACCGCTACCGCTAAAGAAAAAAGTAAAGATGCAATAAAATCCCCTTTTAATAATGTATTAATTAAAAAGATAAAAATTACCAAACCGGTAATTAAACGAATCATCAACCAAGTAAATTGCTTAAGACCCTGATCAAATGGGGTGTCTGGAGCAGACTCGGCTATATCTTTAGCCATACGGCCAAATTCTGTTTTTAAGCCCGTAGCAATGACCAACCCTTTGCCCATGCCACTAACTACACTTGAACCCATTAAGGCAATAGAAGATAATTCATAAATATTATTAATACCAACTTTACCCTGATCATTTTTTTCTACCGGGAAAGACTCCCCATTAAGCGTAGCTTGATTAAAGGTTAATCCATTACCACTAATAATTTTTATATCTGCCGGAGTCATACCACCGGGAACCAGCTCTACAATATCACCCGGCACAATTTCACGAATTGGCACTTTAATTATTTTACCGTCACGCATTACTTCTATTTGCACGTGCACCATGGCTTTTAGTTTTTTGGCGCTATTACTTGCCTTTAATTCTTGAACCGAAGATAAAACCACACTCACGCCCGCCATAGCAATGACAATTATGGCACTAATATTTTGCCCAAAATAAAAAGAAAAGCCAGCCACCACAAACAACATCACTGAAAGTGGGCTAGTTAATTTAGCAAAAAATTCTCTAACAAACTTCCCTTGTTTTTCATGAACCGTTTCATTGGCACCATAAACCAAGCGCCGATTAAGCACCTCGGTTTTTGTTAATCCAGAAATACGCGTTTTAAAACGATCCAGAACCACTTGGGGGCTGGAAATATTTAGATCAAATAATTCTTGATATTTTTCATTACTCATAATGATATTATACCATTTTTTTACTCGCAATGACTACTGTATTATAACCAAATATAAAATTTGTGCGCTTACCTCTCGTATCATAATAAATATCTTCAATAAAAAACCCCGCTTGTTTTAATAACTGACGCAATTCCCTCTTAGTAAAAGAATGCACATAGCGTTTATCGGTTTTATTAAGTGGCTTCCAAGGAATTAGAGCATCGCGCCAATCGGTTAGCCCATATTCTTTTTTCTCTTTGAAGTTAAGCAAACTAGACCAATAGCGTTTACGATAAGACCAAGACCACAAATGCCAATTATACATTACAAATTTAGCTCCTGGTTTCAATAATTTAAATACGCTTTGCAAAGCCTTCAAACGCAACTCTTTAGTTGGCAAATGATGCAAGGCAGCAATCATAATAATCAAATCGAACTGGCCAGTGGTTTTTAAATCCACCATATCATCAACGGCAAATTTGATTTTTTTGTCGCTCGCATATTTTTGTTGAGCAATTTTAATCAACTCTTCGCTATTATCAACGCCTAGATAATCCACATTCTTAATTTTAAACACTTCTGCCATACGACCATTACCACAGCCAACATCTAAAACCTTTCCACCTTCTAGCGCTAAATCAGCCAACTTTTCTAGCCCCGTCCACCATTTATTGCGGGTATTAGAAAAATCAGGGGCAATCGCATTGTAAATTGCCTTAGTTTGGTGTAATATTTGATTAACCTGTTTGTTTGAAATATTCATATTATGACCGATAAAATTTTAGCTCAAATTATTATTTCTATCACTACCAACACGCCTAGTAATGACGTGGATCTTTATAATTTGATTCGTAAAACATCTGGCGCTTTAAAAATGGCACCACCGCAAAAATCAGCGTTATTAAAAGCTTACCATAAATTAGTAAAAAGTAAAAAAATTACTCCTAATGAAATCTTAGAAAGATTATTACGCAAACGCGCCGTGCGCACCCTAAGCGGAGTGGCTGTTGTTTCCGTTTTAACCAAGCCATACCCTTGCCCCGGAAACTGCTTATACTGCCCGAGCGAAAAAGAAATGCCTAAAAGCTACCTTTCCAACGAACCGGCGGTAATGCGCGCTATCATGAATCAATTTGATCCATTCAAACAAGTAACGGTACGCCTTAAAGCACTTAAAGAAACTGGCCATGATACTTCTAAAATTGAATTAATCGTGATGGGTGGCACGTGGTCATACTTTTCTAAGCAATATCAAAGTTGGTTTATTAAGCGTTGCTTTGAGGCTTTAAATGGCAAATCATCATCCGGCTTAGCTGTTGCCCAAAAGAAAAATGAAACCGCTAAGCATCGTTGCATCGGTTTAACATTAGAAACGCGTCCTGATTATGTTGATGAAAAAGAAATCAAACAAATGCGCAAATTAGGTTGTACTCGCGTCGAGTTGGGCATTCAACATATTGATGATCAAATATTAAAAATGAATCGCCGTGGTCACAACACCGCTCAAAGCATTAAAGCGATCGAGCTATTGCGTCGTGCCGGTTTTAAATTAAATTTTCATCTCATGCCAGCACTTTACGGCTCTACGCCAAAAAAAGATTTGCTCATGTTTGAAATATTATACAATGCACCAGAATGGTTGCCAGATATGATTAAAATTTATCCGTGTGTAGTTACTGATAATTCTGATTTATATAAATTGTGGAAACAAAAAAAATATCGCCCCTATTCTGATAAAAACTTATTAGAACTTTTGATTGCGATTAAAAAAATTACTCCGCCTTATGTGCGCATTGCCCGCTTAATTCGTGATATTCCTGAAGAAAGTATTAAGGCCGGCAATAAAATTACCAACTTACGCCAACTCATTCAAAATGACGCTAAAGTAAATGGCTGGGCGTGCCAATGCATTCGCTGTCGCGAAGCAGGTCATCAACTTTATGACATTGAAACACCAAAATTAAATACCTTAGTTATGCCAGCGTTAGGTGGCACAGAATATTTTATTTCTTTCGACTCACCAAATAAAAAAGTGCTATACGCTTTTACCCGCTTGCGTATTAATAATTCGGATGTTAAACAATTTATTCCCGAGTTGCGAGGCGCTGGCTTAATCAGAGAATTACACACCTACGGTGAAGTAACCGCTATGGGCCAAAAAGGCGATGTACAGCATTCTGGTTTTGGCCGAAAATTATTAACTGAAGCCGAAACTATTTGTCGCGAACAAGGCTTAAAAAAGATTGCCGTTATCGCGGGCATTGGGGTCAGAACTTACTACCAAAAAATGGGTTACTCTCTGCAAGGAACTTACATGGTAAAAAATTTAAAATAAAAAAGCTGAGCACATGGCCCAGCTGGTTGCTTGTTAATCGTTAGTCTCGTTAGTCGTGATGGCGATCAGATATGGACCGCTACGGAGCGACCGTGAAGATGCTCCTCGCGCTTCTTGAACTCTTTGGCACACTTGTCATTGCAAACATGGCCGATATGCACGTCGATTGACCGCACCGGAATGCGGTAATGACCATGCGGATCCTTGTCGCTCAGCGGATTCAAGCACAGCAGACACTGTTCGGGGATCTCGACCTGCGGCCGGTGATGCTCAGCCGAAATTTCCGGCGGAATCATCGTCGCAACATCGTCACCTTGAACACCCGCACCGCCCGTCCCTGTTGATCCTCCCATGGCTGTTCCTCCTCTTGCTTGGTTGGTTTAGGCACTACTCACACAAATTTTAAAAATAAAAGAACGATTTTACACGGTCTTCTGATTATAGGATAAAATCGCCTTTATGTCAACTACTTAATCATCACCACGCTAGCAACGGCCAACACAGCCGTTTCAGCCCGTAAAATGCGTCGCCCCAAAGAAACTATTTGCCATTTAGCCTTCTTAGCTGATTCCGCTTCGTTTTTACTTAATCCACCCTCTGGGCCAATCAAAATTGCTACCGAACCGCTAATATTTTTTAATTCTTTCGCTAAAGATAAATCCGTCGCCTCCTCCCAAGCAAAAAACTTATTTTTCTCCGCACTATTTTTTAAGACAAAATTTAAATCTACTTCTGGCGCCAATTCCAATAACTTATTAGCTCCACATTGTTCCGCCGCTTCCTTAATAATTTCTTGATAACGCTTTAATTTCTGCTCTGAGATACTTCTGACAATACAGCGCTCCGTTATTACTGGCACCACTCTTTTCACTCCTAATTCCGCGCATTTTTGCAAAACCAATTCAAACTTATCCGCTTTAAGCAAACCGATATACATCGTTAAATCTACTTCGGGATCAGGTTTGGCAAATTGCTTATCGATCAATAAAAAAACAGCTTGCTTATCATCCACCTCAACTAATTGCCCAATATATTCAAAGCCATCACCATTGAATAAACCAAAGCGATCGCCCAACTGAACGCGCAACACCTTTTTTAACTGATGGCAAAACTCCCTATCCACTACATTGATATAATCGGATTTAAACAAATCGGCTGATAAATAAAATCTTTGCATAATATTGAGAAAAAAAGCATTATTTGCTAATATAGATCTATTACTCCTTTACCCATTATACTATGGAAAACAACATCAAGACAATCCTTGGCCTAATTGACCAAGAAACCAAGAGGCAACAAGACGGTTTGGTGATGATTGCTTCGGAAAATTACGCTTCCGAACAAGTGCTTCAGGCCATGGGCACCCCACTTTCCAATAAGTATAGTGAGGGCTACCCAGGAAAACGCTATTACACCGGTAATCAGTTTGTCGATCAAATTGAATCCATGGCGCAAAAATTAGCGTTGCAAATGTTTAATATCAGTGAAAATAATTGGCACGCCAATGTTCAGCCTCATTCCGGCTCTTCGGCCAATATTGCCGTTTACATGGCTACTCTTAAGCCGGGTGATAAAATTTTAGGCTTAGATCTAGGCGCTGGCGGTCATTTAACTCATGGCTCTCCGGTTAACTTCTCTGGAAAATTATTTCATTTCATTCATTACACCGTTAATCCTAAAACTCATGTTTTTGATTATGATGAAATTGAAGCCATCGCTAAACGCGAACAACCAAAAATGATTGTTTGTGGTGCTACCGCTTACACTCAAATCATTGATTTCAAGCGGTTTGCGCAAATCGCTAAAAGTGTTAACGCTTTATTATTAGCTGACATTTCTCATATCGCCGGATTAATTATTGGCGATGTCCATCCAACCCCATTTCCTGATGCCGATATTATCACCACCACCACTCACAAGACTCTAGGTGGCCCACGTAGTGCCATTATTATTTGTCGCAAATCTTTGGCGCCCGCTATTGATAAAGCGGTTTTCCCGGGTATGCAGGGCGGTCCTCAAGATCATGTCACCGCTGCTAAGGCGATTTGTTTTGCTGAAGCCATGACCCCAGAATTTAAACAACGCCAAAAACAAACCGTGCTTAATGCGGAAGTGATGGCTAAAACTTTAAAAGATAATGGCATTAAGCTAGTGGCCGATAGCACCCAAAATCATTTGGTTTTATTAGATTGCCAAAATTTAGGTATTAGTGGTAAAGAAGGCGCGAACATTATGGCCGAAGCGGAAATTTATACTAACGCTAACATGATTCCATTTGACCCCGCTACTCCAATGAACCCTTCCGGTATTCGCTTGGGTACTCCGGCTTTAACCGCTCGTGGCATGAAAGAAGCCGAGATGGTTATTATTGGCAATTGGATCGCGCAAATTTTAAAAGCACCAACCGATAAAGCGCTTCGTGATAAAATTAAAACCGAAGTATTGGCTTTGACTAAAAAATTTCCTATTTACCAACATGGCGAAAAGTAAAGTCGGCACTTATCTAGACGGAAAGGAATTAGCCGAAAAATTAAAATTAGATTTACGCAAAAAAATTGTCGCTAGCAATAAAGAATTTGGTTTAGCTGCCATCTTAATTGGTGATGACCCCGCTTCCCATTTGTATGTTAAGCTCAAAGAAAAAGCGTGCCAAGATTTAGGTATTAATTTTCATCGTTATTTATTTGACCCTAAATTAACTAGCGAAAAAGAAGTTTTAGAAGCGATCGCTTTTTTAAATAAAGACGAAGATACGACTGGTATTTTAGTGCAGTTACCTTTACCGGAAGGCTTTGATGCTAATAAAATTGTTGGTACTATTACTAAAGAAAAAGATGTAGATGGTTTTATTACTGACAACAGTAAAATTCAATCCCCAGTCTCCGTAGCGGTTACTGAATTACTAAATGCCGCTGGTGATTTTGCAAAAAACAAATCTAAACTTAACGCCTTAATTATTGCTAAAGATGGCGTACTGGCTAATGATTTAAAAAAGCAACTTCAGCAATTAAATTTAAAAACTGTTACTCACGAAACTAATATTCCAAAAAACAGTACTGATTATGATGTAATTGTAATTGCTTTGGGTAAACCACAAGCATTGAATAAAACTATGATTAAAAAGGATGCGATTATTATCGATATTGGCATCAATAAACTTAAAGATAAAACCGTTGGTGATGTAGCTGAAGATGCCATTAAACAAGCCTCTTTTATCTCTCCCGTTCCTGGTGGGGTTGGCCCACTAACCGTAGCCGGGCTCATGAAAAATCTTTGCATTCTAGCAGAAGTAGAAAAATAGAAATTAAAAAGCCGCCTCCGTTTCCCGGGGGCGGCGTTGTTTTTATCATTGATCAATTCACACCGACCAAATCCTCTTTGTTTATCACAGCAATTTGCCAATTGTGACAAAACTTAAATTGAATGTCATTAGAGCAACAATTAAACTCCTCCATAATCAGGCGAATTACCACATTATGCGTTAACCGCATCAACGCATCCAAGCGGTTATTGCGACTGGAAAAAATATCCCAGTCTGTCGTCATCTGTTGACGTCGCCAAATCTTCACTCCCTCCGCGCTATCCTCAACATTATCCGGCCAGTAATCCTGACGGACCTGATCGAAAAAATGTGTCAATGAATAGAGTTGCTTAATCGGCTCAGAAATAACCACTCCCAAAACCGAGTCACGCGAACTGGCCGCCGGAAACCGATCACCCAAAGAGCTTTTGATTTTTGAGCGACCGGTAATGATTTCTTCTACACAACGGAAGTAATCATTTAGGAAATGATAGCCCGACCTAAACATCAGTGGCAATTGCTCATCGAAATCAGCGGCCACAATAACATGCCAGCCGTAGCAGATGTCCCACTCGCTGGCCGGATAAGCCAACAATGGGTGCTGAGAAATAATCGACTCATCAAACATGTCGGCAATGATATTCAAGCACTCATCTTCCGCCTTCAAAAAACTGAGAAACTCAAGCTTTTTTTCGGGCGGCAGAATAGCTGCGTGAGCGATATCAATCGGGCCACTGGGAACAATTCCCGCATTCAAGCCATAATCGGCCACCATACAATCCTTCATGAAAAGCCGTTTTTGCCTTTCATAATATTTCTCCGCCAACTGGTAAAGATACCACCAGCGCTTTGGCCCATCGCCATTAACCACACCCCAAACTCGGCTATTTTCTTCCACCTCGTCTTCATTCGGCTCAATACCGGAAAACTTTCTGAGCGGAACCTTATCCTTAAAACCTAAGCGTAAAACTTCGCTCAAACGAAGGGGTTTCATTTTGTAGCTCATAACTTCCTCCTTGGGTTGTTTGGTTGCTATTTTTACTGACTTTTTTATAAAGAACACCCCTTTCTTTTACTCCAATGGGCTTATTTTGTCAATTAAAAAACCCGCCGCAGTTTTAGACAAACTTTGGCGGGTAACACGATAACCCTGGCGATTTAGTGGGCGAACTTTTTGATGGTAACCACTTGCCACCCTTGACGCAACCCAATAACTCTGGGGCAATTGGCACCGACGGCATCGCGCATCGCGATTTCGTTCAGGCCATTAACAAGATTGATCATCTCGTTGACTCTGGCAAACTGATCATCCAGAAACCGCGCCCGATCAACCGTTTGCTTGCCCATCCAAACATCGAAGGCAAGTTTATTGTTTATGTTGTCGGGAACAATCCCGCTGGCATATTCTCCGATGCGCTCCAGCAACAGACACAGCCGCGGAATAATCGGATCATCAACTTCGCAAAGCACCGTTTCTTCGTCGCCAACTGGCGGGAGATTAAAACCATGGGCTTTGGCGACAATCAGGTCGGAGCTATCAGAGAAAATCTCCGTCAGTCGAGCGAACAAATCGCCGACATACTCGCTCTTGGGAATGGGCTCATAATCCATTTTCCTGGCAACGGCAACACACCAGCCGTTAGTGATTTGCGGTATGGCTTCCTGGCAAGCCGTGATCGGGAATTCCGAGTGCACCGCCTCCCAAAAAAGAGCGCGCCACAATGAAGCCTGAGACCTGGCATGGATAACCGCCTCGTAAAGCTGTTTGGCCTTTGGATCGGTTTCAACGACACTCTTAACCTTGCCCGCCCCTTGACTCACCTCTTCCAGGTCAATCGCGAGCATCATCTGGTCTTGGGAAAATTGACACATCGTGATACCCTGACCAAAACCAGGAGCACCCGACATGTTCCGGCGGAGAAGCTCCACCAGTTCCTTGTGACCGTTATTCGCTTCGTCGATTTTCTTATCAACCAGCGCCAAAATGGCCTGGCCGATCGGATTTTTCATCGTACCGATCACGACACGACCATCTTCCAGTTCTCCATTCGGCTCAAAGCCAGAAACCGGTACTTGGCCAGAAAAAATCCGGCACAACAATTCACTCGTTCCGCGACGATTCATGGTCACTTCTCCTTATGCTTTCTTGGTTGACTAACATTTTATACAAAGAACGACTCATATTATTAACATATTAAAGCTAATTTGTCAAAGGCTCAAATTAAAAAACCGCCAAGTAATAATTATACTTGACGACCGATAATTTAATTTTAATTAGTGCTTTCGGAATTTAATAACAATTCCATCAACTTTACAAATACTAACGCATTAGTTTCTACGTCCGCCATGGCTCGATGTGCCACCTTCGGCTCATACCCAAAATATTTAGCCACTTCCCCTAAATTATTTTTTGGCAAACGCAATAATTTTCTAGTTAATTCTAGCGTATCAATCATTTTATTTTGCATTATACCTAGCGATAAGCGCTTTAAATGATTTGTTACAAACAGCCAATCAAAATCACGAATATTATGCCCAACCACAATATTATCGCCCACAAATTTTACAAAATTAGTCATCGCTTTACGCGCCTCTTGACCGTTAACTAATAAAAAAATTTCATTCAAGCCATGGATTTTTTCTACCTCCCTTGGAACACCTTTAGTTGGCGCGATTAAGGCTTCAAAGCGCTCTACAATTTCGCCATTACGCACTCGGCAAGCAGCAATTTCTACAATTTCATGATTAACCGGATCTAGCCCAGTCGTTTCAATATCAAACACTACAAAATCCGTAATTAAAAATTTTTGGTATTTCTCATGCATACCACTATCTTAAAGCAAAAACCGCCTAGTGGCAAGACCTTGAAAAAATAGTGCTTTTCGGCTATACTAAATGGGAAATAAATAAACCCTATGTCATTTTCTATCGGCATCGTCGGCTTACCAAATGTGGGCAAATCCACTCTTTTTAAAGCTTTGACCAAAAAACAAGTAGACGCAGCTAATTATCCGTTCTGTACCATCGACCCAAACGTTGGCGTGGTAGCTGTACCCGATGAAAGATTGCGCCAATTATCCGAAATGGCTCATAGCGCTCGAACCATCCCGACCATTATTAATTTTGTGGATATTGCCGGATTGGTTAAAGGTGCTAGCGAGGGTCAAGGATTAGGAAATAAATTTTTATCTCATATCCGTGAAACTGATGCCATCGTTCAAGTCTTGCGTCATTTTTCTGATAAAAATATCATTCATGTAGAAAATCGCGTTGACCCAGAAGCTGATAAAGATATTATCAACTTAGAGTTAATTTTAGCTGACATGCAAACTCTAGAAAAACGCATGAGCACCAATGAAAAAATGGTACGCGCCAAAGATAAAGATGCTGTTAAACTACAAGGCATTTATGAAAAATTAAAAGCCGGTTTTGATGCTGGCAAACCGGGTCGCGAAATAATTACCGACGAAGAAGAAAAATTTCTATTAAAAGACTTAGCCCTTTTGACCATGAAGCCAATGATGTACGTACTAAATGTTGATGAAGATAATGTTTTTCAAGAAACTGATTATATCGCTATTTCTGCCAAAATAGAATCTGAATTAGCTGAATTAAATGAAGCAGAAGCAAAAGAATATTTATCCGCCTTACAATTAAAAGAATCTGGCTTAGATAAATTAATTCGCAAGGCTTATGAAACCCTAGGGCTCATTACTTATTTCACTACCGGCGAAGATGAAACTAAGGCTTGGACAATCAAAGTGGGTACTAAGGCACCTCAAGCTGCCGGTGTTATCCATACTGATTTTGAAAAAGGTTTTATTCGCGCAGAAACTATTTTCTGGAAAGATTTAGTCGATGCTGGTGGCGAAGCCAAGGCTCGTGAAAAAGGCTTATTACGCTTAGAGGGTAAAGAATACGTTATGAAAGATGGCGACTGTTGTAATTTTAAGTTTAGCAATTAAAATTTTTGTGCTATAATAAAAGCATAATAAAACTTATATGCTATTTCAAGACGACACAAAGTTAAAAATGCTTTTTTGGCTCATTGTAGTAATGGCTATCACTATTGTAATTGGTGTTTGGGAGTTAGGACTAAAGCCCCTATACTATTTAATTATCAGTGTTGTTCAATTAAAATTTGGCGTTTAATTTAAATTTTTATCTCCATCCCGCCCTACTGGCGGGATTTTTTGTGCCTAATTTAGATAAATTATACCTAAAGCTATTGACAAATAGGCAAATATGTGCTATACTCCAGAGTCGTCACAGTGACGATTTTAGATATAATTGTTCCTTTCATTTTTATTTGAAATTAACAAGCCGGGTGGTTTGTTGATGATAGGATAGGGGCATGTCGCCCGCAGTATCTGGAAAAGTAGGCCCAAAAGGCCAAAGGAGGAGAGTTCCCATGAATACGACAAACACAAACCCCGCCACCGTCACCGTCGCCAAGGGATTGATCGAGTTCAACTCGACAGTCTTGGCAGGAATCGTTTTCCGCAAGGAAGACAAGCCGGCCATCAAAGAAGCAACCGAGAAAGTCGCCAACGGGCAGTTTCTGGTTCCGCCGGACAACTCCGACGAGCTCCAGCAAATCGGCATCAGTGATGCCAGCCAGAGCGAGAATCTGCTCGAGTTGCAGAAGGAACTCATCAAGCTGGTGAAAACTGGCAAAATGGGTCCGATATGCTTGACTCCGGCTGTTCCCCAGACCACCGTGACCGATGTTCGCATGGAAAACGGCGTAGTCAAGCGCGAGTTCCCCTCGCACTTGGGTCTGCCGGTTATCGTGGCACAGAACGGCCGCAAGGAGTTTCTCCAGCCCCGCTGGTGGTACATTGGTGCTGAGATCGGTACCGATCTCGTTCCCAGGTTCACCTGCTGGCAGTACGTCGCCACCCTCGACCGGGAAACTGGTCAGTGGTGCTGGAAGCCGGTTCTGGATGATCGTGGCGAACATCGTTGCGCCATGGCAACCGGCGATCGGGTAAAACATTTGGTCGGAGCGAGCTGGAGCCATATGGACCACTTCGTGGTTCCGTTGGTGAACAAAGCACGCGAATTGGCCAAGAAGGAAGCTAAGGCGAGCACCATTGTCGCCGCTGCCTTCACCCCGCCCAAGCCCCGGCCCCTCGGCACCATCGGCGACGCCATGGCCGCCAAGTCCAAAGGCGCCCACCAGGCCGCCTAAACCAAACAAACCACCCAAACCCAGCCGGGCCTACGAAAGTACGCCCGGCTGTTCAATTTTTAAGCGAAACAAAAAACGGGCTTTCACCCGTTTTTTATATTTAGAACAATTAAACTTTTTCAAAAATATGAATGCGTCTTTGCACTTTCTGCCCTTCACGCTTATACAATAAAGTATTGTCATCAATACGCCTAAAACCCATTTCTTGCACTTCTTCGTCAATTTTAATGGCTACGCGACCTTCAGTTACTTGCCATTCAGGAAACACCATCACCACTTTGCCACCCGGATTTAAAATTTTAATAAATTCCTTAAATGCATCAACATAAAGCTTTAATAAATCATGAGCAATCTTTTGCGCTTCACGCAACTGAGGTACGCCACGCATTGGTGGCCCTAAAAATGGCTCAGTCACAATCGCCTGAATATTTTGCACCCGACTGCTAATCTGACGCACATCAGCGCTCAAAACTTCGTAATTAGCATCGGTTAAACCAAACTCATCTTTAACCCAAGCCAAATTAGTTAAAGTGTCTTTATAAGCGCGATCAGAAATATCAGCACCAATCACTTTGCGATAACCCATAGCCATCGCTTCCATTAAAACTGTACCAGAACCGCAAAACGGATCCAAAATTGTATCATCATCATCTTCTAAGCAAGCTAAGTTGATCATCATCTTACAAAGTTTTGGTGGTAACATGCCGCTTTTAGCATCGGCCGCTGGGCGACCAAAATCTTTAAAACCATATTCTTCAAAATCCTGTACTGCCTCAGTTACCCCAAGGTAACCAGGGAACACCAAAAAGTCAGTCACTTTTTCTTTAGTTACAATAACTGAAGATAAAGTTTTTTGTTTACTCACTACTAAACGACTAGAAATATCTTTTTCTTTTAAAGCGTTTTTTACTTCCATACCAATCTTGCGATTTTCTGGCACACCGTAAAAACTAAAACCAAATTTAGCCTTACCACCAATATTGCGCGTCATAATTTCTTCAACAATCACCGGCACCTCTAGGGTTTCGCCCAAAACTCGGCCAATCTTAATCGTGCCACCTAATTGCTGAATTAAGCCTTTAGGTTCGATATTTTCAGTTTCTACCACTAAAAAATCTTTGCCCTCCGCTAATGACTTAACATTTGTTAAAACAGAATAAATTTCGGCCTTAGATAACTCTGGATTATTGCCCAAAATAAAGATAAATTTCATAGTCTTACTTATTTCTAATGGCTTTATCATAGCAAAAATAAGCTAAAAGCGCCACCCTTGATCTTTTTGTTTATTTATGCTATCATTATCTCACTTTAAAAACACCTTTCCCACCTGCGCTAGTCGCGGGAGTATCTTCCGGAAAACGGAAGAAAAGGCAATTTTCTCAAAAGTCATTTTTGGCCGGATCACGCTTTCGGCGAAAAATATAAAACCTTGAGGCTTGCCTTGAGGTTTTTTAAGTTTTAATTAACTATACCCGAGTATGAACAATTATGAATTGCTCTACATCGTCTCCAACCAATACACCGAAAAGGAATTGGTAACCATCCAGGAGAAAGTCAACGCTTTGATTACCAAGCTTGGCGGCCAAGTGCACTACAAAGATTTCATGGGCAAGAAAAAACTTGCTTATCCAATCGATAAAATGTTACATGGCTATTACACTGTTTGTGAATTTGAAATCACCGACAACAACAATGTCAAAGAATTAAGTGAAAACTTAAGATTAGACAAAGAAGTCTTACGCCATATCATCATTGCTAAGGCTAAAATCACCCCTGATGAAATTAAGAAAAAAGAAGAAATGAAAAAGCGCGAAGAAGCTGATGAAAGAGAAGCTTCCCGCCCAGTTGCTCGTGAACGCCGTTTTGAAGATAAAGAAACTCCAACACCTACTCCAGTAACTGAAGAAAAAGTTGAAGAAAAGAAAGCTAAAGTTAAAACTAAAGCTTTAGATGAGAAACTTGATGAAATTTTAAAGGAAGACACTGTCGTCTAACTAAATTCAGTCACTCATAACCAAAAATATGAACTTAAACAAAGTGATCATTATCGGCAACTTGACTCAAGCGCCAGAAATGAGAACTACCACTAATGGTAATAATGTCGCCTCATTCGCCATTGCAACTAATCGCGTTTGGAAAGATCAGGCTGGGCAAAAACAACAGAAGGCAGAATTCCACAGCATTGTCGCTTGGGGTAAACTAGCCGAAATTGCCGGTCAATACCTAACCAAAGGCCAGCTTTGCATGGTAGAAGGACGATTAGAAACCCGCAGTTGGGATGACCAGGAAAGCAAGCGCCACTGGAAAACAGAAATTATCGCTGAAAACTTTCAGATGGGCCCTAAAACTGGAGAAAAGATGGGCGACGAACCAGTTATGACTGCCGTTTCCAGTTCTAAACCCGCTTCCCGCAAAAACGATGAGGAAGAAATAAAAATTGAAGACATCCCATTTTAATTAATTTGAATCGCATTTATGGAAAAGAATAAATTGAACCAAAAAGAGCGTTATTGCTTTTTCTGTGTCAACGGCATTGACCAAATCGATTACAAGAACACCAATTTATTAAGAAGATTTATCTCTTCTTATTCTAAAATTGTTTCTCGTAAGAGAAGCGGCGTTTGCTCTTTGCACCAGAGAAAATTGGCTATGGCCATCAAGCGCGCTAGAATTATGGCTTTCTTGCCATTTATTACCCGTTAATAAATAAGTCAGCCAAGATATATGATGCTCGGTACTCTTAATGATATTAAAAAAGGCGTTAAGCTTTTACACGAAAACGAGCCATACGTAGTGATGGAATCTAATTTTGTGAAAATGTCGATGCGCAAGCCGGTGATGCAAACCAAAATGAAAAATTTGCTCAACGGTAAGGTGGTAGAAATCAATTATCACCAAGGTGATAAAATGGAAGAAGCCGATATGATGAAAAAGAAAGTTGATTACCTTTATAATGATGGTGACAATTATTTTTTCATGAGCCAAGATGATTTTGAGCAATTTTCTTTGCCAAAAGAAAACTTAGGCGCCGTTACCGGCTACATCAAAGATGGTGATAAAGTTGATGCTTTATATTTCAACAATGTCGCTGTTTCTATTTCCGCCGCTCCAAAAGTAGAATTGAAAGTGATTTCCGCCCCAGAAGCTGTCAAAGGCAACTCGGCTAGCGGTCGTACTACTAAAATGGTTACCATGGAAACTGGATTAGAATTGGCGGTGCCAATTTTCATCAAAGAAGGTGAAATTCTTCGCGTCAACACCGAAACCGGTGAATATGTAGAAAGAGCGCAGTAAAAAACTTTTTACTAGCTAATAACAAAAACCGCCCTAGTGGCGGTTTTTGTATTGACTAAATTTATTTTACTCACTTAAATCAGCTGCTTCTCCGGCTTCGAGCGGTTGCTCGGCGGGATTAGAACTATTTAATTCCGCCATAGTAGCGGCTTTCTGTTTTTTAAATTCTTCCCAAACCTTTTCTTTAATTGAATCAATTAAATGACGATTAGCCCGCAAATGATTTTTAGCATTTTCTCGGCCAACGCCCAATTTTTCTTCACCAAAAACATAACTATTACCTTGCTTTTTAACAATACCAGCAATTACGCCTGTATCCAAAGCATCACCAGCAATAGAAATACCTTCATTGTACATGATATCAAATTCGCAAGTGGTAAATGGCGGAGCCACTTTATTTTTAACCACTTTAACCTTAACGCGATTACCAATAATCTTTTCACCTTGCTTAATTTGAGCGCTACGTCTAACCTCAATACGCACTGAAGAATAAAATTTTAACGCAGTACCACCGGTAGTAGTTTCTGGATTACCAAAAACAATACCAATTTTCATACGAGTCTGGTTAATAAAAACCAAAACTACATGACTCTTAGAAATAGCTGAAGTTAACTTTCTAAGTGCTTGACTCATCAACCTAGCTTGCAAGCCCATGTGCTGATCACCCATATCGCCCTCAATTTCTGCTTTTGGCACCAAGGCAGCCACGGAATCGACAACAACCACATCCACTGCATTAGAACGCACTAAAGTTTCTACGATTTCTAAAGCTTGCTCACCGGTGTCTGGCTGGGAAATAAACAAATCCCTAATATTAACACCGATTTTTTGAGCATACTCTGGATCTAAGGCATGTTCTGCATCCACAAACGCCGCTACACCACCCATTTTTTGCACTTCGGCCACAATATGCTGAGCCAAAGTAGTTTTACCAGAAGCTTCAGGTCCAAAAATCTCTACGATTCTACCTCGTGGAACACCACCAGCTCCTAACGCAAGATCGAGGGACAAACAACCAGTCGGCACAACCTCTACCTGCATTGTTTTTGCTTCCCCTAAGCGCATAATAGCTCCATCACCAAAACGCTCTTTAATTTGGTCAATAGCGGCATTTACGGCTTTCATCCTTTCGGCCAAAGCCTCATTTTCTCCTTTTTTCCCCATACTTTATTAAAATTATTAATCGGTGTATAAAACTCGAAGATTAACTTCATTTTCTCTACCGTGTCTCTTCTTCGCAGTTATTTTAATTAAATTCAAACCTTTTTGCAAGTCAAACTTAGTACCAAAGTTTCCATCATTATCTACAAAAATTAAGCGATTATTAATAAAAATTTCTGCCTCCTTTTCTGACTGACCAACTAAATCCATTTCTTTAACGCTAGTTTTAAAGCCGTCGGGCGGAAAACTGATTTTTAATTCTGGGGGCGTAAAAATATTTACCACCTTAACCACTAAAAAAACAGCCACCGCTACTGCCAATAAACTAATTAAAAAATAACGAATCAATTTGGGCCAAGGTAAAAAATATTTATGATCCACTTTTGCAAAAGAATGTTTTTCGTTACAACCAATGTGTTTAGCTTCTTCCCAAAACTCATTACACGACAAACCCAAATACTGACAATAAATAGTTAAGTAATTACGCAAATATGCCTGACCAGGCAAATCACTAAAACGATCATTTTCTAAGGCTTCTAAATATTTGAAAGCCACGCTCAATTCGCGAGAAGCCTGTTCTAAGCCAACACCTAAGTCAGAACGAGCCGCCTGTAGGCGTTCACCAATACTAAGCGGCCTGATATTTTTAGAATTATTTACTGACATGAATTAAGTCCATTCATCATCATCAAATTTAGATTTTTTACTTTCTTTTTTAACCGTATTGTCATCATGATCATCTGTTACTGCTTTAATTTCTCTTGATGGTAATTTAATACCCTTTTTAATAATCGCCTCTTCTAAGATTTTATCGGCTTCAGTCTCTTCCATGTCACCTTCTTCTTTTTCATCTTCTGCTTCTTCTGTTTTTAATTCCTCTTCTGCCTCTGATGCATCTGCTATTTTTTCAACCTCTTCTTCTACGATTTCTTCGGCTTCTTCTTGAACCTCCTCTTCTTCTTGCGCTAACTCATCCGTAATAACGCCGGCTTCTTCATTTTGTTCTTTATCAAATACCCTCATATCTAAGCGACCACTACCAATGTTTTCATCATTATCCTCTTCAGCTATTTCTTCAAAATTATTGCCCGAATTAATAATAGTGGCTTCTATTGGCTCAGCCCTTTTAAATATGGTTGGCGTAGGAATTTCTTTTAACTCACCGGTTAAATTATGTTCTTTGGCGGCAAATTCTAACGCATCCACACCACCTAGCGCATCTAAAAATACTTCGCGTGGCTTAGCCCCATCAGATGCCCCAATTATTCCTTTTTCTTCTAATAAATCCAAAATACGAGCCGCTCTTGAATAGCCAATCTTTAATCTTCTCTGCAATAACGAAGCTGAGGCCTTGCCGGCTTCTCTAATTACTTGCTTTGCCTCACTCAATAAATCATCACCGTCATCAGCACTAGAAAAATCAGCAATCCCCAAACCACCAGATGCCTGTTTATCAACCATTAAAGAATCAACAAAATCACTGCCGACTTGCTTTTTAATACAATCAACAACATTTTTAATTTCTTCATCCGCCAAAAACACACCTTGAATGCGTTTAGGCTTAGCCGTTTCTGGACCGATATATAACATATCACCACGACCCACTAATTTCTCAGCACCAGAAGCATCTAAGATAGTACGGGAATCCATTAAGGATACAACGGAAAAAGCAATACGAGCCGGAATATTTGCTTTAATCAAGCCGGTAATTACTTCTACCGATGGGCGCTGGGTAGCTAAAATCAAATGAATACCCACTGCGCGCGCCATCTGCGCGATACGCACAATCAGCGCTTCCAAATCTGCTCCAGCCGAACCCATTAAATCGGCTAACTCATCAATCACATAAACGATGTATGGCAATTTATCATTTGGCTCGGCCTGATTAAATGTTTCTATGTTACGATAACCCTTTTTGGATAATAATTCAAAACGACGCTCCATTTCAGAAATACCCCACTTTAAAGAATTGATGGTTTTTTTAACATCCGTAATAACCGGGGTAAGCAAATAAGGCAAACCATTATAAATTGGCAACTCCACACGTTTAGGATCAACCAAAATAAATTTTAATTCATCTGGAGAATTTTCATACATCAAAGAAACAATGATCGAATTAATACAAACCGATTTACCAGAACCAGTTGCACCGGCAATCAAACAATGAGGCATGCGATCTAGGCGAGCAAAAATACAATTACCACTGACATCCTTACCCAATGCCATTTGTAAATTATTGGAACGATTTTTATATTCTTTACTCATCAATAAATCACGCATTGTTACTTTGGCTTGAATCTGGTTAGGAATTTCGATACCCACTAATGCCTTACCCGGAATAGGCGCCTCAATGCGCAATGGATAAGCTGCTAACGCCAAAGATAAATCATTATTTAAAGTAACAATTTTTGATAACTTAACACCATCAGCCGGACGGAAAGTATATTGCGTAACCGTTGGGCCAACATGAACATCACTCATCTCTAAGGGGATGCCAAAATTACTTAAAGTCTTTTTGATAATTTCCTGATTGCGTGCAATGTCTCCAGAAGTTGGCTTGCCTGATTTACTAGTCAAAACATCAAACGGAATATTAATTTTTTTACCAAATTTTTTTGGCTTAGCAATTTCTTCTACTTTTTCAGTCACTACTACTTGCTCTTTTACTTCTGGCTTAGCGTTGGCCAATGGCATTGCCTTGAATTGCGACATTTCTTCTTCCTCTTCTTCGGCCGCCTCTTCTAATTCTGCTTCAACCTCTTCTGCATTTTCTTCTTCATAATCCTCATCATCTACTTCTTTTAATTTTTCTTTAGCATGACTAAAAAAATGATTAGCCTTATCGACTAAATACTTAAATAAACGAACTGGCCACATTAAGCCGTATATAGAAGTTTCAAAAGTTAACAAAACACCAACCAAAAAGATAGCGATTGCCACTACTAACGCACCCCAAAAACCCATGTACTTTAATAACAATAAGGAATTAAGCCAAGCACCTATGTAGCCACCGCCTTGACTAGCCCAAGCCGCCGCATCAGCACCATCAATACCATATTGTAGATGAGATAATGAACCCAAGCCTAGAATCAACATCAGGCCACCAATATAATTTACAATTTTAACTTCATATTTTCCTAACCACAAAAAATAAACCAAGGTGGCGATTAAAATCGGAAACAACCATTTCATCCAGCCAAAGGTAATACCCAAAAACCAAGCAATAGCTCGGCCAAATTCACCCGACAAATCAAATAGACCCAAAAAACTCAACAAACCAATAACCACTAAAAAAATAATAAAAATTCCTTTCTTAGTTTCTGCGCTTAGGTTATGAATTTTTTCGGAAATCTTTTCTACTGGCCCCTCTTTGCCCCCGTGATTATTTCCATTATTAAAAAAACTTAAAATACCTCCCTTTTTCTTCCCCTTTGACATATAAAATTAATTGAGAAAATAGTACATTAATAACTTAATTTTAACACCTTTAGGTAAGAAAATCAAAATTAAAAAAGCGAGGGTGATTCCTCGCTTGATAAAACTGCCAAACCCTATCGGTTCAAATGGGTTTTGATCGGCGCTGACTCGTGCTTCTTCTGAATGTTCTTGTCTAAGCCGTAATATTCAGAAGCCAAAATCATACAAATAGTTACTATCACCACTGCCGGCAAAGCCAAGAACTGAAACCAAAGCTCAAACCTGGTCATTTTGCTGGTGTTTTTCATCCAACCAACCCTTGCTCTCCTGAAAAAAGTACACATAAAAGAATCCTCCCCCACTTACCGTTTTGTTTAGCACTATAAAGAACACAACTTAATGACTAAAAAATATATCATATTTTAGCGATATTGTCAATAATCATAACAATTTAATAAAGTATATCATAATTATCTTTACCAAAAAAGCTTTTTAGGAGTAAAATGATTATATCAACTAATCAACCCCCCAATATAACATATGAAAAAACCGATTGGCCAGCTCATTATTACCAGTGAAGCGTTCAAAAACGGAGCAGTCATTCCTATGACCTATGGTTGCCAAGGAAAAAATATTCACCCACCACTTAATATAGATGGGGTACCTACTGGCACTAAAAGCTTAGTTATCATAGTTGACGACCCCGATTCTCCTAGTGGCAACTGGGTGCATTGGCTAGTTTGGGACATTGCCCCCAACACCACTCGACTTGAAGCGGGTATCGTTCCACCCAACGTCACTCAAGGTCCAAACGATTATTCTCACCGTCAATATGACGGCCCCTGCCCAATATCCGGTATTCATCATTATCTATTCAAAGTTTACGCCATAAACACCACTCTACATGTTAAATCAAAATACCCAACCAAACCTGATTTAGAGCGCGCCATGGACGGACACATTTTAGCTCAGGGTCAACTAATGGGAACTTGCTCTCACAAATAATTTATCACAACATAAAAACCGCCCAGTGGGCGGTTTTTATTATGAAATTTTAAGCAACTATTTCTTTAGCCTTAGCTTCAATTATTTCATCTTTCTTTTTGCGCTTACCTTGGGTGATGTCTCTTACCGGAATCAAACGACCAACAATAATATTTTCTTTCAAGCCGACTAAATTATCCACCTTACCGGTGCAAGCAGCGTTAATTAAGACTCTAGAAGTTTCTTGGAAAGAAGCAGCCGCTAACCAACTTTGAGTAGATAAAGACACCTTTGTAATACCTAATAACATTTGTTCATATTCACAAAGCTTCTTCTCCTCTTTCTTTAAGTCACGGTTAGCTAACATCACATCGCTATATTCAGATACTTCACCAGCAGCAAATTCACTATCTCCAGATTCTTTAATATAAACCTTGGAGAACATCTGACGAGCAATAATTTCTACATGCTTATCAGAAATCTTTTGACCCTGAGAAGAATAAATTCTCTGAATATCTCTCATGATATAGCGCTGAGTAATTTCACGACCCTTATACATATACAATTGATGTAAGTCGATAGAGCCCTCAGTGATCTGATCACCCATTTCTACATGGGAACCATCTTTAACTAAAACTGTTCTAGAAAGCGGAACAATATATTCTTTAGTTGCCATTTCTTGACCAATCAATAATACTTGTTTCTTTTCAATTTTGATTTTGCCAACAACTGGAGAAATAATTTGTTCGCCATTGTCTACAAATAATATCTGACCAACCGTAATAGCATCGCCATCTTTAACATGGAATTGAATATCAATTGCCTTACTCTTGAAAACAATCTTCTTTTCTACATCGTTATCAAAAGCAATTTGAATGCTACGCTCTTTATTAGAAGAGGTCATTACTGTTTTACCAAAAGCATCAACTACTTCTCTTTGACCCTCTCTAATACTAACTCTACCCGCTACCTCGGCAATAATGGCTTTAGATTTTGGATTACGCGCTTCAAAAATTTCTTCCACACGAGGTAAACCTTGAGTAATATCGGTTTCAGACGCCACACCACCTGTATGGAAAGTTCTCATCGTCAACTGAGTACCAGGCTCACCTACAGATTGAGCGGCGATAATACCAACGGCCACGCCCATTTCTACCGGCTTATTATAAGCTAAATCATAACCATAACACTTTTGGCAAATACCACGCTTAGCCTTGCAAGTTAATACCGAACGAATAACGGCGCGCTGTAAATCAAATTCTTTAACTTTTTCTGCCGCTTTTTCGGTTACCAATTCACCTTTTTGAATTACCACCTCGCCAGTTTTTGGATCAATAATATCTTCAACCAAACAGCGACCAATCAAACGATCTACTAATTTTTCACCCATCATTTCACTCTCTTGCTTGGTCAATTCTAAACCATCATTATCACCGCAATCAACTTCACGAGTAACTACATCCTGAGCCACATCCACTAAACGTCTGGTTAAATAACCAGCTGAAGCAGTTCTCAAGGCTGTATCAGTTAAACCCTTACGAGCACCATGAGTAGAAATAAAAAATTCCAAAACATCAAAACCTTCTTTAAAATTTCCTTTAACTGGCAATTCGATAACATCACCAGAAGGATTAACTACCGGACCCTTCATACCAATCATCTGATTCAACTGCCCCCAAGAACCGCGAGCGCCAGAATCAATCATATTACGAACAGAATTACCTTCAGGTAAACAACCTTTAGTGGTAGCCAAAATCTTATTATTAACATCCAACCACATTTCTACAATTTTCTTATGGCGCTCACCTTCGGTCAACAATCCCATCTGATATTGCTGTTCAATCAAATCTAATTTTTTATCACCTTCGGCAATCATACCCTTTCTTTCGGATGATTCTCTTAAGTCAGACATACCAAAAGACTGAGCAGACATAGTTAAATATTTGAAACCAAAATCTTTAACCTTATCTAATACTTCAACAGTAGTTTTTTCACCATAAGTGTACAAAATATCCCCCAAGAGTTTACCTAACTCTTTTTTACCAACTACTTGATTAATCATTGGAAAATCAATCGGGAAAAGATCATTAAACAATACTCGACCAAGAGTGGTTTCTACTAGTTTAGGTTCACCATGCTTGCTATACATCAATTTAATCTTGTCTTGAAAGGTAATTAAATGACGATCATAAGCCATAGTAGCTTCATTTATATCGGCAAAAAATTTAACTTTTGACTCTTTAGTTACACTAGTCATATAGAAAGAAGACCAAACCACATCCTGTGCCGGAGTAACTACTGGTTTACCATGAGCTGGTTTCAATAAATTATGAGAAGCTAACATGATTTCGTGCGCTTCTAATTTAGCACCTTCGGAAAGTGGCACATGAACGGCCATTTGATCGCCATCGAAATCGGCGTTGAAAGCGGAACAAACCAAAGGATGTAACTGAATAGCTAAACCATCAATCAAGATTGGCTTAAACGCCTGAATACCTAAACGATGCAAAGTAGGA
>CAZNIV010000003.1:0-66154 GCA_964573235.1 uncultured Gammaproteobacteria bacterium
ACATAATAGTTTAATGGTTTTTTATTTCCCTTTTTAATATGGTTATTAAGGTTAAAAAATGTTACGATAAAATAATAAATATTAAAAAAATATGTTATTTTTAACTTCTAATGAAAATAAGCTTCGCGAAGCTAAAGAAATTTTGGGCGATCGTTTTATGATTGAGCGCCTAGAAATTGACTTAGATGAGATTCAATCTATTAAGGCCGAAGAGGTGATTGCCCATAAGGTTAACCAAGCGAAAAAGATATTGTCAGATAAGGAATTTTTTGTCGAAGATACTTGTTTATACTTAGGTCAGGATAAAGATATTGGCCCATTAATTAAGTTTTTTTCTAAGCCAAGAATTGTTAAGGCGTATTTAGGCGAAGAGGCGGAGGCGGTTTGTACTGTTGGTTTATCTAATGGAGAAATTTTTCAAGGACGAGTTAAAGGAAAAATCGTGGAACCACGCGGTAATAGTAATTTTGGTTGGGATCCAATATTCCAGCCCGATGGTTATAATCAAACATTTGCTGAAATGACAAAAGAAGGAAAGCATGCCATATCTCATCGCAAACAGGCCTTTGAGAAGTTGCTTAAATATTTATTAGAACGGGAAAATAGCAAATAATCAATGACAAACAAAAAACCGCCCCCGAAGGGACGGTTTTTTTATATTTCAGTCGACTAGCGATTGAAAAACTTTTTGCGTGGAGCAAATCCGCCGGTTGAACCAGAAGTTCTTGGTCTATCTTCCATTGGTCTAGCTTCGTCAACAGATAACTTTCTGCCGTTGAATTCTTGACCATTGAACATAGAGATAGCTTTTGCTGCTTCAGCATCATCAGCCATTTCTACGAAACCAAAACCCTTAGATCTGTTAGTCTGACGATCCATGATAATGATCGCAGAAGTAACAGCGCCAGCCTGTGAGAACAACTCATTTAATTGAGCGTCTGTAGTTGCGTAAGGCAAGCCGCCCACGTATAACTTTTTTGACATAGGATTTTTACTGTAAATAAATGTAAGCCGACTACCTTCCCGCGATTTTTATTTACGTCCGGTTTAACGGCTCTTGTAAAAACCCCGATGGAAACTTACAAAAACAAGTATAGCACATTTATTTGAAAAAGTCAATAGTAGGGGTTAAATGGAATAATTATCGAATAATGTTGACATTTTAATATAAAACTGCTATAATTTTGCTCGTGTCTAATACGATTCTGCTGAGGCAGAATTTTTAATTGAATAATGGTTCGCCAAACTAACTATGGAAATTCGAAACATTGCCATCATTGCTCACGTTGATCATGGTAAAACTACTTTAACCGACGCTTTAATGCGTCAAACCGGCATGTCCGAAGAGGGTGTCAGTATGGATATGAACGCTTTAGAAAAAGAGCGTGGCATTACCATCTATTCTAAGAACACTTCTGTTTTTTATAAAGATACTAAAATCAATATCGTTGATACTCCTGGTCACGCCGACTTCGGTTCTGAGGTGGAGCGTGTTTTGCGTTCCATTGATTCCGTTTTATTGGTGGTTGATGCTCAAGAAGGTCCAATGCCTCAAACTAAATTTGTTTTGAAAAAGTCTTTAGAGTTGGGCTTAAAGCCGATCGTGGTTATTAATAAAGTGGATAAACCGGCCGCTAATCCAAAGCGTGTTGAAGAAATGGTTTTTGAATTATTTTTTGATTTAGGTGCGACCGATGAACAATTAGATTTTACTACCGTTTACGCCATTGGCTTAAAAGGAGTAGCTAAATTGAATTTAGAAGATGAGTTTGTTGATTTATCGCCGTTGTTGGATGTAGTTTTGGCGCAGGTGCCACCCGCTTCTTTAGAGGGAGTGGATCAGTTGCCCTTAAAGTTACAGCCGTTTAACTTGGCTTATGATAATTACATGGGTCGTTTAGCGATTTGTCGTATTTATGATGGCGTTTTACATCAAGGTGAGGCAGTATATGTTAAAAGATTAGATGGTACTACTGAACAAGGTAAGATTTTAAAGATTTTCACTTTTCATGGCTTAGAGAGAAAAGAAGTTAAAGAGGCCGTAGCTGGTGATATTGTGATGATTGCTGGTTTGCCAAATATTGATATTGGTCAGACTATTTGTGTTAATCCAGAAACTGAATCTTTGCCAGCCATTAAAATTGACGAACCAACAATTTCCTTAAATTTCTTGGTAAATAACTCTCCATTTGCTGGTCGTGAAGGTAAATATGTGACTACTCGTCAGATTAAAGAGCGCTTAGAAAAAGAATTAGAAGTTAATGTGGGATTAAAGGTAGATTTTTCTAGTTCTGAATTTTATAAAGTATTTGGTCGTGGCGAATTGCATATTGCTATTTTACTAGAAAATATGCGTCGCGAAGGTTTTGAAATGCAAGTATCTCAGCCTCAAGTAGTGATTAGAGAAGAAAATGGTGAAAAATTTGAACCATTTGAAGAATTGACGATTGATGTACCAGATAATATGGCTGGAATGGTTATTGAAAAGGTAGCTAAGAGAAAGGGTTTAATGACAGAAATGAAATTAGCAGGTGGTCATACGAGATTAATTTTTGAAATCCCAACTCGCGGCTTATTAGGTTATCGTGGTGAATTTATCGTAGATACTCGTGGCGCTGGCATTATTTGTGCTCGTGTAGTTGGTTTTAGACAGCATGTAGGTGAAATTGAAAAGCATGAATTCGGCTCTATGATTTCTACCGAAACCGGCAAGGCCTTGGCTTATTCTTTGTGGAATTTACAGGAACGAGGATCTTTGTATATACCAGCTAATACCGATGTATATGAAGGTATGGTAATCGGTAATGTTTCTAAGGGTAATGAAATGAGTGTTAACCCGATTAAGGGTAAACATTTAACCAATATGCGCTCGGCTGGTGCAGAGGAGGCGATTCAGCTAATCACACCTCTTACTATGACACTAGAGCGTGGTTTGGAAATAATGAAAAATGATGAGTTTTTAGAAATTACGCCACTTAGTATTAGATTGCGCAAACAGATGCTAAAAGAAAGTGAGCGCGTTAGATCAGACAGACAAACAAAAAAATAAGGATTAATTATAAAGACGAGGTGAAAGCCTCGTCTTTGCTTTTTAGTGTTTTTTTCAGTATGATTATGGTAGTTAAATAAGGTAACTATTATGGATAAAAAAATTAAAAATATTATTTATTGGGCAATCTTTTTTTTGGCAATCGGTTTTTCTTGTTTTTTGATTTTTCGAGGAGAGGAAGATGGTTGGTTTTGTCAAAACGGTCAATGGGTTAAGCATGGTCAGCCTAGCGCGGCTATGCCGGTTTATAATTGCCTGACTTATATAGTTCCGGTGCCAAAATTTATTGCTTCAATCTCTCAAAATATTCAGGTGTTATATCCACAACCTGGTCAGATATTACCCGCATCAGCCCCGTTGGTGATTAAGGGTAAGGCTAGGGTTTTTGAGAATAATTTTAATTATAGCGTTAAAGATGGTAATGGCAAGGAGTTAGCTGGTGGCTATGGTACTACCAATGCCAAAGATATTGGTTTGTTTGGTTATTTTGAATTAAAAATAGAAGATATTCAACCGATGACGGCTACGGGTTCGGTTGAGGTTTTTGATTATTCCATGAAAGATGGTTCGGTTCAGGATTTAGTAGTTATTCCCATTAAATTTTCTAAATAAATGAAAAAATATATTCTCGCTAGTCATAGTAATGATTCAAGATTAGATATTGATTTTAGGGCGGCTCTTAATGAAGAGCAGCATAGTATTGTTACTACTTCTGACGGTCCCTGCTTAGTTTTGGCCGGCGCTGGTAGTGGTAAAACTAGGGTACTGGTTTATCGTTTGTTATATTTGTTATCCCAAGGGGTTAATCCACATAATATTTTATTAGTTACTTTTACTAATAAGGCGGCGAAAGAGATGATGTCGCGCGTAGAATCCTTGTGTAAGGTCAAACCAGAAGGTTTGTGGGGTGGAACTTTTCATAGCGTGGGCAATCGTATTTTGCGTCAGTATGGTGAGGCGATTGGTTTAAAATCTAATTTTATTATTCTTGATTCCGATGATAGTTCCCAATTAGTAAAATCTTGTTATACCGAAGCAGATGTCCCTAAAGATAAATATTTTCCTAAGGCGGATTTAGTGCACAAGATAATTAGTCTGGCGGTAAATTTAAATTTATCGATCGAAGATGTAATCGTAGAAAGATTTCCGCAGATTGATCAGGGATATATCCAAGTTATTTCTAATATTGGCGCGCGTTATCAGCAAAAAAAACAATTGGCTAATGCTGTTGATTATGATGATTTGTTGTCTAAATGGTTGGAGTTATTGATGAAGCACCCAAATGTTTGTCAGAAATTATCAGAAAAATTTGAGTATCTTTTAGTGGATGAGTATCAGGATACTAATTATTTGCAAGGCGCGATTATTAGTTATTTATCAGGTCGGCGTAAAAATGTTTTAGTAGTAGGTGATGATTCTCAGAGTATTTATTCTTTTCGTGGCGCGGATGTGAACAATATTTTTAATTTTCCTAAAGATTTTTTGGGTTGTAAAATATTTCGTCTAGAAACTAATTATCGTTCGGTGCCAGAAATTTTGAGCTTGGCTAATCATTCTATTTCGCACAATGAACATAAGTTTAAAAAAACTTTGCGTACACACAAACCTTCTGGTGATAAGCCAGCGTTGGTAGCATTGCAAGATAATTATCAGCAAGCCGATTTTATTTGTCAGCGGATTTTAGAATTACAAAAAGAAGATGGTTGGGAGTTAAAGAACATGGCAGTGCTTTTTAGATCACATTATCATTCGATGGAATTGGAAATGGAATTGAATAAGCGAAATATTTCTTATGTGATGCGTGGCGGTTTGCGGTTTTTTGAACAAGCCCATGTTAAGGATGTGGTGTCATTTATTAGGGTTTTAGTTAATCATCGAGATGAATTGTCTTGGCTTAGACTGTTAATGATGCAATCAGGTATTGGTGAAGCAAATGCCAAAAAGTTGTTTGTTAAGATTAGTCAGTTTGAAAGCTTAAAAGAAGTGCTGGCGCATGATTGGGATTTAGAATTGAGTGGTAAGATTTTAGTGGGTTATTTATCGCTGAACAAAATACTTGTTCGATTATTTAGTGGCTTAATTGATGAGGTGGGTGAGGTAATTAAAAAAATTCTTGAATCAAACTATATAGATTATTTAAAGAGTAATTTTGATAATTATCAGGAGCGGTTGGAGGATTTGGAGCAGATGGTGATTTTCGCCAATAGTTACAAGGCAGTTGATAAATTTTTGGCGGATGTGGCACTTTCTGAAGGTTTTAAAAAAGAATCTGGGGCCAATAAGATGCCGATTGATGCTATCGTTTTATCCACCATTCATCAGGCTAAGGGGCTAGAGTGGAAAGCGGTTTTTGTAATGAATTTGGCCGATGGGCAGTTTCCGAGCGTTCGGGTTTTTGATAAACCAAGAGAAATAGAAGAGGAGCGCCGATTATTTTATGTGGCCGTAACCAGGGCGGAAGATCAATTATATTTAACCTACCCTCTAATTAGTGCCAGAACAGATAATGTAAACAGTATCTCTCAATTTATTAAAGAATTGCCAAAAGATGTTTATGAGCAGTGGACGGTTAGTCGTCATGGCGCGGCTTATGCCCCGCATAATTGTTTTAGTGATAGTGATGAAGAAGTAATTGTTCGCGATGAGGATGGTGAAGATTTAGCAACTGATTTTTGGACAGCAGTGATGAATAAGCGTAAACAAAAGTAATGAATATTTTTCCGGTATATAAACCTAAAGGGCCCACTTCTTTCGGTATGATTAGTCGGGTTAGGCGGGCAACGGGTGTTAAAAAAGTTGGTCATGCAGGAACGCTTGATCCGTTGGCAAGTGGGGTTTTAATTATCGCGGTTGGTCGAGAGGCGACGAGAGAGATTCATAATTTTGTAAGTAAAGAAAAAGAATACGAAGTTTCTATTAGACTAGGCATGAATAGTACTACTGATGACGCCGAGGGAGAGAAAGAAATTATCGAGGTTAAGGCGCCCCCAAAAATTAAGGAGGTCAAATTTTTTTTACCGGATTTTATTGGTAAGATTAATCAGACGCCACCAATATATAGTTCAATTAAAATTCATGGGCAAAATGCGCATCGCTTAGCTAGAAAAGGTCAAATAGTAGAAATGAAGCCCCGAGAGGTGGAAATTAAAAAAATTGAAATTTTGAGTTATCATTGGCCGTATTTGCGGTTACGCGTTACTACTGGTCCCGGTGTTTATATTCGCTCGTTGGCTCGAGATTTAGGTAAAAAATTAGGCACAGGTGGCTATGTGGCTAATCTTATTCGTACGCGAATAGGTGATTATAGGCTAGTTGATTGTCTTCAAGCGGAAGCGGTTAAAATTAAGTAGTTTATTTATTAGGGGCTTTGTTGTAAAATAAAGAATATGATGAATATTTGGTTGTGGACAATTGGTAGTGTTGTGGTTATCAGTTTATTGTCGGTTATTGGGGCGGTTGGTTTATTATTAAAAGAGAAGGCGCTTAATCGCGCTTTGATTTATTTTGTTTCCTTTTCGGCTGGTAGCTTATTGGGAGGGGCATTTTTTCATTTACTTCCTGAGAGTTTTGACTTAAGTAACGACGCGATGATGATTTTTGGTTTTTTGGTTATTGGTTTTTGTGCTTTTTTTGTGTTAGAAAAAGTATTGCGCTGGCGTCATTGTCATGATCATGGTTGTCATGAGCATGCGCACATTGGTTGGATGAATTTAATTGGCGGTTCCGTTCATAATATGCTTGATGGCATGGTGATAGCCGCTGCCTTTATGGTTGGTCCATTTCTGGGCGTTCCAGTGGTTATTTCTATTATTTCACATGAGATTCCCCATGAACTTGGTGATTTTGGAGTGTTGTTATATTCTGGTTTTAGTAAATCAAAAGCATTATTGTATAATTTTATTTCCGCTCTATTTTGCTTGCTTGGTGCCGTGCTGGTGTTATCTTTTGCTAATAGTGATAAGTATTTAGAAATTATTTTATTGCCAATTGCAGCCGGAGGATTTATTTATATTGCCGCTTCTGATTTAATTCCAGAATTGCATAAAGAAACTTCTAAAACCCACGGTAATTTTTCTTTCGCTTTATTTTTAGTAGCCTTGGTGATGATGTATTTTTTAAAAATATTATTTGAATAATAAATTAAATAAATTATGCAAAATTGGTTTAAACAATTGTTTCACAAGCGCAAAGAAGAGAATGGCAATAAGGCTATGGCCAAAGGCATGCTCTATGGCGGAGTGGTTCTTTTATTAGTTGTTTTGGTAGTACTATTGATTGTTTTTCGCAGTCAGATGAAAGTCGATTTTTTGGTTAAAGATGATGGGTCATTGCCGTTGCGTTACACAATTATAACCCAAAAAGATTGCGCTCAGTGTTACGATATTGATCTAGTACTCACTGCCTTAAAACAATATAATATCAAAGAGGTTAGTCGAGAAACTTTATACCTAGGAGATAAAAAAACAGATGAATTGGTAAAAAAGTATAGTATCACTAAAGTGCCAACTGTGATTGTTTCTGGTAACCTTGATCGTAGTAAAGACTTAAAGTCTAGTAACCCTGGTGTAACCTATGCCTTGGGTGAAATATGGAATAATTTAGGTGAAATTGTAGATGGAGTATTTATATTGCGTCAAGTGGCGCCACCGTATGTTGAGGTGAGCACTGATCAGATTCGTGGTTTGGCTAAGGCGTTTTATATTACGGACGTTTCGTGTAAGGAATGTTATGATGTTATGTTGCATGAAAAAGCGCTTCTTAGTCTAGGGACAGACATTAAAGATAAAACCGTTATTGATATTAATAGTGATGCTGGTAAGGCATTGATTAAGCAATATGATATTAAAACAGTTCCAACCATTGTTTTGCAAGGTGATTTGACGCCATATACATTATTGAATCAGTTTTGGGGTCGTTACGGTCAAATTACTGCGGATAAAACTTATATTTTTACTAAATTAGATGAGGTGGGTACCTATCGCGATTTAACTACTAATAAAATTATTAAGGTGGATTTACCGGTTTACTAAGCAATAATCTCTTTAAAAGCCCGCTTTCGGCGGGTTTTTAGTTTTGGGTGTTTTCTTGATTTTAGTGCCCTTTTCTGGTATAGTTAAAATAAATATATGAGTCAATTATTCATTGTGGCTACGCCAATTGGCAATTTAGCCGATATCACTTTTCGCGCCGTAGAAACACTTAAAAGTGTCGATATTATTGCCTGCGAGGATACTCGTAATTCTAGGGTTTTGTTGGATCATTATCAAATTAAAAAACCGCTTATTTCTTATCATCAGCACAGTGGTGAAACTAAGGTTGATGAGATTATTGCCTTATTAAAGGTGGGTAAAAATTTAGCAGTAATTACTGATGCCGGTACTCCCGGTATTTCCGATCCTGGTAATAAATTAGTGGCGGAAGTAATTAATCAGCTTGGCGATGATTGTCAGATTATTGCTATTCCTGGCGCTTCGGCAGTTGTAACCGCTTTGGCGGTTTGTGGTTTACCTACGGATAAATTTTTATTTCTGGGTTTTATGCCACATAAAAAAGGTAAAGAAACCATGATGCGACTGATGGCAGAAGGTAAGATTACCTCGGTTTTTTATGAATCGACACATCGGATTTTAAAAACTTTAAATAAAATGGTGGAAATTATTGGTGAGAGTAGAAAAATTGTAGTTTGTCGTGAATTAACAAAAAAATTTGAAACAATTTATCGTGGTAGTCTTAAAGAGGTGGCAGAAAAATTAAATAATAATATTGTCAAAGGAGAGTTTGTAGTGATCGTCTCCGGCAATTATGAAGATAAAAATAAAGAAATCTATGAGTAAATTTTATATCACAACGCCAATTTATTATGTTAATGGCAGTCCACATATCGGGCATGCTTATACTACAATTATCGCGGATGTTTTAGCGCGTTATCATCGCTTGCTGGGTGATAAAGTTTTCTTTTTAACTGGTACCGATGAGCATGGCTCTAAAGTAGCTAAATCAGCCGAGATGGCAGGTAAAACTCCGTTAGAATTTTGTGATGAATATTCGGCTAAATTTCAATTGGCTTGGGAGGAATTAAATATTTCTCATAATCGCTTTATTCGTACTACCGAAGCAGATCATAAAAATGGCGTAGCGGTATTTTTGAACAAACTTAAAGCGAGTGGCGCGATCTATCAAGGAGAATATCAGGGTTTATATTGCAGTGGTTGTGAAAGATTTTTGACAGAAAAAGATTTGATTGACGGCAAGTGTCCTGATCATTTAAAAGAGCCGGAGGTGGTAAAAGAAAAAAATTATTTTTTTAATTTAAAAAAGTTTTTACCAGAAATTGAACGTTTAATTGATACAAGAGAAATAAAAATCGTTCCAGAATCTTATCGTCGCGAAGTGTTAGGTTTTTTTAAGCAGAATTTAGATGATTTTTCTATTTCTCGGGAAAGTGTAAAGTGGGGTATAGAATTGCCTTTTGATAAAACGCAAGTGACCTATGTTTGGATTGAGGCGTTGCAAAATTATTTAACCGGCATTGGCTATGGTTATAATGATAAGCAATTTCAGGAATTTTGGCCGGCCGATGTACACTTAATGTCTAAGGATATTATTAAATTTCATACTATTTTTTGGCCCGCTCTTTTATTAGCGGTAGGAGAAAAGGTGCCTAAGCATATTTTTGTGCATGGATTTTTCACTATCGATGGACAAAAAATGGGCAAGTCGTTGGGTAATGTGATTGACCCCGTGGCCTTGGCCGAACAATTCGGTTCCGATGTGGTGCGTTATTTATTGTTGTCACAGTTTCCTTTAGGTAGTGATGGAGATATTAAAGCAGCTAACTTTGCGTTGCAATATAATTCCGATTTAGCTAATGGTTTGGGTAATCTAGTTAGTCGTGTCGTGGCTATGAATGAAAAATATTTTGCTGGCGTGGTGCCGGTAGCTTCTAAGAAAGAATTAGTAACGGAGGTAAAAAATGTATGGCAGGAATATGAAACGGCCATGCAAGAGTTTGCGGTAGACAAGGCATTGGCGCAAATTCGCCATTTGAATAAAGTGTGTGATGAATTTGTTGATCAGCATAAGCCATGGGAATTGGCTAAGCAGGGGGATACCGAAGCGTTAAAGGAGGCGATTTATGGCTTATTAGAAGGTATTAGAAATTTAGCGGTGATGTTATATCCATTTATGCCTGAAACGAGCGCTAGAATCTTAGAACAGTTTGGTTTTGCCGATTTTACTAGTCGCAGTTTTAGTGAATTAAAAACTTGGGGCTTATTGTCGGCCGGTACGATTATTGTTAAGGCTGACGGTTTATTTCCCAGAATTAAATAATATAAAATGCTTTTTAATTTAACGGATGTCATTTTGCTAGTATTGATCGCTTCTTTTGGCGTAATTGGCTTTGCGTTCGGATTAATTAGGGTTATTGGTGCCTTAGTGGGCTTGGTGCTCGGTTCTTGGGTTGCTAGTGTATATTATTTATCTTTTGCCGTCTGGATCAATGAACATCTTTGGAATTTTTCTTCGGCGACTAAGATTATTGCTTTTATTTTATTATTTGGCATTGCTAATCGCGTTATTACTTTTGGTTTTTATATTATTGGAAAGTTTTTTAATCTACTTTCGATTATTCCTTTTTTGGGCATGATTAATCGTATTACGGGTGCTATTTTAGGATTATTAGAGGGTATTTTGGTTTTGGGTTTAGTGGTTTATGTTTCTTTTAAATTTTCACAAGATATTACTTGGATTTTTTCGCAAATTAATGATTCAAAAATAGCAATGTGGTTAGTTTGGTTAACGGATAGGGTGGCCGCAACTTTCCCATTATTGTATAGTAAAATAAATTAGTATGACATCACCTTTAATTGATACTCATGCCCACTTGAATCTGGCTGATTTTGATATTGATCGTGAGCGGATTATTACTCAAGCGCAAAGGGCTGATATGAAGATCGTAAATATTGGAGCTGATTTAGAATCATCTCGTGGAGCTTTAGTATTAGCAGAAAAGCATCAGGGCCTTTATGCTACTATTGGTATTCACCCAGAAGTGGTGGGTGATTATCTGGGTCAAGAAGATAAGCTGGGCGCAGATTTATCAGGGTTGGCTAAATTAACGGGTATTAATCTAGTGGCTATTGGTGAAATTGGTTTAGATTATTTTAGAGCTAAAGATCAGAAGGTAGAAGTTAAAGAACTGCAGAAAAAAATATTATTGTATCAATTAGACTTGGCTCTAGAAAAAAATTTGCCCGTAGTATTACATTGTCGAGCGAGTAATGGTAGTAATGAAGCTTATTCGGATTTATTAAATATTTTAGCCTTGCCAAAATACAATAGTCTCATTGGGGTGGTTCATTGTTTCGGTTCTACCATCGAAATGGCGAATAAGTTTATTGCCCTTGGTTTTTTAATTGGCGTAACCGGTATCGTGACTTTTAAAAATAAATCTAAAGAATTACAGGAGTTAGTTAGACAAATACCTTTGGATAAATTATTAATGGAAACGGATTGTCCATATTTAGCACCGGAGCCTTATCGTGGTGGTCGCAATGAGCCACAATATGTTTTGGCTGTCGGTCAAAAAATTGCCGAAGTTAAACAGCTTTCGCTAGAGAGTGTAATAACGCAACTTAATTGCAATGCTCAAAAATTATTTGCCATTTAATTGGTTTAAGTCGAATTATTGTATCTGGTTAGCTATTTTCGGTGTTAGCTTATTTTTAGTTAATGATTTTTATTGGCATTGGCCAGTGGTTGGCTTTATTTTTTTGGGAACCTATCTTGGCGCAGTTGGGTTTATGACCTATCGTTTTCTGATTCGTTTTTTTCAATCCAGTGGCTTAATGTTGGGGTGGTTAGCAGTGTTGTTAAATATATTCTTTTTGGGGTTTGTTAATAATATTTTTTTAGCATGGTTTAAATTAACAGATTGGACAATTTTAGTTTCATTTATTTTAGTGTTGTCTTTTAATTTTAGTTTAAAATATTTAAAATTTCCGGTAGTTACCGAGGAAAAGAAAATAAATGAGAAAATAAATCTTTGGTTAGTGGTGTTGATGGGAGTGATTACCGCCATCGGTTTTTGGTTGATATTTAGAGGGGTAACGGGAGAATATTTAATATCTCCTTGGCAGGTTTTGGGTTTTTGGTTTGTAGTGGTGGTGTCGGTACTTGGCTTGGTGGCATTTTATTTGCCGTTTTCCAAAGAAAGTGCAAAGACGGTAATGGTAGTGATTTTATTCTTTTCTTTCTTGGTACACGGTTATTTATTGGTTTATAATAACGGCTTTGGCGGAGATCGTTGGCGTCATTTGGGTTCAGAATATCGTGTTATGCAGGAGATAGAATATCAACCGACGCTTTTGGCGAAAGATGTTTGGTACGCTAAGGTTTTAGGTGTTGAGGTTCCACGCGCCTTGGTTGATGGTCCAAAGATATCATATGGCTTTGGTTGGTCTTTGGCCGTTATTAGTGCTAAGGCGGGTCAAATAGATTTGTTTTTTGTAGATAAATTTTTAGGTTGGATTATCTTCTCTTTGGCAATCCCGATTTTGCTTTATTGGGTTTTAAAGCAATTAGGTTTGGATGATAGGTTGGCGCTATTGGGTGGCGCTATGACCACTATTTTTTATGGTTGGCAATATTATGGGGCGCAGTCATTGCCAGCGGGTTATGGTTTAATTAGTTTATTGATGCTTTGGTTGTTATGGTTAGTAGTGGCTAAAAGAGAAAAGAAGTGGTTTTTTATTCCACTTATTTTTTCTGGCTTAATGTATTTTGGTTATTCCTTAGCTTTTATTTTAGCGGTTATTACGGATGTTATATTTTTGGTGTATTTATTTTCACCTAAATTTTGGTGGCTCAAGGTAATGCCTTTGTGTTTGGTTGTTTTTATTATGGAAGCTTATTCTGGCTATGGTGTTTGGCTTAATCAGTGGTCGTTAAAATCCCTTTTTGGTGCGGTAGTGGATAGGTTAAACATCTTTTTTTATGGTCAGGGTCAGTGGTTGTTGGGTGTTAATTTTTGGTCGCCATGGATCTCTCACTTAGTGGCGTTGTTAGCTTTATTTTTATTAGTGCTTGCTATTTGGCTGATTTTAAAAAAGAAAGATGGATTATCTAAATTGCCTTTGGTATTTTTAATTATTTTAACAGCTAATTATTTATTGGCGTGGCTATTTTTGGGTGGGTTGCATATTTTATCCCGTCGGTTAGATATTTTTCTGGTGATACCGTTATTAATATTGCTTAGTATTGGTTTATCCGGGATAATTAAAATTAAAAGGGTTAAATATTTTATCCCCGTTATTTTGACCTTTATTTTTATCAATGGTTATATTACTGGCCCATTATTGGAGGCTAATATTACTAATGAGGATGTTAAGGTTATGTCTTATGTTTGGCAGGAGATTCAGGTTGATCCTCAGAAATATTGTGTCTTGGCGGATACTTGGCCACTTTTAGCCCTAGAAGCATTTTCGGCTCAACAGGTAGTGGCCGGTAATTATGAGAGTGATTTTAATCATCAACAAGATCAGCGAGTGCGTGATTATCAATTAATTATTACAGGTATTTCTGATATTAATTTGAGTATAATAAAAAACAGTTGCATCCGAAATCAATTGATTTTAATTCTGCCAAAAGATAATGTTAATGCTAGTCAATTCGATTTATTAAAAAAGCGGCTAGGTGAGCCGCAAATTTTTCAAAATAGTTTGGTTTACCCACCTTTTTGATTATCGAATATTAAGATAAATTAATTTATTCTGTTTGTTTATACTTCCGGTAAAGTATAAATTTTGGCCGTTAGTATCAGTGATTAGGTTATTAATTTCTGAGGTGTTATCGATTGCTAGATTGACAACGTTGCGCAATTCGCGGTTATCGATTTCAATAATTTTTATATTATCGTCAGTGGCTATAATAATGTGTCTTCCTAATGGGTGCCAGGCGGTTGTTTTTATTTGTTTTCCAAGGCGAGTGATAATTTCGGGATTATTTTTATTGATATCGTAAAGCCAAACCTCAAAATCATTGTTAAATAGGATCACATCTTTATTGAGCCAAGAAGCCCCCGTGATGTTTATGGCGATAGGAGAATCGTTGCCACTAAGATCAATAATCGCGCCGTTAGCCTTTTCTAGATTAGCAATAACTAGACGGTCACTATTTAGGGAAGTTAAAAACTTACCATCATTAAAATCTAGTTGAGATAGTTGGCGAATGGTTTTATTTTTATTAATTGCTATTAACTGTTTTTCGTTAATGGCGTAAATGGTGTCATTATTAATCAAATAGTCGCTAATTTTTTTATCCTTTAAAATAATGGAATTTTGTTTTTTAATTAAATCAATTTGCCATAAGTTTGAACCAGCTAGCGCAAAAATAATAGTTCCGGCGTTGTTGATGCGTGCTATAGTTGTTTGAGGTGGAATTAGTGATGTTATTTTTGTTAAATTAATATTGCTAAAAAAATAACGGCCATTAGTTAAAAGGTAATAGTCTATTTGATTTTTATTGTTTTTTGTTTTTAATAAAGTTTTATAACCACCAATATTCCAATCGTAACTTTCAATGATCGTTCCAATTCCAAGACTGGCTATTGCTTGGTAGCTGGCCGAGGCGGTATCTAGGAAGTTTAGCGATCCCTTATTATCTATAAAATAAGCATCTTGTTTGTTGGGAGAAATGGCTATTTGACCGCTAGAGGCAATATTTGTCAGGGGTGAAGATGTAGTTTGCTTCCAGAGTAAAATATTTTCGGCAAAAGAAGTATAGTTTTCGTAAATAGGTAATTTTTTCTCCCAAGAATAGTAGCCGGGTTTACTTAATTTAATATTATAATTGCCAGGCATTAAATTTTCTAAACGAGTAGGTGTGTTTTTTTCAGTATATTTATCGTTGAGGGTAATATCAGCCTTTTTGGGGTTGGAAGAAATAACTAAAATACCGGTTTGTTGGATGTGTTGATTTTTAAAATTAAAACGATACCCTTGAGTGTAAAAAATAATTAAGGGCGTGACAATTAAAAATAGAATAATAAATAGGGAATAGGTGATGCGACGATAAATGAGTTCGCTTTTATTCATTGACTTTAGAGATATTAGCGCCTAGGGATTGTAATCTGGTGATGATATTTTCGTAACCACGCTCAATTTGATAGATATTTTCTACGGTAGTAGTGCCTTCGGCAATTAAGCCAGCTAAAACCAATGCCATGCCAGCGCGTAAGTCGGGACTTTCTAATTTTTTGCCAATTAGTTGAGTGGGGCCATGAACAATGACACGATGAGGGTCGCACATGATGATGTTGGCGCCCATATTGGATAGTTTGTCGGTGTAAAATAAGCGACCTTCATAAATGGTTTCGTGGATTAAGCTTTGACCATGTGCTTGAGTCATTAAAACAGTAAATGGCGCTTGCAAGTCGGTGGCAAAACCTGGGTATTCGTGGGTGCGTAATTCTATGCCATGAAAGATACCTTTTTTGGTTTTAATCCAATTAGAACCAATTTCTAATTCGGCCCCTGCTTTTTGCAAGGTGAATAGTTCGTTTTCTAGATGATGTGGGTTGCAATTAGTGATAGTGACTTCACTACCAGTAATTAATCCCATAACCACAAAGGTACCAGCTTCAATACGGTCGGGAATTAGTTCACAAGTACCACCAGATATTTTTTCAACACCCTCGATAGTAATTATGGGAGTTCCAGCGCCAGTAATTTTAGCCCCGCAATTATTTAAATGCTCAGCTAGGGCGGTAATTTCTGGTTCCATAGCCGCATTGATAATGGTGGTAGTTCCTTCGGCTAAGCAAGCGGTCATCATCATGCTTTCGGTGACAGTAACAGAAATCCAAGGTAAAACAATTTTAGCTCCCTTAAGTTTATTTGCTTTTAGAGTGTAAAAATTTTCATGTTCAAAAATTTTGGCGCCCAATGATTTGAAACCACTTAAAAACATGTCGATTGGTCTTTTGCCAATAACGCAACCACCCGGGTGAGCCATGGTTACTTCGCCAAAGCGGGCGAGGAGTGGACCAGCTACCATAATAGAAGAACGCAATCTTTCGGAAAGTTTGGGATCAGGGGAAAAGCGATTGATACTTTTGGATTCAATAGTTAGGGTTGATCCTTCTCTGGTGACCTTAGCTCCGATGTTTTCTAATATTTCTACTAATCTTTTAATATCTTCAATATCAGGAACATTTTTAATGATAGTAGTTTCTTCTGATAAAATAGCGGCTGGTAAGATTTTTAGCGCTTCATTTTTAGCGCCAGCAACGGAGATGGTTCCGCTTAGCTTTTGACCGCCCTTAATAACATATTTTTCCATGGATATAATAGCTTTATGATTGTTGGTTTATGGGTAATATGTTAGCATATTTTACATTTTTTTTAAATAGCCGTGGGGATTATTAAAATTTAATCAATTATTGCGGTAAAAGGTGCTTTCTGGTAAAATTAATTAATAATTAATTATTTGATTTATGGATTTGAAAGTTAATCGAAGAGTATATTTTATTGGCTTGATTTTTTTAGTGATTGTTGGTGCTTTTGGAGCGGGTTATTGGTCTGGTGCGGAGCGTCAGATAGGGGTTGAAAAAAAAGTAGCTCAAAAAATTGAAGTTAATAGCACCTCTACTCCCGTTGGGCAGGTAGAAAATATCAATACTCCACCCCCAGCTTTTTTGAGTAAGGATGTAGACTTTAAATTATTTTGGCAAACCTGGGAATTGGTTAAGAGTAATTATTATCAAAAGAATGTTCCGGATACTAAATTATTTTATGGCGCCTTGCAAGGAATGGTTGCCTCCTTGGGTGATCCGTATACTGTTTTTATGACCCCGCAGGAATCTCAGGATTTTAAGGATAGTTTTAATGGAAGTTTTGAAGGGATTGGAGCGGAGATTAGTATTAAGAATAATGTTTTAACCATAGTCACACCGTTACCAGATACTCCAGCTGATAAAGCTAAATTGCGTGCGGGTGATATTATTACCAAGATAAATGGCAAGAGTACCGAAAATATGTCGGTCAATACAGCTGTTAGTTTGATTCGTGGTAAAAAAGGCACAGCAGTAACTTTGGCTATTTTTAGAACTGGTTTTGATAAGCCAAGGGATTTTGCGATTACGCGAGATGCGATTCTAGTTAAAAGCGTTAGCTTGGAATATAAAGAGGGTGGTGATGTGGCTTATATTAAGGTTCGTCAATTTAACGATGATACAATGCCACTTTTAGATGAAGCCATTGCTAATATTGAAAAGCGTAGCGTTAAAGGTATTATTTTAGATTTGCGCAATAATCCCGGTGGTTATTTAGAGTCAGCTATTGAGATGAGTAGCGAGTGGATTGGCAATAAGATTTCTGTTTCCGAAAAGTCTCGTGATGGATTGAGTACAGATCATCGTTTAAATCATGAGGCGCGTTTGGATAATTATTCAACGGTAGTATTAGTTAATCAGGGAAGCGCTTCTGCTTCGGAGATTGTTTCTGGTGCTTTGAAAGATTGGGGTAAGGCTAAAATTGTGGGTATGAAAACCTTTGGCAAGGGTTCTGTGCAAAATTTATTACCACTTGGCGAAGGTTCTTCTTTAAAGGTAACTATTGCAAAGTGGTTTACGCCAAAGGGGGTTTCTATTCAAGATGAAGGAATTACTCCAGATGTGGTAATTGACTTAACCGAAAAAGATTATAACGAAAATAAGGATCCTCAACTGGATAAGGCAATAGAAATCATTAAACCAGTAGTAACGGTTAAAAAATAAGTTATAAAAAAACACCCCGCAAAAGCGAGGTGTTTTTTGGTATGTAACTATTCAACATTAACGAATTGAGCGTATTCTAGTTTACCATTGAATTTTTTAATCTTCTTTTTATTGAAGTTAACTTTTCCGGTGGTAATAGAGTAAAGAGAATCGTCTTTAGCTAATTCTACATTTTTACCTGGGCGATAGTTAGTGCCCCTCTGTCTAATGATAATGGATCCTGGTTTAGCGATTTCACCAGCATATAACTTAACACCCAAACGCTGTGCATTTGAATCTCGGCCTAATCTAGTACTACCGCCTGCTTTTTTATGTGACATACTGCGTCTTATTAGTTATCATGATTTACAGGTAATATTCTATCCAATTTTGCCATAAATGTCAAGGGTTTTGATAAAGTTGGATTTTTGTTATAATAAAAGCGTAATTATAAGGATTATTTATGGTTAATAAAATAGCGTTTATTTGCTTATTGGGAGTGGCTTTAATGGCCTCCGGTTGTCAGCGCGAGTTGATAGTGGAAATAGATAATAATCTCGTTCAAACTGGATCAGTTTCTGTTATTAATAAAGAGAGGCCCTCTTCGTCTGGTGTTTTGAGTTCTACGGCAAAAATTACATTGCCAATAGCAAAAGAGGCAGTAGGTTTAGTGGTACCAAAAAAAGAGCGAATAACTATTCCAGCATCTTTTGATAATATAGTTCCTTTTGTTTCGCAAGCCCCATTACGTGATTGGTCTATGCCATATCAGGAAGCATGCGAAGAGGCTTCAATGATTTCGGCGGATAAATTTCTAGGCCGTCAGGGGGTGGAGAAAAATAGTTTAAATAAGGAATTGTTGGATTTAATCGCTTGGGAGGAAAAAAATAGTTATCCCATAGATGTTAATGCTTCTGATATGGTAAAGATTTTAAGGGATTATTTTGGTATCGAGGCTAAATTATTTTTCAAGCCATCAGTGGATTTAATAAAATATGAATTATCACAGGGGCGCATTATTTTGGTGCCAACTTCAGGCCGTGATTTGGGTAATCCATATTTTCATCAACCAGGTCCAATTTATCATATGCTAGTTATTAGGGGTTATAATGGCAATAATTTTATTACCAATGATGTGGGTACTAACACTAAAGGGGAGGCAATGAAATATAATGTAAATAAATTAATGTCCACGATTCATGATTGGAATTACGTTTTAGGTAAAGATGGCATGACTTTGGATGAAATGCGCTTGGGCGAAAGTGTGATTATTGTGATTAATGGTTATTTGCCAAAATAGCCCTTTTGTGGTTAAATTAAGATGTTGTTGCTAGTATTGTTATAGTTAAATATTAAATTTTATATGTATAATGAAAAAGTATTAGATCATTTTTCTCATCCCAGGAATCAAGGAGTAATTAAGGATGCTGATGGAGTTGGTCAAGTGGGTAATCAAAAGTGTGGTGATATCATGAAGGTTTATATTAAAGTTGCTAAAAATAAGACTAAACAAGAAGTAATAAAAAATATTAAGTTTGAAACTTTGGGTTGTGGCGCAGCTATAGCCACTTCTTCGATGTTAACTGAAATGGCTAAGGGAAAAACAATTACTGAGGCTTCAAAAATTGGTAAATTAGATATTGCCAATGCTTTGGGTGGTTTGCCTGAGGCAAAACTGCATTGTTCTGTTTTGGCGCACGAAGCCTTGGCAGAGGCAATTAAAGATTATGAACAAAAAAAGTAATATGCCAAGAAAAAGCGTGGAAACAAAAATTCGTGAAGCCTTGGATGTAGTACGACCACATCTACAAATGGATGGTGGTAATGTGGAGTTTGTTGCTTATGATAGTAAAAATAAAATAGTAAGCGTTAAGTTACAGGGCGCTTGCCATGGTTGCCCGATGGCAGAAATGACTTTACAAAATGGCATTGGTCGGATTGTGAAGCAAAAAGTAAAAGAAGTTAAAGAGGTGGTGGCAGTTTAATTAAATTATTTTTTAATATGAAATTGTTAGTTACTGGTGGTGCTGGATTTATTGGTTCTAATTTTATTCGTTATTGGTTAAAAAAATATTCTCAAGACCAGATTGTTAATTTGGATAAATTGACCTATGCTGGTAACTTAGAAAATTTGCATGAGCTTGCTGGCCAGAGTAATTATAAATTTATCAAGGGTGATATTTGCGATCGAGAATTGGTTAATTCTTTAGTAAGTGATTGTGATATAATTGTGCATTTTGCCGCAGAGAGTCATGTAGATCGCTCTATCGCCGATTCTACGCCATTTATTGTGACTAATGTTTTAGGTACTCAGGTATTGTTGGATGCGGCGGTTAAAAATGGCAATAAACGATTTCATCATGTGTCTACGGATGAAGTTTTTGGCGCCCTGCCCTTAACCGGAGAGGAAAAGTTCACTGAAGATACTGCTTATAATCCACATAGTCCGTATGCGGCCTCTAAGGCGGCTTCGGATCATTTGGTGCGTGCTTTTGGCGACACCTTTGGTTTGCCTTATACTATTTCTAATTGTTCTAATAATTTTGGGCCATGGCAATTTCCAGAAAAGTTTTTACCATTGATGATTACTAATTTAATGGAAGGAAAAAAAATTCCAGTTTATGGTGATGGTCAATATGTTAGAGATTGGTTGTATGTCGATGATCATTGTCGGGCTATTGATTTAATTTTGCATCAAGGAAAAGTAGGAGAAACTTATTGTATCGGTGGAATGGATAAAGATGTAAATAACTTAGAATTAGTAAAAAAAGTTTTACAGATTATGAATTTATCTGAAGATCGCATTGAGTTTATTAAAGATCGTCCTGGTCATGATCGTCGCTATGCAGTTGATTTTAATAAAGCTAAAATAGAGTTGGGTTATGAGCCTCAATATAATTTAGATGAGTATTTAAGGTTAACGGTAGAGTGGTATGTGAATAATAAAGATTGGTGGCAAGGGGTAAAGAGTGGCGAATATAAAAAATATTACGAAAAACAATATACACAATAATATGAAAGGAATTATTTTAGCGGGTGGTTACGGAACTAGATTGTTGCCTTGTACTAAGGTAACTAATAAACATTTATTGCCAGTTTATGATCGTCCGATGATTATGTATCCATTAAATACTTTAGTTCAAGCTGGAATCAGGGATATTATGATTGTCTCTGGCACTGGTCATGCGGGACATTTTTTGGAGTTATTGGGATCTGGTCGCGATCTTGGTGTTAGATTATCTTATGCGGTGCAAGAAAAGGCTGGTGGCATTGCTGAAGCTTTGGGTCTGTGCGAAGATTTCGCTGATAATGATAAAATTGCGGTGATCTTAGGGGATAATATTTTTTTGGAGCAAGCTCAAATTAATAAGGCGGTAAAAGATTTTGATGTACAAAATCGAGGCGCCAAGATTCTAATCAAAGAAGTGGCAAATCCTAAGCGCTTCGGAGTAGCAGAGATTGCCGATGGCAACGTTATTGGTATTGAAGAAAAGCCGGCCGAACCAAAATCTAATTATGCAGTAACTGGATTTTATTGTTACGATGGTCAAGTGTGGGAAATAGTTAAAACCCTAAAACCATCTGGGCGCGGTGAATTAGAAATTACGGATGTAAATAATTATTATCTCAATAATAGTTTATTGACTTGCGAAATTTATCACGGTGACTGGACTGATGCTGGTACACTAGATTCTTTATTAAAGGCTGCTAATTTAGTAGCTAATAAAACTAAAAAAGACTTTTTGTATGTTGAATAAAAAAATAGTTTATTTAGATTATGCTGCTACTACGCCGGTGGATAAGCGGGTTCTGACAGCAATGATGCCATATTTTTCTGATAATTTTGGTAACGCTTCTTCAATTCATGTGGCGGGATCCATGGCCTTGAGTGCAGTAGATAAGGCGAGGGGTCAAATAGCCCTTCTTTTGCATTGCAATGCCTCAGATGTGTATTTCACCAGTGGTGCTACGGAAAGTGATAATTTGGCCATTTTGGGGCTAATTAGGGGTATTGTTAAAAATCAAACAGGATTTAAGCCACATGTTATTGTTTCAGCAATTGAGCATGAAGCAATATTAGAACCGGTCAAAAGGCTGGCTAATGATGGTTTAATTGAAGTTTATTTTTTAGGAGTAGATAATGATGGTTTAGTAAATTTAGATGAATTGAAGAGGGTTGTTCAAGAGAATACGGTTTTAGTTTCTATTATGTTAGCTAATAATGAAATTGGAGCTATTCAGCCAATTACTGAAGTTGCCTCAGTGATAGCAGATATTAATATTGATCGTAAGCAGAAAATATATTTTCATACCGATGCCACTCAGGCCCCAGCTTATGTTAATTGTGATGTCAATAAGTTAGGTGTTGATACGATGTCGTTGTCGGCACATAAAATTTATGGTCCAAAGGGAGTTGGTGCTTTGTATGTTAAAAAAGGAACCCCTATGGAGTCTTTAGTTTATGGCGGGGGGCAACAAGGTGGGGTGCGCTCAGGCACTTATAATGTGTCTGGCATCGTAGGATTTGGTCAGGCGATCGCTATTCTGGCGGATAAAAAAAATCAGATTAAAGAAAATAGTCGGATCAAAAAAATGCGTGATTATTTGATTAAAGGTTTAAAAAAGAAAATTTCTAAAATAACTGTTAACGGATCGCTAAAGCAGCGGTTACCTAATAATGCCAGTTTTATCATTCCGGGCGTAGAGGGGGAGAGTATGCTATTGATGTTATCGCAAAGAGGCATAGCAGTCTCTACTGGCTCTGCTTGTTCTTCAGGGTCACTAGAGCCGTCCCATGTTTTATTGGCTATTGGCGTTCCTCAAGAGTTGGCTCATGGTAGTTTAAGGGTTACGCTGGGGAGATTTACAGTCAAAAAAGATGTAGATAAGTTAATTAAAGAATTGCCTTTAATAGTTGAAAACTTAAGACGAATGTCGCCACTTAAAAGTTAAAAAAAACTCCCTCAAAAATGAGGGAGTTTTTTAAAAGATAAATTATATCTTTTTTTCGGTAAAGGGGATAGGAGCAATAGGAGTAAATGGACTTTTAATGTCGGTATAATTATTATTATCGATGGTTTTTGATTTTAGATTGGTAATGATTTCTTGGAGGTCATTTTTTTTGATGACATTCTGGCTTGTATTGTTGTTTAAGTCACTAGGGTTGATTTCACAAGAAAGTGGCTTATAGATGCTTTGATAATAAAAATTTATAAAAAATAATAAAATAACCAAGATTAATATGATAGTAATGGAAAATGATTTTTCAGTTAATAATGAAAGATTTATTTTTTTTGTTTGATAGTTCATATGAGTTTAATTTTCTTGTAGATATACTTTGCCGATTAGCTGGACGGAAACAAAATCAGGGTTGTTGGTACTAGAGTTATCAGTTATGGTGATTGAGTCGCTATTATAGTAGGTTGGTAATAGGCTCATTTCTTTAATAAAATTTAATATTTTTAAGAAACTGCCATTTAAAATAATTTTGAATATCAAAACCTTGGTATTGTTATTGATGTTTTGAGTAATGAAATCAGAACTCACATTGATAGTAATGTTATTTTTATTGGCAATGGATTCTAATTGAGAGATGTATTCTAATTCTTTGTCTTTTAAGACAAAAATATTAACTGTCTGTTTAATAAGCTCTTTAGCGTTTTTAATATCCTCTTTATTTTTTTTGTCGTTGGCGCTATAAGCGACTTTATTTTCTAAATCGGCTTGCTTAAGACTAATACTAGAGCCAATTTTTTTGATATCTTTAATGGTGGGTAAGGTAATAAAGAAAATTATTAAACTGGAAATGGCTAATAATCCAAGTAAACGATAAGTAAAGTTTTTTTGTAAATTTTTATCCATGGAATTCATCTAAATTTATTTTGGCCTTGATGGTAAAGGAATTTTTTTCTTGCGATAAAAGGTCGCTGTTGGGCAGAGCTACTTGAGAAATAAATCCAGAATCGTTAAGGATTTTTTTAAATTCTATTAAGGCATTGCGGTTAAGGGCGGTACCGGATAGCTCTATTTCTTTGGTTTGTTTGCGAACAGTGATGGTTTTTAAATTAATATCAGCCGGAATAATAGTAGATAGCTTGGCTAATATCTTAGTATCATTGTAATATTGGCTCTGAATAGCCTTAGCAGAATTAATTTGCTTGTTAATTGTGTTGATTTCTTGATTATGCAATTCAGCGTTTTGTTCTTGCATGGCATTTTTTTCGGTAACATTAATCAGTTGTTGTTCCAAAAAAGACTTAGCAATAACTAATAAAAATGATATTAGTAAAGTAAAAAGTAAAATCAATAAAACTGATTCTTTGATTAGGGAATATGTTCTTTTGGCTTGAATAATTTTTCTTTGTTCTGGGGATAACAAATTAATACCTATCATAGTAAATTTTTATGATCAATACCTCTTAAGGCTAAGCCAATAGTGGTAGTATATGATTGAGAGCGATGAATATCAAAGTAGTTTGGTAAGTTGTTGATGACATTTTTCCAGGGGTCACTAGTGGAAACGGGTAAGCCGAGTCTTTCTTTTAAAAGATCGGATATACCAGGAAGATTGGCGCCACCACCGCATAGGGTGATTTGCTTGATCTCTTTTTCGATACCAAAATTGTCTTCATAAAAATTAATCGCTTGTTTTATTTCGATTATTAACTCGTCTACTAGATCGGAAAGTATTTCAATTAGTGCTCCGTGGCATTTGTTGCGATCAAGACCGCAAACTAATTTTATTTTTTCAGCTTTTTCTTGGTCAATATCTAAAACTTTGGCAATATCTTTGGTTAGCCCGTTACCAGAAATGCCAAGAGAAATAGTGAACATAATATAGCCATTATCGTAAACAAAGAGCCCGGTACGATTAGCACCAAAATCAATAACAATTTGTGGATCAGTGGTGAGATTGACTGGAAAAAGGGCGCGAGCAATAGCGGCTGCTTCAATTTCGAGTACCACGGGCGTGATGCCTGCCTGACTAATAAGTTTTGTGTAGGAGTTAACAATATTTTTAGGGCAGGTGCCGATTAAGATATTGTAGTTAGTTGGGGTTTCTGAAATTATTTGCCAATTGAAAAAGATATTTTCAAAATCTAGAGGGATATGTTGAGGAATAATTTCTTTGATTTTATTTTCAATGTCGGTATTTTTTTCTTTGGCGATAGTAATGACTTTTAAAAACGTTTTACTTTCAGGTAAAGTTGCAACCACCTCTTTGCTTAATTCACCCGAGCCAACTTTGGTTTTGATTAATTCTTTTAGTTTTTCAAGACAAATTTCAGGGTTAATTATTTCACCTTCTTTGATGGCACCAATAGGTAAATTAACCTCATTATAGAATTGAATGATTTTTTTACTGTTATTTTTTTGTGTCAGCTGAACTAACCTTAGACTGGAATCGGAAATGTCTAGGCCAAAGGCGTGCTCAGTTGTTTTAAAAATAGACATAATTGATTAGGCACAATAGCTGAAGAATATTACTTCTATTATACAATAAAAATTAATAAATGACTAATGTATAAATAGTATTAATTATTTAACCTCTTCCCAAGAAATAATGGAATAATAATCAGAAGCTAATGGAATGTATGGAGGGGGGTTGTAAAGTAAGTTGGTATCATAAATAATATTTCTGATTTGGTAGCCATTTCCATCAGTGTAGGCAAAGCCATATCTCAAATTGGTGGCAATCATACCATAGAGGGTGATAGTGCTTCTGGTATCGTAAGCTTCGCATTGGGAATGATCATAGTAGTATCTTCCTACGCGGCCATTTTGGGCGATAAGAGCCGCGTCTATTTCTAGGTTGTCTTCGCTAACTAGACCGACATTAATATTGCCTTGGGCGATTAGGGCCATGGTATCTTGACCGTCGTGGTTGGTGTATTTAATGTCGTTATTAATAATTATGTTGTTTTTATTTAGGTTATTATCAATAAAGCGTGCTGAAGCAATAGTTAAATGGGCGGTATTGATAGTGCCATCAACCCAAATATTGTCTTCGGCAAAAATTAAGCCGTTGGTGGGAAAGGCAAGATTAGAGCTGATTATTGTTTCAGTTCCAATACTCCATTGCGACCAATTTTCTTGATCTGACTTATTAGCGCAAGCTCCTTGAACTTTATATTGTTTATTGACTTTATATAGATCATAAGTGTCATTGGTTTTTAAAACAATATGATAGCCTTCAACACCGGAATTGCCCAGATATTTGCCGGATGTTTGCGCTATCGTTTTCATATTCGATAAGTTTTGAGTGATGCCAGTAAAATCAAAGGCAGGGACGGATATTTGGCGACCGCCTAAAAACACATCTGGACGATTAGGCAGAGAGTTGGGTGGAGCTTCAGCGGCAACATAATTATCAGTTACTTGTGAATTGGGTGGCGTTGTAACATGAGTATGAACGCCAAGTTCCGATCCGCCGGTGTGATCGGGGTCATCATAGGAAGCTTTTGAGGAGGCGACTAAGTTGTGTGCTAAGCCATCAAAGCGCACGCCATTATTGACTTGAATTTGGCCAAAAACTTCCGTGCCTTCGCCGAAGCGCATCATTTCATCGGCAGCGACAGCAAACCTAGCTAATGATGGTATAGCCATACGTACTTTAATTTTTCGATAGGTAGATGAACTAACGTCTACTCTTCCGGTAGAAATAATAGTAATAATAGTTGAACCAACGGTTGGTGGAGTAATATCTAAAGAAAATGTTCCTATTTTTTTATTATCACGGTCATAATAGGAGTGTACATAAGGGCCAGCGCTCTGCCCCCCATCTTTGTAGTCGGTGGGGTTATGGGCCAAGTGCCAACGATAATATTCAATACCAGCCTCAGCTATTTGAAACGCTTGCTCGCTATTATTTAGTCGTTTGGCAGAAGTAAATAATATAGAGAACCAACCAGATAAACTAAGCATAATAAAAGTTCCTAATGCAGTGAATACTAGAATAGTTAACAGGATGTAACCCCTTGATTTTTTTGTTTTCTGGTTTGGCATTTTGCTTAAGAGGTATTAATAGTTATCTTTAAAGTTCCGAATAGATATTTGGGTGGTAAATATTTGTTGATAAGGGGCTCGATTAATATCAATATCAGTAACAAGATTAATTTTTATTAAATTAATACTTTGAATGTTTACAGGCTGGGTTAATGGGGTGCTACTACCAGTATAGGTGTCTGGATAATATTGAAAAACAGGAGTAGAAGAGGTATTGCGAAGACCTTCAATTAAAGTGCTAAATTTTTCTTGATTGGCTGGGTAGGTTATTGGTGTGCCGGTAGCTTTTATTACGCCTTTTTTAAAGTAATCTCCTGATACAAAATAATGTACAAGTTCAGTTGAGCCGTCTAGATCGATGTCGCTAAAAAATATAAAAGTGGATGTCCCAGCCTGTTCAATGCCGTAAGCGCCGGTCATCGAGGCGCGGATAGAGCGAATTTCTGTTGCCATAGGGCGAATAATTGCCTTGGATTGACCTTCAGAGGTATAGCTTTCTTGAACATAGTTTTTAATGAAAAAAATATTTCGAGAAAAAGCACCAATGAGTAATATTATAATACTAGAAATAGCAACAACAATAGCTATTTCTAATAGGGTGAAACCGGTAGTAGTGGTTTTATGTTTTAAAAATGATTTAAACTTATGCTTTTTCATTATTTTTGCATTAAGTTAAATATTGCTTCTTGCCAGGGTGAAGATAAACTAATACTTTTAGTTGAGCTTTGGTAGCCATCTTTTTCTATTAGAATATTGTATGAGCCAAGAGTCAAACCACCAAAAGAAACTTGTCCCGAAGGAGCACAGGAGTAGGTGTAAGTAATATATAAATCATTTAGTGTTGGAGTATATTTAGTATCAGTGGTGGTTAAAAATATTTTATAGCGAAAATATCTTTTTCCACTGGATGAAGATGATGGAATATTTTGATTATCAATAGTGAAATAGCTAGCCGCAGTGTCATCGGGACCAATAAATGACCAAGTGGTAGTGGCCGTATCTGTATCGGCAAAAGCCATCTGAGCTTTAATAGTAGTAGAGGCAGTGTTTATATTTGGTACCCATAAAATTTGATTATATTGAGGTAGTATTTGTGTATCAAAGGTCGAGGATTCTAGATTTCCGTTATTTAAATAGTAGCCAAAACTTTTGACGAGAGAAATTTGACCAGCAGTGGCATAATTAATACCACTAGAAAAGGAATAGAACTTTGCTGGGTTGGCGTAGCTTACTTGTCCGTCACCGCCAGACCAATCGGTTTGAGATAGATAGCCACGACCAGAAATTTTTTGGCCAATGTAATTTAAATTACCATCTGTTAATGTTACCCTGGCATCGGTTATGGCTAATCCGGTTACATTGTCTTTTACAGTGACAATTAGGCGGTTGGGATTTTTGGAGGCTAAAATAGCAAATACGGAAACGGTAGAGCTAGGTGAGATAAAAACTGGCCAAAGTGGATTGGTACCGATCAAATCGTAGGTGGAGCTAGAAAAATTAAAATTATAGCTGTCCCATTCCATGTTGCTGAGATTAAGAGATCCGGAGGCGTCGGTGGTATATGGTTGATTGAATTTATAAACAGTGGGATTGGTACCAATAATTTTAGTTCCGGTAATTTTTAGGGGGACTGAGCCTATGGGGTTACACGATGAATTGAGAGTGGTTAATTGTAGTTGGCTAGTTTTATCAATTGAGAAACTTATTTTGGTTAATTGTTGTATGCTAACGGTTGAATGCGGTTTGCTGGGATAAGGGTTTTCCGTGGCACCGTTTTTGTAAGTTTTTTCTGTTGAATAGCCGGATTTAGAAACGGTTATTTCGTAATTTTGAGCGCTAGGTGGGGTGTCGACAATTTGAACTTGTCCGCTGGAATTAGTTACTTCATCAATACTGATTTTAGGAGTTGAGGCGTTATTTTCAATATGAACATTGGCGTCGGCGATTGATATGCCAGTTGCATCAAAAACATTAATAAAAAGCGAACCGTTAGTAGAAGCTTGCTCGAGATTTTTTGGGGCAATAAAAGAGGAATAAATTAACGGTTGAAAATTTTTACAGCTAGTGCAAGTTACCTCCACTTCCATTAATTTATAGTCAGCCGGAGAAGTATCATTGCGGGTGCTACTACCAACTTGACCATCAAAGGCGTCATCAATATTTCTAATGGTAGTAGTAATTAAAAAGCTAAGATTGTTTCTGGTTAATGTTTGGAAACGGGAAAGAGTGCCACTAGGAACGCCATTAATTAGACCAACCGAGGAGTAGGGTAAATTATGGGCAATTTCAAATTGCTCGTTGGCTAAATCAATTGCCGCAGCTTTGATACGTAAAAGATTTGAACCTTCAACGAGTTTGGCATAGCCTTGGTATATGGCCATGGCCACGATACTAAAAATGGCGATACTAAAAATGACTTCAATAAGAGTAAAGCCAGCACGGGATTTTATTGGCCTAGTTAAGTATTTTTTCATTAAAAAAGAATTTATTACCGTATAAGTAACGTTTTACGTTTAGAAGTTATTAGCCAAGGAGTACATTGGCATCATAACGGCTAAGGCAACTATGGCAATGGCGCCACCCATACACAACATTAAAACAGGCTCAATAATAGTCGGTAAATTGTTCATAGTATTTGAAACTTCTTCTTCGTAAAAGCCAGCGATAGTATCTAAAATTTCATCTAATGATCCCGTTTCTTCGCCGACGGCCACCATTTGTTGCATGATAGGTGGAAAGATATCGGGGTGACTGGTAAAAACGGATTCTAATTTTTGACCCTTTTTTATAAATTCTACCGATTCAATTAAGGCATTGCGATAAAAAGAATTGGTTACTACCTTAGAAGTTATTTCTAAGGCATTAATGATGTTAATGTCGGTTTTAATTAAAGAGCTAAGACTGCGAGAAATTCTGGCCAGATTAATTTTCGTAATAATCGGGCTGAGAATTGGTGTTTTAATCATAAGATAGTCGAAAGTTCTTTTGCCAGAGGCGGTTTTCAATAAGCGAGTAATTAATACCGCTGAAAAAATGACTATGCCAAGGGTTAGTAAGCCATTGTTTTGAAGAAAACTACTAGTGCCAATTAATATTTTAGTGGCTAACGGCAATTCGATATTCATGTCTGTAAATACCTTGGTTAAGTTTGGCAAAATAAATAACATAATAAATATGCCAATACCCAACATGGCACATAAAATAATGATTGGATAAATCATGGCGCTTTTTATTTTGCCCTTGAGTTCGTAATCTTTCTTGGTTTGTAGGTATAGAGTTTTTAATGTTTCTTCTAGTTTACCAGAAATTTCACCACTTTTAATCATATTAATGAACATTTCGTCAAAATCATCTTTGTAGTCTTCTAGGCTTTCGCCAAAATTTTTTCCTTGATTAATTTTGTCACTAACGGCAGTTAAAATCATTTTTAACTTTTTGTTGCTAGTTTGAGTAGTTAAAGTTTTTAAAGATTCCGCCAAGGGGATGCCGGCCTTAATCATGATAGATAGGTTTTGCAATAAAAAAACTTTAGCCGTGACCGGCACTTTTTGAATTTTCTGAATGTAGTCATCAATTTGATTAAAAGAAAAGCTCATAATTATTCTCTAGTTACTCTTAATACTTCTTCGATAGTGGTATCGCCAAATTTGGCTTTAATAAAACCGTCTTGCATAATGGTGGTCATGCCATTTTTAATAGCAGTACTTTCTAATTGTTCGCGAGAAGCTTTTTGGAGGATTAATTCAGACATTTCAGTGTTAACTTCTAATAATTCATATAAACCAACGCGGCCTTTGTAGCCGGTATTATTACAAATTTGGCAACCCTTGCCTCGGAAAAATAATATGGAACGAATGTTTTGATCTTTACTTAAATAACCACGAGACATTAGGGATTTTTCTACCTTATCCAGATCAAATTGTTTTTCTAATTCGGTAATAGTTTTCTTGTCTAAGTTATAGCTCTCGATGCAATTTTTACAAATTTTTCGGGCTAAACGTTGAGCAATAATTAAGTTAATAGTGGAGGCTAATAAAAAGGTTGGGATATTCATATCAAGCAAGCGAGGAATAGCAGTAACCGCATCATTAGTATGCAATGTAGTGAGTACTAAGTGACCTGTCATGGCGGCATTAATGCTGATTTCGGCAGTTTCGGTATCGCGAGTTTCACCAACTAGAATAATGTTAGGGTCTTGGCGTAAAAAGGCGCGCAAAGCCGAAGCAAAAGTATAGCCGATCTTTGGTTGAATTTGGCTTTGGTTGACTCCTGGCATGCGATATTCGATTGGGTCTTCAACAGTGGAAATATTAATTTCAGGCTTATTTAAAACACCGATAATTGTGTATAGGGTAGTGGTTTTACCAGAACCGGTAGGGCCAGTTACTAAGATCATGCCGTGAGGTTTATAAATATTGCGCTCTAAAATCTCTAGGGCCTGAGGTAACAAGCCTAGTTGCTTGAGAGTCAGGGTTTGATTAGTATCAGGTAATAAACGCAAGACAATTTTTTCGCCGTCAAAAGTGGGGATAATAGAAACACGGAAAGATACTTGGTATTCGTTAGTTTTTATCTTAAAGCGCCCATCTTGAGGTAAGCGATGTTCATCGATTTTTAAATTAGACAAGATTTTGATACGGGCTACTACGCCAGCATGAATAGCCTTGGGCAGTGTCATTACCTTTTTTAAGATGCCATCAATACGGTAACGCACGATTACCTCTTTTTCTAATGGTTCAATATGAATATCTGAGGCTTTTTCTAAATATGCGTATTCTAATAAAGTATCTACTACGCGAACAACGGGTAGATCTTGAGCTAGGGTTTTTAATTTGTCACTGCTTTCATTATCTTTATTTTCACTTTCTAATTCTTTAAATTCAGCGTTTAACCCTTTATGATAGTGCTTTAAACCTTCTTGAATGCCTTCGGGGGTGGTAATATGTAGTTTGATTTTTAGTTCAGTTTTTTTGGCTAAAAAATCGCATAACTCCATGTTGGAAATATCTAGGCCAGCGATGAGTAATTCCGTATCGGTTTTATCAAAGGCAATCGTTTTATGAGCTTGAGCGGTAATTTCTGGAACTAATGATAAAACATCTGGGCGGATAGTTTTAACTTTTAAATCAATAAATGGCAGCTTATAAAATTTAGCTACCATTTCGTATAAGGCAACGGGGGTAACAAATTTATCGCGGATTAATAAATCCTCCACATTCTCACCATTCTTTTTGCTGGATTCAACATATGAAATAAGTTGCTTTTCATTAAGCAAGTTATTTTCTTTGACGATGATTTCTAAATCTTTTCGATTAATCATGTTCTAAGTTATTATTGTTATCAATATTATAACATATTTTGGGGTTAAAGAGAAAACTAAAAAACCCTGAAGTTATTCAGGGTTTTAGAGCGGGGAGTTTTTTAGGCGATTTTTAAAGATTTTTTAGCGATTAAGTTTTGGTATTGGATAATAGTTTTGTGAGCGATATCATCCCAATTATAATCTTTATCTACCATGATTTTGGCTTTTCTGGCCAAGTCAGTAATAAGGTCATGGTCAGTATCGGCTAAGACTAATTGTTTGGTTAAATCAGCTCCACTTTTATTTTTAAAAGATAAGCTGTAGTCGCCAGTAGCTTCTAGGTTTTCTGGAATATCACTAACAATGACTGGGATTTCATAAGCCATAGCTTCTAGTAGGGCGATAGATAAGCCCTCAGCTTCTGAAGGTTGCACGAATAAGTAAGCGTTGGTGAATAAGGTATTTAATTCATTACCGGATTGAGAGCCAGTAAAAATAATATTTGGATTATTTACAGCTAAACGGTGTAAGTAAGAAACATATTCATCAGTATTGGATCCGCCACCAACAATGACTAATTTTTTATCGGTTTTAATTTTTTGGTAAGCATCAATTAAAGTATGAACACCTTTATGTTGTACTAGGCGAGAAACTAAAACAAAGTATTTTTGCTTCTCTAAGCCATATTTATTTAAAATAGCAATTTGATGGCTGGAATTTTTTGCTGGGCTAATATTAACACCATTAGGAATGTAAGTAGCTTCTCGGTTAAATTGGGTTTTGACATATTTTTGTAATCCCTTAGAAATGACAATGGTTTCATGAGGAAAGTGGCAAGCGGCCCATTCTCCCATGGCTAACATTAATTTAGCAAAGTGACCCCATTTTTGATGTTCTTTATCTTGGCAGTGAAAGGTAACAACGACTTTGGTTTTTGGCGCTAACAATCTAGGAATCCAAGATAATAAAGCGGGGCCAACGCCATGGTAATGAATGACATTATAATTTTGAAAGATGGCATGCAAAGAAGAGAATAGGGTATGAGAAATAGCGTCTAAATTTTTGGTGTTAATGGATGGGCAATAAATTAAATTAACATTTTTATATTCGCTGTGACGATTGCCGGTATAATGCTCGCGAGCATACACAGTAACCGATTCATGGGCTTGGGCTAAACGCACAGCTAACTCCTCGACATGTTTTTCAATGCCGCCTTGTTTAGTAGGGATGCCTTTTTGTCCAATGAATGCGATTTTCATATATTTTTGGCTATTTGTTGTTGACTAATGATTATAGCACAATGTGATAATTCTGTCAAGTATTTAAGAAAAGTGAGAAATTTTGGAATTAAAGAAGCCCCGCGACCCTAGTGATTGCATTGGTTGCGTTCACTTTGGGTGGCGGGGCTGGAGGCGGTTGGGGTTCAGTTGATCGGAATATTTTCTTCCGCGTCACCGTCCTTGGCGGCGACAAGTTTGGTGTCCTTGCCATTGCGGGTGACGGCGGTTTTTTTGGTGTTTAGGAACACCTTGCTGCCGTCCTTGAGGACGACGTAGATGTTACACACCGTTCCAGCTGGCAACTTGCTCAGGTCGTAACCAACGGCAGTCTTGCCGTCGTAGCTGAATCCTGCTCCCGTGATGGGGTCGGCGCTGACCAGATTACCGGCCTCGTCGAGTTTCGCGTTGCTTTCGCTGTGGCAACCGTAGGGCGCCGATTTCGACATGATGAGCACGCCGATCTTGGTGATCTGGTCGATGGCGACGGGCTTGATGAGCCCGACGACATTCCCATCCTTGACAGCGACGGCGACGTGGATACCATTGGCATCCTTGGTCACATCGGCATCGGCGGCCTGGGTGTTGATGGCGGACAGTGCGGTCAGGGCGACCGCGGCGAGGATTGCGATTGTCTTTTTCATGGTAACTACTCCCTGTTGTTTTGAATACACACCACCGACAGTCGTTGCCGGCAGTAGGAACGACACCAGAACCAGGCACTGAAACTTTTTTCTCCTTTGTTTTTTTGTTTTTGTTGTATTGAAAGGTTCGAAGCTAATCGATTTGTCTAAAGCACTTTATCAGTACTCGACTAAGTATTGTATCAGATAAGTGTGTATTTGTCAATAGTTAAATGATTAAAATCCCTTAGATTAGCTAAATTTATCTAATTTTACCATTAATTAGCCCATTTTTATCTAAAGCGGCATCAGTATTAATTGGTTTGGTGCTATAAGTTAAGGTTTCACCAGTAAGGGTGTCTTGGGCGCTAGCGGTAGTGGTGTTGATGATTTTTCCAACCATTCCGCCTTGGTCGGCAGTAGGAGTAAACTCTACTTCAAAGGCGCAAGCAATGCTAGGATAATTAGCACTAGGGGCATTCACGGTATCAACATTCCAAGTGATTAAGTTATTTTTGGTATCGTAATGAACTCCACCATTAGCGGTAGTAGTGTATTGCCCGGTCCAGCGGACATTTTGACCAAGAGAAGTTTTAACTTGTAAATCTCTTAGATCATTTATATTGCTAGTAACTTGCATGGCTACCCAATAGCGAGTGGCCTCGCCGATTTTCGGCGGTAATGGGCCAAAGCCAATTTGGTCACCTTCGGCGGTGAAGTATTTTAGGGTCACTGGCAAGGTCATTAAAGTGTTGATTTTTTGATTGATAACATCAGCTGATTGAAAGCCAATATTGCCATCTGGCATAGTGTAATTTAGTTGGGTGGCTATGTTAAGAAAATTATTTTTTTGTTCACCATCCTTAAGATTAATAGAAAAGGGAATGACTATAGACGCTTCTGGATTTAGACTGGCTAAGGCTAAAGTATTAGTGCGATCAAATTTAATGTTAGTGTCGCCTAATAGATTATCCTCAGTAATATTAAGGGTGATATTTTTGACGGTAAAGTTTTCATGATTAATAATGGTGGCCAAATAAGAATTAACGCCAAAATTGGCATTTGTACTATTGGCTTTAATGACTAAATCAATCTTAGATTTTTTAAAATTAATGGTAATGTTATTTTCAGCTAATTGATTTGAGCTATTGTCGGTAGTAATTTGGATCTTAAAAGAGTTGAGGGTTTTATTAATATTGTTTTTTACAGTTTTGGCAACAATCGTGCCAGTTAAACTTTGCTTAGGGTTTAGGGTAATGTTTTTTATGGGCAAAGTAGAAGAAGTGATGATTAAATTATTAGATAATAAATTATGACTCAGGGATAAGTTATTAATCGTGTTGTCACTTTTATTTTCAAGCGTAACATAGAAGGTAACTGGTTGACCGGCAAAAGCCCAGTCGGTAGCCTTTATGGTTAGAGACAATGGAGAGTCGCTGATATTTATTAGCTGGTTAATTTTTTTGGTACGCTTGGCAGTATTGCCCTCGGGGATGAAAGTTAGTATTGAGTAAATTTGTTGTTCAGTTTTTGGCATCGCCCAAAACTTGCCGGAAAGGTTAATGGCGCCCTTGGCATTAATATCTAAGTCACCTAAGTTAAAGGTGATAGTTTTTTGGTCAAATTTTTGACTTGGAGATCCGCCAATTAATTCAAAGCTGTTAGGTAGATTAAAAGTTAGTGTGGCTTGATTAAGTTGTTTACCTGATTTATTTTCGTAAGAAAAAATAAGATTAGTAACATCACCAGCAACAGTAGATTGATTTTGATTTTCAGCGATTAAATCAATTTTATTTTCAATACGAAAGGCCACTTTATCTAAATGGCTATATAAACTAAGTGCCAATAAAATACCGACTAAAAAAAGCAAGAAAAAATTAAATACCAATGGGACCTTTTTTGTTTCAAATCGGCTGGCCGCAAAATCTTTTAGGAGTTTTTTTAGTTTCATATATTATTGGTTATTATTGATTATGGAGCTGATAGTAAATACGTTACTACTCAAAGCAATAATTTCTTTTTTGCCATCACCGTTTAAATCAGCTACGGTTACGCTGATGCCTTGACGATTTTTCGGTACATAAGCCATAAAAGAGGAAAGTTGTTTACCGGTGTTAGAAAATACTTTTATTTCTGGCAAGGCATTGAAGCCGGCGCCAGTAATAATTTCTGCCCTGCCATCACCATTAACATCGCCAGCGGTTAGATTAACCCCATTGCGTAATTTATTATTATAAGCAAAAAAATCATTTATTAACTTGCCATTAGTATCAAAAACTTTAACATGTGGACCGCCTCCATTGCCAGCTCCAGCGATAATTTCTACCTTGTTGTCGTCATTAATATCACCGACAGCGACATTTACTCCTAGCTTGATAGTTTTATTATTAAAAGCAGAAAACGATTTTGATTCTTGGCCGTACCAATTGAAAATTTTAATAGTATTGCCACCACCATTTTCTGATCCGGTGATAATTTCTTTTTTGCCATCGCCATTAATATCGGCTACAGCCAAAGAGATGCCATCTTGATATTTTTCACCATAAGGCATGAAGGTGGCAATGTTAATTCCAGTTTCGCCAATAACATTAATAGTATTATTAGAAGCGCTAACGGTTTCAATAGTGCCATTATTATTAACATCGGTTTTGATTACTTTGTTGCTACCCTTTTGGTTTTTGTCGTAAGTAAAAAAACCGGTGCGAATATTATTTCCGGTGCTATCAAAAATTCTGGCGAAGGCGCCATTGATAAATACCGCATCTTTGATTTCATTAACCCGACGGAGAAGAATAATGCCATCACGAGAAGCGAGGGTGACTTTGTTTATGATAGAGCCGTCATTAGTAATAGGATCTTGGTTGCCATGAATTTTTTCATACTCGCCATCAAAATAGGCTTCTTGGGGGTAGTCGGTAGAATTAACTAAAACAATGCCGTTAGTGAAATCGCGTTGCCAGAGACCACTAGTCATTTCGGGGTTGTTGGGGTTGAGTAAATTTTTTGTTCGTGATTGTGGTTCACCTAGATTAATATCAAATTCATCATACCACCAAAAGTGTTCACGCAATTGTGGGCCGTAATCCATGGCATAAAAACCATTAAAGAGTAAGGAAGAGGCTAGAGTAAAACGCATTTTTTGATAGTCTTGGTTATTGGTGTTACCGGTATTGCTATCTATTATATTAATGCGAGGCAAATAGCCGTTACCGTCTACTTGCTCATATTTTTTCATAGAACCAAGCCAGTCACCTTCGTATTGTTCCGGAAACCCTTCAAACATACGACCATTTAAGTATTGATGGTATAAGCCATCGCCATTGCCGACGATTAAATATTTGCTATCAATACGGGTGCGTAGTTTTTTGAGCAGATCAATATTGCCCTGTTGCCAGAGGCGGTCAATTTTTTCTTTGTTGTCATATATGCCGTCATTATCGATATCAATTTTGGCGTCCACCCAAGAAACGGTTTGCCAGATATTATCTAATAATAAGCCATCCCATAAGCCCGTATTTAAAATTTTGTTTTGGTAAAAATCAGCCAAGAAATCGCCGTAAGTTTTATTGTTTTCATCTTTACTATAAGGATTCATTGAGACATTACCAGTCCACCAGGAAATATTTTTTCCATCAGTGGTTTTTAATTGCCATTGAGTTTTGGCGGCGCTAGTTAAATCATGCCACAAACCAATACCGCTTGGCTCGACTTCGTTTAGTCGGTATAGTGGTATTTCGTTGGAAGAAGTATAGGCGAGAATGATAATGTTTTTATTAAGTTGGCGCATTAGCCTGATAGCATCTGCAGAGTCATTTTGAGCTTGCATGCTTAAAGAAACTAAATCATATTTAGCTAGTTTTTTAGCTTCTTCTAAAGTAACGGGAGTTTTCCAAAACATGTTGGCCACTTTTGGATATTTGCCATCATTTTTTTGAGTCGCATCACCAGTGAAGTCGGGAAAAAATAAAACCAAAGCTAAGAAAGCCGAAGCAAGGATGGTAGCCAAGGTGAAATCTAATTTTTGATATTTATTTCTTTTTCTTCTCATAATCAATTAATGCTTCATATATGGCGGATATTTTTTCGTAGTGTTTATTGGCAGAATAATCTAAACTAAAGGCGTAAGCATTTTTACCCATCCTTGTTGTTTCATTTGGGTTGTCTAGTAAATATTGTATTTGCTCAGCCAGTTCTTGGTGATTGTCGCTAGTAAAAAGCAAGCCAGTTTGTTGTGGTTGGATTAGGTTGTTAAATGATCCGGCACGGGAAGCAATGACTGGCTTGCCACAGGCGAAGGTTTCTAGGGCGCCTAAGCCGAAAGTTTCGTGAACCCGAGAAGGAAAAACGGCAAAGTCAGCATTTTGAATAAAATTAAGCAATTCGTTTTTTTCTTTGCGTCCGATAAAAACCACCTTGTCAGTTAAGTTTAATTTTTTGACTTGATTTTTTAAATTAATTTCTTCTGGCCCCGAACCAATGATGACTAATTTGTGGTCGGTTTTAATTTGGGCAAAAGCATTAATTAAAACATCGGCACCTTTGCTTTCATCTAAACGGCCAAAGAATAAGACATAAGGATAGCCGATAGGCTTGGGTTGAGTTTGATATCTTTCTAAATCGATAAAGTGGGGAATGACAATAATTTTTTGGGCGTCAAAACCATTTTTAATTAGTTGTTCTTTGACAAATAGTGAGGGCGCAATAAACATATCTACATAACGGCGATAGATATTAATTTTTTTATGAAAAGCAAATTCTAGTTTTAGCAGTAGATCCACTAGACGAGAATTTTTAGCGGGTTGATTTTGGCCGATGCGTAAGGTGTAGTCGTGCTTGATTAGTTTAAAGTCATGAACGGTCATTACAATGGGTAAATTAAATTTTTTGATCGCTGGCAAAATAGAAGGCGATATTTGATGATAAATATTATGAAGATGGATTAAATCTGGGCGCTCTTTTTTAATTAGGGCGGAAATTTTTCTGGCGGCGCTGAACGACCAAAATAAGCGACCTAGGCGCCAAAAGCTAGACCAGCTAAATTTATCCAATGGTAAGTCGCTAATAAATAAGTCACTATTTGGGGAGGGGTAGTTTAGGGGGTGTTTTTGGGAGAAAGTTACATTTTTGTGGCCTTTTTTTTCTAATAAATTCATCAATGAAAATAGGTAAGTTTCGGTACCGCCTTTAGGATAAAAAAATTTGTTTATATGTAATATTTTCATATATTTAATTTTGAATACTATTTTTGTTCACCACGGTGATAGTGCGAATTAGACCCAGGATAATCCAGAAAAAAATGCCGGTTAAGTTAGTTTCTAAATAGGGCTGAAAGAAGCTAGCAATAAAAAATAGGACACCAGCGCTAATGATTGGTAGGTAGTAAGGGGTTAATTCATGATTGAGATAAATTTGTTTAAAACTAGTAGCTAAAACGGAGATGATAAAAGCAATGAATAAGATAAAACCAATTAGGCCGGTTTGAATGAGAATGGCCAACGGGGAATTATGTAGATTGCGTAATTCTTCGTAGTTTTGCCAATCGCCAGTTTGCAAGTTGACACGCTTGCCAAAGCCGGTGCCAAGCATTGGGTTTTTTAGCCAAGAGTTTAAAGCAATGGTCCACAAGTCTTTGCGCCAAATAGCACTAGCATCTTCTTGTAAATTAACAATAGAAGAAGCGCGAGTTACTAGATATTCTCCGGTAGTATTAATATTAGCGCTAAGTTGTTGGCGTGGATACAATGAAGTAATAGTAAGAATGATGGCGATGGCGCTAAAAATAATTAAAATATTTTTGGCAGAAAAATTAAGGATTTTCTTTTTTGCTTCTTTGGGAATAATTAAGATTAAAATTACCAGAGCAACAATTAAGGCTAGCCAGAGATGACGCATTAAAGATACGGCAATGCCAAGTAGCCAAATCCATAAAATTAATCCGGCTATTTGTTGGTTAGCGAATTTTTTAAATGCCAAAAAGCTTAATAAGATTAAAGAGGAAAGACATAAATAAAAAGCGTGAGTGCCAGCTAGTAAGCGCAGGCCAGTAGTGGATAGGGGAGTAAATTCAGTCCACAAGCCTTGCCCAGTGATTAAGCCGTAGAGGATAAAAGGAATAATGATTACGCCACCCAAAAGAATTACTTCTATAAGTCGTTTTAAATCTTTGGCTTTTTGAACTGAATAGATAATTAAAAAGTAGATGGCGGAATAAAAGACATAATTTTTTAAGGTAGAAAAGGCGATATCGACTTGCACATTGTAGTCGGTTAAGGAACGAATAAAGGTAAATAGATTAATCAATATAAATATAATTAGGAGTGTTTCTGGCCAACCCCAAATGAATTGCACGCGCGCTCTTTTTTGTAGGCGTAAATGGATTAAAAAACTAATAGCAGTTAAGATAATTAAAATATCCAAGGGATATAGTTTATAGATGGTTTGGTCAATGACTAATGATTGCAAGGTAAAATATCGTTCAAAGACCATAGTAAGTAGAATAATCATGTTCAATCCCAATTGTTCGCTGTAGAAAATAAAAGCTAAGCCCGTAATGACAAAAATCGAATACAGCCAGATATTGGGAGCCAGTATCATTAAGAGGATTAAGATGGCAAAATAAATAAAAGCCAGACTATTGATTAGAATAGTACGGCTTTTGGTATTAGAATTTTGGTCGATGGCCAGCATAATTTATTTTTGGGATGAATCCTGACTTGGTTCTTCTGGAGTGTAATGAGGAGTAGGGTATTGATATTGATTAAGTAAGTTTTCGTTAGTAGATTCGGCTAGTAATTCCGACTCAAGAGAGGCTTGATTGTTGTATTGGTTAACTAATTCTTTACGATTGCTAGTAATGGAGAATAGTCTTTGTTGAGGAAAAATAACGATCAAGGTAAGGCTTAAAAATAACCCAGCCACCAAACCGAGTAAGCTGTTGCGTAATATTTTTGGTTCGGCCCATTTATCGGAAACAGATGGTTCATTAACAGTGCGAATTAAAACATTACTACCAAAGCCGTGATAGTATTGATGATTATTTTTAATAGTAGTAATAATGGCGTTAATCATTTTTTCGGCTTGATCGCGATCTGGATGTAAGACAGCCACTTCCATGATGCCGTTGCCATCTTTAATTTTTACGGTTACCATATTTTTCCAATTGTTCAATCTTTTTTCGTCAGTAGTGCCAAGATTATCAATTAAAGCAGGGTTGGTTTTGTAGACTTGACTAATAAAGGAATTAGAATAAGCTACTTCGCCTAAAATTCCGGCGATATAGTCAGAAGAGCGGGAGGCGGTGTATGGGTCGATGCTATTCTGATTGAAAACGACAATGATTTTAGAGGTAGCTAGATATTTTGGTGTTTGCATAAAGCTTAAAAGTAAGCTTAAGGCACCAAAAAAAAGCGTAATAATTGTTACGGTAATGAGGTTGTGACGATTGAATAAGGTTTGGTTCATAGCTATTTGGCTAAAATTAGGTTTATTTAAAATATAAATTATCTGTTTAAACTTTTTTATTATAACAAATTTAACATAATTTGTCAATAGGGGTTAATTTTATTAAAGATTTGTATTTAAAAGTAGACATTAATGTCAAAAATTATTATAATGATACCAAATAATTGCCAAATATGATACTTTCTTTTTTGGAGGAGAAAATTAAAACCAATCCGGCACGACGGGACAAAGTTATTCTAATCAACGCTTTATTGGCTTTGGTTTTTAATGTAGCCCTATGGGTGTTATTTTTGTATTATTTTCATTCAGCTAGTGAATATATTGTGTTGAAGTATAATATCTATTTTGGCATCAGTGACTTAGGACTATGGTATTATGTGCTATTTTTGCCCTTAATAGGTTTGTTGGTTTTGTTGATAAATTATTTTGTGGCTTTGCTTATTTTTTTGCGCAATACTTATTTGAGTTATTTATTATCTTTCAGTTCTAGTATTGTTAATTTATTGTTATTAATTGCTGGGTTGTTTTTAATTTATAAAAATTAATTAGTTATTATATTATGTCTATAGAGTTTTTGGTGGTCAAAGTATTCTTTTTTGCTTTTATTTCTTTTGTAATTGCTATTTTGTGGACGCCATTATTAACTCATTTTTTGTATAAATATCGCTTGGGACAAAGTTATTCTAATCAACGCTTTATTGGCTTTGGTTTTTAATGTAGCCCTATGGGTGTTATTTTTGTATTATTTTCATTCAGCTAGTGAATATATTGTGTTGAAGTATAATATCTATTTTGGCATCAGTGACTTAGGACTATGGTATTATGTGCTATTTTTGCCCTTAATAGGTTTGTTGGTTTTGTTGATAAATTATTTTGTGGCTTTGCTTATTTTTTTGCGCAATACTTATTTGAGTTATTTATTATCTTTCAGTTCTAGTATTGTTAATTTATTGTTATTAATTGCTGGGTTGTTTTTAATTTATAAAAATTAATTAGTTATTATATTATGTCTATAGAGTTTTTGGTGGTCAAAGTATTCTTTTTTGCTTTTATTTCTTTTGTAATTGCTATTTTGTGGACGCCATTATTAACTCATTTTTTGTATAAATATCGCTTGGGTAAGCAAATTCGCGCCAGTGAAGATGCGCCAATCTTTGCGCAGTTACATCAAAAAAAATCTGGCACGCCGGTAATGGGTGGTATGTTGGTATGGGTAACCACCTTGGTATTGGCGTTACTTTTTTGGTTGTTAGGATTTTTATTTAATGGGATGTTTAGCGGTCTTAATTTTTTAAGTCGCGCCCAAACCTGGTTACCGCTGGGAGCATTGGTTATTACGGCTTTGGTTGGTATGGTGGATGATTATTTAAATGTGCGTCGTATTGGGCCAAAGGGGGGCGGTTTTTCTATGAAGCATCGTTTGATTTTATATACAATCATTGCCATTGTGGTGGCTTGTTGGTTTTACTTTAAGTTAGATTGGGATTTAGTGCGAGTGCCTTTTTTGGGAGATTTTAATATTGGTTGGTGGTATATTCCATTCGCAGTATTTGTAGTAGTGGCGACCGCCTTTTCGGTTAATGAAACAGATGGCTTAGATGGTTTGGCTGGTGGCACCTTAATGACTTCTTTTTTGGCGATTGGTGCCATTGCTTTTATCCAGCAGCGTTATGACTTGGCTACTTTTTGTGCTGTAATTGCTGGGTCTTTATTGGCATTTTTATGGTTTAATATTGCTCCGGCTCGTTTTTTTATGGGTGATACGGGCGCTATGTCTATGGGGGTGGTATTAGCCATTATCGCCCTGCTAACCAATTCTGTTTTATTGTTGCCAGTTATTGGTTTGGTTTTTGTCTTAGAATCAGTTTCGGTGTTAATCCAAATGATTTCTAAAAAGTTAAGAAAAGGAAAAAAGATTTTTTTATCTACTCCGATCCATCATCACTTCGAGGCCGTTGGTTGGCCAGAAACTAAAATAGTGATGCGTGCCTGGGTAATATCGATGGTAGTAGCGGTAGCTGGTTTAGCTTTGTTTTTAACAGATGTTAAAACTAATAAAGATAATCAATATACAACGCAATGCAAAATTTTAGATAATAAATTAGATCATAAATAATTATGACTGAAACGAAAATAACAGTGGGCGGTCAAGTATTTGATCGTTTTCATGTTAAGACTCATGTAGTAATGTTTGGGGATAAAATTGAAGACGTAGTAGAAAAATATGCTAAGCCAATTTTGCAAGCAAATGATTGGTTGTTTATTAGTGAGAAAGTAGTAGCGGTTACCCAAGGTCGCGCTTATAAAATTGTAGATATTAAAGTTTCATTTTTAGCTAATTTTTTAGTGAAGTTTGTTTATAAGTCACCGTATGGTATTGGCTTAGGCCGACCGCAAACAATGCAATTAGCTATTAACGAAGCGGGGGCTTGGCGTATTTTGTTAGGCGCTTTAGTTTCGGCTATTACTAAACCGTTTGGGGTTCGCGGTATTTTTTATAAAGTAGTGGGCAAGGGAATTAATGCGATTGATGGCCCATGTGACTATACTCTGCCGCCTTATAATCAATATGCTGTTCTTGGCCCTAAAGACCCGGATAAGGTAGCTGCTATGCTGGCGGAGAAAAATAATTGCGAAGTGGTGATTGTGGATGCTAATGATTTAGGAGTGGCCATTTTAGGTGCCAGCAAAAATGTTGATCGGAAGTTAGCAGCGGAAATTTTTCGGGATAATCCATTAGGGCAAACAAATGAACAAACCCCACTTTGTGTAGTGAGAAAAATTTAATATGGATTTTAAAAATAAAAAAATAGTGGTTATGGGCTTGGGTCTTTATGCGGATGGCTCAGGTATTTCGGCCACTAAATATTTATTAGCCCAAGGTGCTAATATAGTAGTGACTGATTTAAAAACGGCTGAACAACTTAAATCGCAATTAGAGCGCTTAGGGGATTTAGTTAATCAGGTAGAATTGGTTTTGGGTCAGCATCGGGAGAGTGATTTTTTGGACGCTGATTATATTATTCGTAATCCGGGCGTGCCAAAATCGTCTAGATTTTTGCAGATCGCTAGAGAACATAATATTCCGATTGAATCTGATATTTCTTTATCATTTAAGCTTATAAATAAAGATCGTTTGTTGGCGGTAACAGGAACTCGTGGCAAGAGTACAACTACTAGCTTGCTTTATGAGATTATTAAAGCTAATGATAAGCGAGCAGTTTTGGGGGGTAATATTACTAAATCGCCGTTAGCCCAAATGTCTGCTGTAAAAAAGGGTGGTCCGGTGGTTTTGGAGTTATCTTCTTTTTTATTAGAAACTTTGGAGCCGTTTAAAGTGTCTCCGCATGTGGCTGTGTTTACTAATATTTACCCAGATCATTTAAATGCTTATAATAATATTGCTGAATATGTGGCAGCTAAAGAAAATATTTGGCGGTGGCAAGAAAAAGATGATTTTGTAATTTTAAATCGTGATAATTCGATTACTAAAGCCATGGGAAAGAGGGTGGTTAGTCAGCGCTTGTGGTTTTCTCTAAAGTCATTTACTCAAGAGAATGGTGTTTTTGTAAAAAAAGGTAAAATTGTGGCGCGTTTGAACGGGGAGGAAAAAAATATTTTGGCTGTTAAGCAATTAAAAATGATTGGTGAACATAATGTGGCCAATGCTTGCGCGGCGACGGCAGCCGCCTTGGTTTATGCCGTTCCTTTGGCAGTTATTAAGGTAGTGTTAAAAAATTTTAAGGGCATTGCTGATCGCTTAGAGTTACTGAAAGAAGTTAGGGGTGTAAAATATTATAACGATACCACTTCGACTACACCAGAAGCGGGATTAGTGGCGCTGGATGCTTTTAAAAAATACAAAAAGAAAATCGTGATGATTGCTGGCGGTTCTGATAAGGGGTTAAATTTTTCTGAAATTGTTAAAAAAATGAAAAGCCATTGTGAGGCCTTGGTGCTTTTAAATGGCACAGGTACGGTTAGATTATTAGAGACTATTAAACAATCTAAATTGCGTTGCCCTGTGCTTGTGGTTGATTCTATGTTAGAGGCGGTTAATCAGGCCAGTGGTTTAGTTAAAAAAGGTGGTATTGTTTTATTATCCCCTTGTTGTGCTAGCTTTGGCATGTTTTCCAATGAGTTTGATCGAGGGGAAAAATATCGCTCAGCGGTGAAAAAAATTAAATGAAAGAAAATAAAATTAAAAATTGGTTAAGGAGTTTTTTTTATAAATCAAATGGGCAACAGGCCGATTGGTATCTTATTGGCTTGGTAACCTTTTTGTTATTTTTTGGTTTGGCTATTTTGTCATCCGCTTCATCGGTAGAAAGTTATCGAGTGTATGGTGATACTTATTGGCATTTGCGCCACCAGTTAATATATGGAGTGCTACCAGGTGTATTGTTTTTTGTTTTTTTTGCCTTTTTTGATTATCAAAAGCTGCGTAAATGGGCTTTTCCAATATTTTTATTAGCCATTTTTTTATTAGTACTGGTTTTTATTCCTGGGTTTGGTAGTACTAACAATACTTTTGCCAAAAGTTGGATTCATCTTTTTGGTTTTTCTTTTCAGCCAGCAGAGGTTGCTAAGCTATCATTTATTCTTTATTTATCATCTTGGTTAGCATCGCGTGATAGTGATGTGATTAAAGATGCGAAGCAGGGATTTTTTCCATTCCTTTTTTCTTTGGGCGTTATTGGTGTATTAATGATTATGCAACCAGATTGGGGCACTTTATTAATTATTGTGTCGATTGCGATAGCTATTTTTTTTGTGGCCGGTGGTAGTTTAAAGCATATTTTTTGGTTGATTATTTGTGGAATTGGGGTTTTTTCTTTATTAGTATCTAAATCGGCCACTACCTTAAAACGCTTGACTACTTTTTTACATCCAGAGCTGGATCCTAAGGGTATGGGGTATCAGATTAATCAAGCATTGTTGGCGGTTGGCTCTGGTGGTTGGTTGGGTCGCGGATTTGGTCATTCGCGCCAAAAGTTTTCTTATTTGCCAGAGGTTTATGGTGATTCGGTTTACGCTATTGCGGCGGAGGAATTAGGTTTTGCATTTTCGGTATTGATTGTGTTGGTATTTTTATTATTGTTTTTTAGAGGATTGAAGATTGCTAATAATTGTGAGGATAAGTTTGGTAAATATGTAGCAGTTGGTATAGCGACTTGGTTGATTACTCAGGCGTTTTTAAATATCGGGGCCATTATTGGTATTTTTCCTTTGACCGGCGTGCCGTTGCCATTTATTTCTTATGGTGGCACATCGCTGGCGGTGGCTTTGGCGGCTTGTGGTATTTTAGTTAATATTTCTCGCCAAACAAATCGCTACTAATTGCCAAGATGGTCGGCTTTTGGTATTTTAAGTAGTAGAAAGGAATTAAATTATGAACAATCAAACTGTAAGAGTTAGTGAAAAAATTATTAATCAAGGGCGTATTTTGTTTGCTGGAGGTGGTACTATGGGTTCCGTTAGTCCATTAATTGCCGTTCAGGAATACATTAAAAAACAATTTCCTAATATTAAGTTTTTGTTTGTTGGCACTTATAGTGGTCCAGAAAAACAAGCTGTAGAAAGTTATAAGATTGTTTTTAAGGCTATTGCTTCTGGAAGATTGCGTCGTTATTTTTCTTGGCGTAATATTACCGATCCGTTTTTGGTAATTTGGGGATTTTTGCAGAGCTTGGTTATTCTTATTAAATTTAAACCGAGCGTTGTAATGATTGCAGGTGCTTTTGTAGGGGTGCCCGTGGCTTGGGCGGCCTGGCTATTGGGTATTCCGGTAGTGATTCATCAACAAGATATTTTACCGGGCTTGGCTAATAAGTTAATGCAAAGAGTGGCTAAAAGAATTACTGTTTCGTTCGATATTTCACTTAATGATTATTTGCAATCAAAAGTAGTATTAACCGGTAATCCGGTTAGAGAAGAATTTTTGTCTTGCGATTTACAGCATAGTCGCGATTTTTTTAATTTAAAAAGTGATTTACCAGTATTGTTAGTATTGGGCGGTGGAACCGGTGCGCAAATTATTAATGAATCAATAGTTAAGGCTTTAGCGGAGTTGTTGCAATTTTGTCAGGTGATTCATATTACGGGTAAGGGCAAGGCGATAAGAGTAGAAGCAGAAAATTATCATCAGTTTGAGTTCTTGTCTCATGAAATGCCAGATGCGCTTTGCGCGGCAGATGTAGTAGTAAGCAGGGCTGGTCTTTCTACTTTAACAGAATTAATTGCTATGGCTAAGCCGACTATTTTAGTACCTATTCCGGGGCATCAAGAAGATAACGCTTTATTTTTTCAAAAAAACAATGCAGTAACTTCTATTTCTCAAGACGCATTTAATTCGGAATTAATCATTTCTTTGGTTAAAGATATTATGTTTGATAAGGCCCGTAAAGATAATTTGTCTCGTAATATTTCTAAGATGATGGAAGTTGGTGGGGCAGAAAAAGTAGCAGCCATCTTGTTGTCAGTAGCTAAATAAATATGGAATTAAAAGAGTTTAAAAAAGTATTTTTTACAGGCATTGGCGGTGTGGGAATATCGGCAACTGCGAGGATTTTAAATTTTCAGGGAATCAAAGTCTCTGGTTCTGAAGTAACTACTAGTGAGTTAACGGAACAGCTGATAAGAGAAGGAGTTAGCGTGGTGATCCCCCAAAAGGCGGAGAATGTGCCTATTGATGCAGGTCTATTGGTTTATAGTGTAGCTGTGCCAGAAGATAATCCAGAGCGTCAAGTGGCGAAAAAATATGGCATCAAAGAAATAACTTATCCTCAGTTATTGGGATTATTAATGAAGGATCAGTATGGCATAGGTGTTTCTGGTACTAATGGTAAAACCACCACGACCGCTCTGTTGAGTTTATTGTTTTTGGAAGCGGAAAAAGATCCGACCGTGGTTTTGGGTGGCAAGACAGATTATTTAGGGGGGAATTCACGAGTGGGCAGTAGTCAATATTTTATTTTTGAAAGCGATGAGTACCGTCGCGCATTTGTTAATTATTTTCCTAAAATGGCAGTGGTGACTTATGTGACTGAGGATCACCTGGATTATTATAAAGATATTAACGATATTAAAGCGGCTTTTAGGGATTATTTGGTCAAAGTACCGGCCGATGGTTTTATTTTTGCTAACGCTGATGATGCTAATTCTTTAGAGGTGGCTGGCGGTGCGCAGGCGCGAAAAATTACTTTTGGCATGGATAATCAAGCGGATATTATGGCAAAAAATATTCGCGTGGCTAATGGTCAGCAAATTTTTGATTTAAGTTTTATGGATAAAAAACTGGGGGAAATGCAATTGCATTTGCCAGCCAAATATAATATTTATAATGTATTAGCGGCTGTTGGCCCAGCGCTCATGGTTGGTTTGGATTTTAAAGTAATTCAAAAGGCGGTGGCTAAGTTTAAGGGTAGTTGGCGTCGTTTTGAAAAGATCGGCCAATTTATGGGTATTGATGTAATTTCGGATTACGCTCATACACCCGATGCGGTGGAGAAAACGATTTTAGCAGCGCAGGAATTTTATCCGGGTAAAAAAGTATTAACCATCTTTCAGCCCCATCAGTATAATCGGACGAAGAATTTTTTTGAGCAATTTGCGTTGGCATTTAAGGGCGCTGATCAGGCTTTTGTGATGGATATTTTTTTTGTGAAAGGCCGAGAAAATCCGGCGGATTTTGATGTGAGTAGTGAAAAATTGGCAGTTGAGGCAGTTAAGTTAGGCGGTAGGGTAGCTTATTTGAATAAATTAAATAAAGAGACCCTAAGTCAATTATTAAAGGCAGATAATTACGGTTTAATCTTAACTATGGGTGCGGGTGATATTTATAATTATGCCAAAGAATTAGTGAAGTAATATGAAATCAATAACAGAATTGGCAAAAATAGCCGGTGCAGAAGTTAAAGAAAAAGAGCCATTGGCCAAATGGACGACTTTTAAAATTGGTGGACCGGCAAAATATTTTGTAGTGATTAGGAGTATAGAAAAATTAGGGGCAGTTTTGAATTTTTGTCGCGAGAAAAAAATGCCTTATATTATTTTAGGTGGTGGCAGTAATCTGTTGATTGGTGAAAAAGGTTTTGCTGGATTGGCGATAAGACTAATGGCAGATAATTTTTTAGTAACAGAAAATAAAATAACAGTGGATGCCGGGATGAGTTTGACGCGCTTGGTTGGTTTAACTGCCCAGTGTAGCTTAAGTGGTTTAGAGTGGGCGGCTGGTATTCCAGGAACAGTAGGCGGAGCGGTTCATGGCAATGCCGGAGCTTATGGAGGTAGTATGAGTCAATGCGTTAATGCGGTAACTATTTGGCGTGATGGTAAAATTGTTAAGCTAAACAAAGAGGATTGCCATTTTATTTATCGCGGTAGTATTTTTAAAGCTACTCACAATAAGGATGTGATTTTAAGTGCCGAGTTAGTTTTAAATTTGGGTGAGGAAAAGACGATTCGTGCCAAGATGATGGAAATTATTAACAAGCGTCGAGCAAAGTTTGTTAACATTAATTCGGCGGGATCTACTTTTAAAAATATTGAAATGACAGAGGCGGAAATTTTAGAGTTTAAGAAAAAATATCCTGATTTGCCAGATGAATTTGTAAAATATAGAAAAATCCCGGCTGCTTGGTTAATCGATCAATGTGACTTGCGAGGCAAGACTATTGGTGGGGCGCAGGTTTATGAAAATCATGCTGGAATAGTAATAAACATTGGCCAAGCAACGGCTGAGAGTGTTATAATGTTAATAAGTGTCATTAAGCAAAAAGTAAGAATGGAATTCGGCTTGCAATTGCATGAAGAAATAGAGTATATTGGATAAGGCGGAAGCCATACTAATTAATAACTAAAAAACAGTATGGAAATCATTATTAAAGCAAAAAATGCTCAATTGACCCCAGAGGGTCATAAGCTAGTAGAAGAAAAAATCGGTTCTCTAGATAAATATTTTGATGGTATTATTAAGGCTCATGTAGAGGTTGGTATTAACTCGATGCATCATCAGAAAGGTAATATTTATATAGCTGAAGTAGAGCTTCATGTGCCTGGTAAACAGTTGATGGCCACCGCTGAAACCGAAGATGTTCAGACCTCAATCGACAAGGTCAAAGACATTTTGAAGCGAGAATTGATTAAGTATAAAGAAATGTTACAGTCACACAAATAATCTAAGCGGCCTTCGGGCCGCTTTTATAGTTGATAATTTTTGCTTATTTTGCTAAGATATCTTCATTATTATTGATAAATGTAATATGTTTAATATCTTCAAAAAATGGCTAAAAAACCCGAGTGATAAGTTCTTGGAGCAAGCTTGGGCGGTAGTGGAGAAGGTTAACGCCCTGGAGCCGGAAATACAGGCTATGACCAATGAACAGTTAAAAGCGCAAACGGTTAAGTTTAAGGCTTTATTGGCAGAAGGCAAGACATTGGATGATATCTTGGTGGAAGCTTTTGCCACCATTCGTGAGGCGTCTAAGCGCGTGATCGGCCAAAGACACTTTGATGTGCAGTTGATTGGTGGTTATTCCTTACATAAAGGCTGGATTGCGGAAATGAGAACTGGTGAAGGTAAAACTTTAACGGCTACTTCGGCGATCTATCTTAATGCCTTATCTGGCGAAGGCGCTCATTTGGTGACGGTTAATGATTATTTGGCACGTACTCATGCAGATTGGATGGGTCGTATTTATGATTTTTTAGGTTTGACTGTTTCTTGTATTCAACAACAGAACAGCTCACTTAAATTAAATACCAAAAAGCAAGCCGTAGAAGGTGATGAAAAATTAGATATTCAATATTTAGAACCATGTAGTCGTCGCGAGGCTTATGCTTGCGATATTGTTTATGGTACTAATAACGAATTCGGCTTTGATTACTTGCGCGATAATATGGTGCAGAGTAAAGAAGATATGGCGCAAAGAGAATTATCCTATGCGATTGTGGATGAAGTTGATTCAATTTTGATTGATGAAGCTAGAACGCCGTTAATTATCTCGGCACCAGACATGGAGTCGACGGATAAGTATTTTCAATTTTCTAAATTAGTTTTGAAATTGACAGAAAAAGAAGATTATAATTTGGATGAAAAAATGCGCGCCGTTACTTTAACGGAGCATGGCATTGAAAAAGTGGAAAAAGAATTGGGAGTAGAAAATATTTACACCGATAGAGGTATTACTGAAGTGCATCATATTGAACAAGCATTGAAGGCCCAAGTATTATTTAAAAAAGATCGCGACTATGTAGTTAAGGATGGCGAGATTGTGATTATTGATGAGTTTACTGGTCGTATGATGTTCGGTCGTCGTTATAGCGAAGGATTACATCAGGCAATTGAGGCCAAAGAAGGTGTTAACGTACAACGCGAGAGCCGAACATTGGCTACTGTTTCGTTGCAAAATTATTTCCGCTTATATAAAAAGTTAGCCGGTATGACCGGTACGGCCGCTACTGAAGCCGAAGAATTTTTTAAGATTTATAAATTAGAAGTAGCAGTAATTCCTACTAATCGCCCAATGGTGAGACAGGATTTGAATGATCGTATTTATAAAAATGAGATGGGCAAGTTTAAGGCATTGGTGGTAGAAGTTAAAGAGCGTCATAAAAAAGGCCAGCCAGTGTTAATTGGTACGGTTTCGATTGAAAAAAATGAATTGTTGGCCGCTTTGTTAGAGCAAGCTGGCGTGCCTTGCCAAGTGTTGAATGCTAAATTCCATGAAAAAGAAGCGCATATTATTGCTCAAGCTGGTAAGGTGGGAGCGGTAACTGTAGCGACCAATATGGCTGGTCGTGGTGTGGATATTATTTTAGGCGGTTATCCATTTAATAAGGAAGAGTATGATAAGGTGGTGGCCGCGGGAGGTTTATGTGTTTTAGGTACAGAGCGCCATGAATCTCGTCGTATCGATAATCAGTTGCGTGGTCGTGCTGGTCGCCAAGGTGATCCAGGACTTAGCCAGTTTTATATTTCCATGGATGATGATTTGATGCGTATTTTTGGTTCTGATCGCATGAAATCTTTAATGACCGCTTTGCATGTACCAGAAGATCAGGCTATTGAAAGTGGTATGATTTCTAAATCAATTGAACAGGCGCAGAAAAAAGTAGAAGGCAATAACTTTGATATGCGTAAGCATTTGGTTGATTATGATGATGTGATGAATAAACAGCGCGAGACTATTTATCGTAAGCGTCGAGAGCTTTTAGCTGAAGATACCGATAGTAAGCAATTAATATTTTCGGCGATTACTAAAGAAATTATTGATTTAGTGCGTTTTCATACTCAGAATGCAGATGAGAAAGCTTGGGATTTAAATGCGATTTATGGGGCGGCGCATGCCATGTTTGAAATTAAAGCCGAAGCGCGTTTAGAGTTGGATAAAATTGAGGCTGAGGCGGGAAATAATTTTGATGATGATAATTCTCGCAATCTGATGATTGGCTATTTATTAAAATTAGCCACTCTGACTTATAATTCTTTGGAGGAGCAGATTAATATTGTGCCAAATACGGATGGCATTAATACCATGCGCAAAGTGGAAAAATGGATTATGTTGCGCTCAATTGATAGCTTGTGGATTGAACACTTGGAAACAATGGAGTATATGCGTCACGGTATTAATTTGCGCGGTTATGGTCAGCGCGACCCGTTGGTGGAATATAAGCGTGAATCTTTGCGTTTGTTTAGAGATTTATTAAATGCTATTGATAAACAAACAGTTTATACTATTTTTAAGGTAGGTGTGTCTGGTCAAGTAACGGTGCCAGAGGAAAAAATAGAACATAAAAATTTGCAGTTCTCAGCGCCGAGTGATCAGTCTTCACTTAAATCGCCAATGGCCGCGGATAGCGGATTGGAGGCGCGTAAGCAAGAGGCGATCAAGGATAATAGTCATTTTGACGGTGAAAAAGTTGGTCGTAATGATTTATGTCCTTGTGGCAGCGGCAAAAAGTTTAAAAAGTGTCATGGAAAATAGTTATGGCAATTAAGCCTATTTGTGATAAATGTAAAAAAGAGCTAACTGAATTTGGTGGAATTTTATTAAGTCCACCAAAAGAGAATATGGTAAAGAAATTTCATCTTTGTCAGGAGTGCTATAATAAAATTGCTTGTGGTTTAGAAGTAGAAAGGGGTTTATCTAAATAGCATAATTTTATGAAAAAGCAATTAACTCTCTGCATTGTTCATCAGCATCCTAAGGTTTTATTAGGCATGAAAAAACGTGGATTTGGTGTCGGTAGGTGGAATGGTTTTGGTGGCAAATTAACTGAGGGAGAAACAATTGAAGATGGTGCTAAAAGAGAAATGCGTGAAGAGGCCGGAATAGAAATTATTACCATGAACAAGTTAGGAATTATTGATTTTGATTTTAGGGGTAAGCCAGATACCTTGGAGGTGCATATTTTTAAAGTGAATAATTTTTCTGGTGAGCCAATAGAGAGCGAGGAAATGAAACCGCATTGGTTTGGCGTGGATGAAATTCCGTTTAAAGAAATGTGGAAAGATGATATTTATTGGATGGAGATGTTTTTGAATGATAAAAAGTTCAAAGGCCGATTTCTATTTGATGAAGCTGATGCTATTTTAGAACATGAGTTAGTTGAGGTTATTAGCTTAGAATAATTTATGCCGGAATTACCGGAGGTAGAAACTTTGCGTCGTGACTTAGAAAAAGTGATTGACGGTAAAGTAATTAAAAAAGTAGAAGTGGATTGGGCCAAAACAGTTAGCCCATTATCTTTACTGGCTTTTAAAAAAGCGCTTACTGGCGATAAGTTTATTAGCGTTGGTCGAAAAGCTAAGATGCTTTATTTTAAATTAAAAAGTGGTAAATATTTATTGACGCATTTAAAAATGACTGGCCAATTAATTTATCAGGAAGCGGGTAAGAAGGCGCAACCGATTGTGGGTGGGCATCCACAAAAAGGTGGAGCGGATAATTTGCCGAATAAATTTACGCGCGTGGCCATGGAATTTGTTGATGGTTCCCGATTGTTTTTTAATGACATGCGCAAATTTGGCTATATGAAATTGGTAGATGAAAAAACGGCGCAAGATGCTTTTGTTAAATATGGTCCGGAGCCCCTGGTGTCTGACTTTACCCTTAAATATTTTACTAGTATTCTGGCCAAGTATCCGAAGAGAAAATTAAAACAAATTTTATTGGATCAGCAATTGATTTCTGGTTTGGGCAATATCTATGTGGATGAATCTTGTTTTGGTGCTGGTGTTTTGCCAATGCGTTTGGCCAAGTCATTGAGTGAGATGGAAGTAAAAAAGTTATATCAGGAAATTAAAAAAGTGATTAAGTTTTCTATTGAAAAAAGAGGAACTTCTTTTAGCACATATGTACATTTAAATGGTGGCGCTGGTGGCTTTGTGCCACATCTTAGGGTTTACGGCAGAAAAGGGGAAAGATGTAAGCGGTGTAGCGGTATTATTAATCGCATTAAACTTAATGGACGAGGGACTCATTTTTGCTCCGATTGTCAAAAATAGTTAATAAAAAAACGGCTTTTCTTAAGCCGTTTTTTGTGTTAGAATTGCCTTAGAGGATTTATAGAGGAAAGTAATTTTTAATTAAGACATAAATCACAACAGTGGTGATTACACCCACGATTAGGCCGGCGCTAACTTGAGGAACGGTGTGGCCCATTTGCTCGTTTAAGTATTTGATGGATTTGTTTTTAAATACTTCTTTGCCAATTTTGTTAGTTAAAGTGGCGTTGCGACCAATTTCGCGTCTGAAACCCACAGCATCACGAATGACGACAACCAATAAGATAAGTGCCACAGCGAAGGCTGATGAGTTAAAGCCATCTCTGAGGCCAATTACTGTGGCTAGAGAGGCAACAAAGGCAGTGTGAGACGATGGCATGCCACCGTAGTCGCCAATAAAGTGTTCTAGAGTAAAATTACCGGGAATTTTATCGGTCACTAGCTTTAGGGCTTGAGTGAAAAAACCGACGATGACAGGGATGATAATGGCTTCAAACATAAATTATTATATTAAATATGAATTATTTTTTTTCGGTGCTTTCCGGCATGATTCAGGGTCTGACAGAATTTTTACCAGTTTCTAGCTCGGGGCATTTGGTTATATTACATGAAGTTTTTAGCTTTGACTTACCTAATGATTTGCTTTTTGACTTAATGTTACACTGGGGAACATTATTGGCAATTTTGATTTTTTTCTGGAAAGATATTTGGCAGGTAATCAACGGATTTTTTTCTAGTTTGATTAAATGGAATGTGCAAGGGGATAATAATCAAAGATTGGCTTGGCAAATTATTTTAGCAACCATTCCGGCAGCAAGTATTGGTTTTGTTTTTGGTCAAAAGATCGAAGATTCAGTTAGATCAGTGCCCGTGGTAGCAGTAATGTTTATTTTAATTGCCGGATTGTTTTGGCTGGCGGAAAAATATTCCACCAAACTTAAAACCTTGAATGAAATGCCATTTTGGTCAGCCCTAGGTATTGGCGTGGCACAGGTTTTAGCTTTTATTCCCGGAACATCGCGTTCGGGTATTACTATTATAACAGGTTTGTGGCTTAAATTAAAACGGGAAGAGGCGGCAAGATTTTCTTTCTTGCTTAGCGCCCCGCTTATTTTTGGGGCTGGCGTTAAACAATTATCGGCGGTTAAGTTAATAACCGCAGATAATGCTTTATTGATGTTGATTGGCCTAGTGACCTCGGCAGTGGTAGGTTATATTGTGATTAAATTTTTACTTAAATATTTAACTACCCATTCCCTAGGTGTTTTTGCTTGGTATCGTTTGGTTTTGGGCGTGGCGGTGTTAGCTTGGTGGTTAATTAAATAATATATGGATAAGAAAAAAATATTTTTAGCGGTAATTATTTTTTTTACTTTACTGGGTATTTATGTTTATGGTCAAATTCATTGGCCAATGAATGGCGTCAAAAACGAAACGGTTTATTTTCAAATTAGTAAAGGTGAATCAGTGATTAAGATTGCTAAAGATTTGGCGGATAAAAAATTAGTTAAGAGCGAGGTGGTTTTTAGGCTTTACGCTAAATATCGTCATGCGGATGAAAAGTTTCAGGCGGGTGGTTATAGCTTAGCTAAAAATTTGAGCATGAAGCAGGTAATTGATGAATTATTGTTAGGAGCGAATACGGGTAACGAGAAAAGTATTACGATTATTGAAGGTTGGCAGGGTGTTGAAATTGGTGATTATTTGGTTTCTATGGGAGTAACCAAAAAAACAGACTTTATTAAAGCAATAGAGGTTAGTCGCTGGCGTAGTGATTATGATTTTTTAGCGGATAAACGGATTAAAACTCTTGAGGGTTTTATGTTCCCGGACACTTATCGTATTTATGCTAGTTCTACCATTGAAGCCGTGGTTAAAAAAATGTTAGATAATTTTGAGACCAAATTAACATCAGATATGATTAGCGCTATTAGTAAAGAAAAAAAGAAATTATATGATGTGATGATTTTAGCGTCGATCGTAGAAAAAGAGGCTTCTAGCTTGAGTTTAGTAGATAAGAAGATAGTAGCGGGTATTTTTTGGAATCGATTGTCTATTAATATGCCGTTACAGTCAGATGCTACTGTTAATTATATTACGGGCAAGAGTAACTTGCGTCCGACTTATGATGAACTGGGAGCGGATTCATTATATAATACTTATAAATATGCGGGGTTGCCACCGACACCAATTGCTAATCCTGGACTGGAGGCAATAGAGGCAGCGATTTATTCAGTTAAAACGGATTATTTATATTTTTTAACTGATAAGGATGGCAGAATTCATTACGGTAAGACATTTGAGGATCATAATAAAAATATCAGACAGTTTTTAGATTAGTGATATTTATCTAAAATTAAATAAAAAATTATTGATGTCGTCGGTTTATGGCGAGATATTGACAAATTTTTAATTTTTGTTATAATTATCTCAGTCAATTTCCACAGACAGCCGGCAATATCAATAAGACCGACCGAGGAAAGCACTAGTTTTAATGCTTTTTGTCTGCGGAAACGCAGCTTTTTTTATTTTATTAATTAACCCATATTTAGCAATATGCCAAAGACTAAGCAGCAAAAACAAGATGTTGTCGCTGAGTTGAACGACAATGTTAAAAAGATGAAGTCTGCGGTGTTCATCAACTTCGCCAATACATCTGTTAAAGATGTAACCGAGTTGAGAAACAATTGCCGCAAGGAAAATGTTGAATACGTGGTGGCTAAAAAGACATTGCTTAAGAAGGCTTTGATCGATAATGGTTATACTATCGCTCAAGACCGCGAATTATCAGGTGAAATCGCCTCAGTGTTCGCTCTTAAGGATGAAGTTTCTGCCGCTAGAGTAATTAACGATTTTACCAAGGAACACAAGACAATTAAGATCGTAGCCGGTATCTTGGAAGGAAAATTTGTAGAAGTTGATCAGGTGATCGCTTTGGCAAAATTACCAAGCAAGCAAGAACTTATCGCCAAGGTGGTTGGTTCTATCGCCGCTCCACTTTCTGGTATGGTCAATGTGTTGCAGGGCAATTTACGCAATTTCGTTTACGCTTTGAGTGCCATTAGGGATAAAAAAGCTTAACAACAACTAAATTAAATAAAAAATTATTAAATCAAAAATTATGTCAGAACAAAATGTAACCGTTCCAGAAAAGTTTAAAGCTTTAGTGGAACAAATCGAAAATCTTAGCGTTTTGGATTTAGCCGAATTGGTTAAAGTATTGGAATCTAAGTTTGGCGTTTCTGCTGCTGCTCCTGTAGCTGCTGCTGCCGCTGCTCCAGCTGCTGCCGCTGCTGAAGAAAAGACTTCTTTCAATGTAGAGTTGACTTCTTCTGGCGAAAGCAAAATTAACGTTATCAAAGCCGTTAGAACCGTTGTTGCTGAATTAGGCTTAAAGGAAGCTAAGGATTTAGTTGATGGCGCTCCAAAGATGGTGAAAGAAAACGTTACTAAGGAAGAAGCTGAAAAGATTAAAAAAGCTTTAGAAGAAGCTGGTGCAAAGGTTACTTTGAAATAATATTTCTCAGTTATAATAAAAAAACTACCGGTTATGTCGGTAGTTTTTTTATTGGGTAAATTTAGTAATTTGTATCAATGGCGAATATTTTATTGTCGGAAAGGAGATAAATTTTCTTTTCTTTTTCTATGGCCAGCATAGATTTTAGTTGGCCAAATTCCTTAGAAGTATACTGGGTTTTTAGACTGCCATTGACATTGAAAATGGTCAATCGTTGATTTTGGGGGTCTAAAATATAAATATTATTGGAATCGGTTTCGGTGAATATTTGAGTTGGGTTTTTTAATGGAGGGTCTATTGTTAAATTGACGGATTCAGTTTTTTTGCCCTGATCAAAAATATTTAAAGTATTAGAGCTGTAAGTGATAACCTTTCCATTGATGGTAATGAGTTTTGATTGGCTAAATTCATTAGTATTTTTAAGCCAAGCTGAGCCCGAATTAAACAGATTATTGGCCGGTAAGTGTTTGAATATTTGGTTTTTGGCGGATTGTAGTGAATAAATTTTACCGCCGTAGATGGTCAGATCGTCAACAGATTCTAGGGTTAAAACTTTTTTAGTGACAGTGGCGTTTTTTAAATTTATTTGGTAAAGAGTATTGTCTTCATTGAGTAGTAATAGGCTATTACTATCAGTTAGGGGGTATATTTTTTTAATATTACCAATATTATCGGTAATGGTATAATTTTGGGTTAATTTTTTTTCGGGAGTGTAAGTGTATAAATTATTATTACTATTATCAAAGGCAATAAATATATTGTTAATTTTTGTAAAACCAGCAATATTAGCAGTGGAGGTGGTAATGCCAAAATCCACTAGAACTGTCGGCGAAGTTAAGTAGCTGATTTTTTGTAGTGCTTGATTGAGGTCGTCTATACGATTTTGAATGGCGGTGATCGAAGTGGTATATTTTTTGTTTTTTGGTAATTGAGCGAGTAGAGTAACAGCTTCACTTAGTTTTTCTTTGGCGCCAATCTCGTTATTATTAAGAATGTTATTTGCCTCGGCGTTTTCTAGAGCATTAGTGATGGCTTGTAGTTTGGTGGTAAAAATATTATCTTGATTTGAGCCTAATTTTTGACCAGTAATAACAATACTTAGACTAAAGCCAAATAGTAGCAAACCAACTGCTATCGCCATAAATTGCTGTTTTTTGTTTAAGTTAATAAAGTTAGCAATTTGTTTGTTTAGCCAGTCGCTGAAAGTTTGGGACCAAGTAAATCCAGGTAATTTTTTAGGTAGTAATTTGAGGATGATAGACCAATTAATTTTTAAATTGGCTATTTTTTTTGTTTCCTTAGTAATATCTTCTGGAGTGGTAGAAGATATATTTGTGGTTTCTTGTGGTTGTTCTGGTTGTACGACTTGAATTTCTTCGGGAATATTAATATTGTCAATTATTTCTAATTCTTTATTGTTAGTATTGACTTCAATTTTGGCCAGAGATTTTTTCTTTTCTTGGTGCGCCTTCCATGAGTGCTTTAATTGCTTGAAGGCGGCTAAGGTGAGGGATTTTATTTTTTTACTGGTAAATTTCCAGCCCTTTTTAGTTAAAACCAAAAGGGTTATCAATACCTTTTCCCAATTTGGGACAGGGGAGGGGTTGAGATATTTCTCAGTATTTTCTTGGATATTCATCAGGTTGGTGATGGATTTTTCTGGGTGTAAGTTTAATTTTTGTTGTTTAGGGACATTGATAATGGTTGGCACTTCGTGAGGGGTTAGCTGGACGCTAATAATTGGTTGAATGGCAACGAGGTAATAGTTTTGGCCAGTTTCTTTTTGCTCGTGAATTTTAGTTTCGATATAGCTAATAGCGGCGCTAGAAGGATTATTGATAATAATTTCTGATAAGCTGTTTTGTGATAAACACTCCATGATAGAGTCGTTACAGAAACAGAGATTGTCTTTGATGCTAATTTCACCACTAATAATATTGGAAAACATTTTTTCTTGATTGATTTTGCTTTTCTTTTCGGCTACTTGATCAATAATATCAATAATGGCAGCGGTTTTATCGTTGCGTTTATGAAATAACATGGCGTTAGTAACGCCAATTTGGGATAGATAGATTTTATTACGGTGAATTAAGCCAGCTAAAACATTGATATTTTTTAATTCAATATCGGCGATTGATTTTTTGATTAATTTATCAATGCGACGATTGGATCTTTGTAGGCATTCTTCTAATCTTTTTTCTACTCCGTATTCGGCTTCGAGGGGAGGTAAATAATATTCGGTTTCTAAATCGGAGATGATTTGTAAAAATTCGTCGTTAAAGTTGTCTGGGAGGTTATTTAATTCAGTAAATCCAAAAAGAATACCTAGACGGTTTTCGGTTTTTTTATTTTCTACCTTAGAGATAAAAACTCGACCAACGTTTGTTTGTTGGCTAGTTTCGATGATAAGCTTATTTAATTTAGGATAAAATAACTCCATTTATCTATTCTTCCTTTACAGTTTTCTTACAATATTATACTATATAAGCAAAACAAAGTCTAACTTTTTATTAAATATGCTTGAACAAATTTTTGGTTCAAATACAAGAGTGCTTCTTTTACGTCTTTTTCTCAATAATCCTGAGCGTTTTTATTTTGTTCGAGAGATTACTAGGGATTTGGGTTTGCATTTAAATTCAGTTCGTCGTGAGCTTGATAATTTATCGCATATTGGTATTGTTACTTCTCATAATAAAGCAGATTTGCAGGATGAGAGTGAAAAAGAAATTAAAGATAATAAGAGGTATTATAAACTTAACAACAACTTTGTTTTTATTGAAGAGTTGCGCGCTTTAATCATTAAGGCTAATTTGATTTTAGAAGAATCGTTGCCAGAGGCGGTGGATAAGCTAGGTGATATTAAATTTTGTTTATTATCTGGTAAATTTGTTGGTCGTGATGGTTCGTCTGTAGATTTGCTTTTGGTGGGCTCAAAGATTAATCAGACTAAGTTTTTAAAGTTAATTAATATGTTTGAGAGTGAGTTGCGTGTTATTATTGATTATACGGTTTTGACGGTAGAGGATTTTCTTTATCGCAAGTCTATTTCGGATCGATTCATCTATGACTTGTTAGATAATAAGAATCTAGTAGTCATTGATCGTTTATCCGCTTCAAAGTCATAATTATGTTTTTGATTATTAATACAACCGATGGTAACTTTGTAGAACTGATTTTAGCTAATAATCAGGAGGTTTTTAAGGTAAAAACTAGTCCAGCGGCTTATCATCAGGCGGAAAAGTTATTAAAAATGGTTGAAGATTTTTTGCGATTAGAAAAGGTGGCTTTAACTGAATTGACGGCGATTGGGGTGGTTAATGGACCTGGTGGCTATACCTCATTGCGTATCGGAGTGATTGCTGCTAATACCTTGGCTTATGCTTTAAAAATTAAGACAGTGGGGATTAGCCTAAATGAGTTTAAGGGCAATAATCAGTTAGTTAAAAAAGTAATAGAAAAATTTCAATTAGTAGCTAAAAATGAATTTGTTTTAGCGCATAATATAATTTTACCAGAATATAAAGATACTAAGGGAGTTTAGGAGAGTTATGCACAGTTTAAGCGCTTAATTGGATTTTGTTTTTATAGAAATGGCTTTTTTAAGCCATTTTTTATTTATTAAAAAACAACTGAAAAGTATTGACGCTGGGTTAAAAATAGCTTATAATTTATTCATCAGTGGTGAACAGTGGGGATGGGTGGGGAAATATAAAGAAAACTAAAATCTATGTTTGTCGGCCAATACACTCACAATTTGGACAATAAAGGACGATTAGCGGTTCCAGCCAAATATCGTTCTGAATTGAAAAAAGCGATTGTCACCAAGGGTTTTGATGATTGTTTGTTTTTGTACACTAAAAAAGATTGGGAACCAGTGGCTAAAAAATGGGCTGAGCTTTCTGTGAGTAAGTCTAATAATCGTGCCATTGCTAGATTTATGTTGGCGAGTGCTACCGAAGTAGAATTAGATAAACAAGGCAGAATTGTTTTACCGGAGTATCTTAGATTATTTGCTGGTTTAAGTAAGTCGGCCATTGTGGCTGGTTTATATAATCGTTTAGAAATCTGGGATGAAGAGCGTTGGAATAAATACCAAACAGAAACAGAAAAGCATACGAATGAAATTGCTGAAGCCCTAAGTGAAGTAAACGTAGAATAATATGACTGTTCATGAACCAGTAATGCTTAAAGAGGTTTTGGAATATTTAGCACCTAAACCAAATGGTAATTTTGTAGATTGTACTTTTGGCGGTGGAGGTCATAGCTTAGCGATTCTTAAGTTGATTAGACCAAATGGTCAAGTAGTTGGTATCGATTGGGATCCTAAGGCGGTTACTAAACTTGAATTAAGGGATGAAAACTTATTGATTATTAATGAAAATTATCGCCAATTTTCTAAGATTGTTAAGCAGGTAAGAGAAAAATATAATTTTGGTGAAATTGATGGTATTTTGATGGACTTAGGTTATTCCTCTGATCAGTTGGAAGATGATAGAGGATTCAGTTTTCAAAAAAATGATTATCTAGATTTACGCTATAATCCAACTTCTGGTGGATTAACCGGCGCTGATATAATTCGCACTTATAGCCAGAAAGAATTGTTTGAACTTTTGAAAAAATACGGAGAAGAAACCTTGGCTTGGGATATTTCCAAGAAGATTGTGTGGCAACGGGAAAATGGAAGAGTGCCAGAGACGGCTGATATGCTTGTCCAGCTTGTCTCTGATGCTTATCGTCGCCACTTTAAAACACCTTCAAAGAAAAATCCCTCCACTAAGGTTTTTCAGGCATTAAGAATTGCGGTTAATGATGAATATGGCAATATCTTAGCTACTTTACCTCAGGCAATCGCAGAATTAAAGGTGGGTGGTAGATTGGCGGTAATTACCTTTCATTCGGGAGAGGATAAGATAGTAAAAAGTTTTTTTTCTGAAATGGCCAAGGCTGAAGAGCCAAAAATCAAATTGGTTAATAGAAAGGCAATCGAAGCTAGTATTGAGGAGGTAGAAGTTAATCCGCGTAGTCGTAGTGCTAAATTAAGAGTGGTAGAAAAAATAAATCAATAAATAAATAAAATATCATGTGTCGACTGTGGAATAACAATCAGGGAGGGTGTAATCATTTTCCTAATTTATCTAAAAAGAATAGAACTTCTTTATTTTTACTAAAAGCATTAACGCCAGTTAAGGTTTTTGTTCTAGTTTTTTTATTAATGATTGTTTCCGGAGGTTTTTATCTTAATTTAATCAATCAGTCAGCCACTACCGGTTATCAGATTAATGAGTTGGAAAATGAAATGACTAGCCTACAAGATGAAAACGCTAAGTTAAGTTTGCAGTATGTGCAATTAAAATCAGTGGATAATATTGTTAGTTATGCTAAGAAGTCTGATTTAGTAGCGGTTATTAATATGGAGGTAATTGATAATTCAGGGATGGCGGTAGCTATGCGCTAATAAGTGGCAAATATATTTCAAAAAATGTTATGATAAGGGTGCCGATGAGGCTTTCTTTTCATATATAGATAAAATCGATGCGTTGGCGTAAACAATTTATTTTCAATCAAGGTAGTCATAATGCTTTAAAGGGTAAGGACAAGGGGCGTGTCCGTATTAGGGTTTTAACATTTATTTTTGTCGGCCTTGCTTTACTAATTTCGGGTCGTTTATTTAGTTTGCAAATTTTGCGAGGTGATTCTTATACGGCCTTAGCAATGGGTCAACATGAGTTGTATAAAAAGCTTTTTCCAGAAAGAGGTTCAATTTTTGTAGTTGATAAAAATGATGGTAAAAATACATTATTTCCGGTAGTGACTAATCAAACCATGATGATGCTTTATGCGGTGCCACCAGAAATCAAAGATGCCTCAAGTACAGCCACTCAATTATTTGATGTCTTGGGTTATAGTAAAGAAATAGATGAAAAGGAAGAAAAAGTTAAATTATTTGCGGATATTTCTGCGGAGTTAGATCCGATTATGACGGCGGAAATTAAAAATACTCGTTGGAAGGATTTTTTAGATAATTTAAAGATGGAGGAAATTAATAAGATGATTTTGGCTTTTTCTAATAAAAAAAGTTTGTATAAACCGATCCGTCAACGCCTAACGGAAGAGCAAGTGAATAAGATTAAGGCTTTAAATATAGGTGGTTTATATTTTAAAGAGGAGGTTTGGCGTTTTTATCCAGAGAAATCATTGGGCGGTCAGATTTTTGGTTTCATGGGGTATGTGGGCAATGATCGAAAGGGTGTTTATGGTTTAGAAGGATATTATAATGATCTGTTAACTGGTCAATTTGGGGAGATTACTTCAGAAAAGGATTTGTTTGGTAATATTATTCCAGTTAGTTGGCGGAATGTAGATGAAAAAGAAGATGGTTCAGATATAGTTTTAACAATTGATCGCGCCATTCAGTACAAGGCTTGCCAGGCTATTGGAGAGGCAGTTAAAAAGTATCAAGCGGAGAGTGGAACAGTGGTAGTGATGGATCCAAAAACGGGGGCGATTATTGCGATGTGTGGGGCGCCTGATTATGATCCGGATAATTATTCGGATGTTAAAGATTCTTCTATTTATGTTAATAAGGCAACCTCAATGGCTTATGAACCTGGTTCTATTTTTAAGTCGTTTACCATGGCAGGCGCCTTAGATGCAGGTAAAGTTAAGCCAGATACGGTTTATGAAGATACTGGCTTAGTGCAATATGATCAATTTAACATTCGTAATTTTAACGATAAAGTTTATGGTTTACAGACCATGACTCAGGTTTTAGAAAAATCCTTAAATACTGGCGTTATTTATGCTATGCGTCAGATGACAGCAAAGGTTTTTAAGCAGTATGTTAAAGATTTTGGATTTGGTGAAAAAACAGGAGTAGAATTATCCAGCGAGGTTGGTGGTGATATTAATAATTTAAACAGAAAAGGAGAGGTTTATTCGGCCACGGCTTCGTTTGGTCAAGGTATTATGGCGACGCCATTGCAAGTACTTAACGGGTATTCAGCGATTGCTAATGGTGGAAAATTAATGAAACCTTATATTGTGGCTCAGGTGATTAAAAATAAAAATGAAATTAAAGAAACTAAGCCTCAAGAAATTCGCCAGGTGATATCTTCTAAAACTTCTCGCATTCTTTCAGCCATGTTAGTGTCGGTAATAGAAAATGGTCATGGTAGTACGGCAGCGGTTTCTGGTTATCGCCTGGCTGGTAAGACAGGTACGGCTCAGGTGGCGGTAGCTAATGCTTTAAATTATACAAGCGAAGTAGATTGTTCCTTTGCTGGCTTTGGCCCTTTTAATGATCCAAAATTTTCCATGATCGTGGTGTTGCATCGGCCACAAACAGTACAAGAAGCAATGTTTAATGCGGCGCCGGTTTGGGGGGATATTGCTAAATTTATTCTACAATACTATAATATCCCATATGATAAAAAATAAGTAAATTTAAATAAATGAAAGAGTTGAGCAAAAAAGTTATTCAGTATGTTTTGAGGGTTTTAGCCCAAGCGGTTTTACATAAATATAAACCGCAAGTAATTGGTGTTACTGGTTCAATCGGTAAAACTTCAACCAAGGAGGCGATTTTTGCCGTTTTATCGCCAAAATTTAAAGTGCGTCGTAATACTAAGAATTATAATAATGAAATCGGCCTGCC
>CAZNIV010000004.1:0-52646 GCA_964573235.1 uncultured Gammaproteobacteria bacterium
TCTCTAAGGGGAGAAAAGTTAAGCACTACTCAAAAAATAAAATCTTTACTGAAAAAAATTCTCTATAAACTATCAAAATGATTACCATAAGACTTAGTGGCGGATTAGGCAATCAAATGTTTCAATACGCTGCCGGAAAATCATTAGCCCAAACCCAAGAAACTCAATTTAAATTGGATCTATCTTTTTTTAAACTAAAGGGTTACACAAAAAGAAACTTTGAGCTTTCTAATTTTAATATTCAAGCAGAATTAGCAACGGAACAAGAAATGACCAAATACCAAACACCTCTTTGGTTAAATAAAATAAATCAGATATTCAAATCATCTTTAGGCAAACCTCGAGGTTACTTTTCTGAAAAAAAAGTTTCTTTTGATAAAGATTTTTTAATGTTGCCAAAAGATTCATATATTGATGGGGTCTGGATGAGTGAAAAATATTTCTTAAACATCAGAAATGAGCTAATTGGGGATTTTACCATTCCACCTCAAAATCAAACTACTACCTATAAAAACTGGCTAAATAAAATCACCAGCACTAAAAACCCCGTTTCCCTTCATGTTCGCCGAGGAGACTATGTAAAATTCCCAAAAATCACCCAGCTATACGGCATCTGCTCCCCCGAATATTATAATAAAGCTATAAACTTAATTAAAAAGAAAAATAATGACAATATAACAATTTTTGTTTTTTCTGACGACATTGAATGGTGCAAACAAAATCTAAATTTAAATACGACTACGTTTTTTGTTTCTGATACTACTGGATTTGAGGATATTATTCTCATGTCTAACTGTTCAGGCAATATTATAGCTAACTCTACCTTCAGCTGGTGGGGAGCGTGGTTAAATCAAAGCCCAAATAAAACCGTTATTGCCCCCTGGCCTTGGTTTGATAAAAAAAACATAGAAACCAAAGACATCCTACCAAATAATTGGATAAAAATAGGCAAAACCAACGGCATAACCATTAATCTATGAAAGTCAGTATTATTATATCCGCCTATAATGGCGGTTATTTTCTAGAAAATTACTCATTGCCATCAATAATAAGCCAAGCGCACAGCGATTGGGAAGCTTTTATTATAGATGACGGTTCCACCGATAATACCGAAGAAGTAGCAAAAAGATTTTGCGCCAAAGAAAAAAGATTCAAATATATCAAAAAAGAAAATAATAAGGGATTGGCAAATTCAATGAATCTGGGCGTAAAAATAAGCAACGGTGAAATAATCTGCTTCTTAGAACAAGACGACATCTGGTTACCAAGCAAATTAACTCTTCAACTCGAACAAATTAGCCGTGGCAAAAAAATTATCTTCTGCAACTCCTTTCTTTTTACTCTCCCTAAAAAAGAAATCTATGCCCTTTCCGGAGGAAACCTTTCCTCTCTCATGCTAACAAAGCCAACAGCTAATCTAATTTTCCCCCTGACAGAAAACAACGATCTACTCGGCATTGAAGATGGCGAAGTATCTGGTAAAATAGCTCTACTTTTGACTAAAAAGTTACTATCCGAAAATGAAATTTTTAATATCAGCACTCCGTTGATCATTTTTAGCCAGAGTAATAATTCCCTTTCCGGAAAAAGAAACCCAGAAAAATTAATCACACGATACCATGCCGTAATAGAGCTATTTAAAAATTCTAAAAATAGCCCTGAATTAAAAAAACTTTTAACTTTCTGGAAAAGACATCTCTTCTTTAATGAGCTAGCAAAAAATTTACCTCATAGTCTAAGGGTGGCGTTATTTTTTTTAACTGACCTATTAAAAAACAGTAAAAGAAAATTAAGTTGTTTTAATTTTCAAAAAAAGTTTGAACCGGAACTAAAAATGGCCTTAAACTTAATAGCCAAAATAAAATCTTAATTTATGAGCCTTATTAGCATAATATTGCCAGTCTATAACTGCGAAAAATATGTTAGCCAATCAATTAAAAGCGTTCTAGAACAAACCTACGATAATTTTGAACTTATTATTATCGATGACGGCTCTACCGATAAATCACTTGATATTATTAAGTCCTTTAACGATCCGAGAATAAATTTAGAAATTAATAAAACCAATCTTGGTTTACAAAAAACTTTAAATTTAGGACTTAAATTAAGTCGCGGGGAATATATTGCTAGGATTGATGCCGACGATGAATGGGGGGATAAAAACAAACTAAGGCTCCAGATTGATTATATGACCAACCACAAGGATTGTGCAGTTATTGGTACTGGCGTAATCGTTATGAACGAATTTGGCATCGAAAAAAGCAGAACCCTACATTTATCATCCGATTCAGAAATCAAAAACGATATACTGTGCCGATCAAACTTTGCCCATGGATCGGTTTTAATTAAAAAAAATAGATTAATCGAAGCCGGCGGCTACAGTGAATCCAGCAAATATAAACACATTGAGGATTACGAATTGTGGCTAAGATTAGGCAGAACGGGGAGTTTCGCCAATTTAAATATATACGGATTAAAATATCGGGTATGGGACAATCAAATTGGCTCCCTACACAAACTAGACCAACTAAAAAAACATATCCGACTTATCATTGAATATAAAAATCAATATCCGGGCTTTTTAAAAGCACTCACACTCGCCTACCTGCGATTATTGGTTTACGGTTATCTAAAATTTTAGAAATCCGGCTATCATACCAAAAGCCTTTCTAAAATTGAAAGATAAAAATTGCCTAATTACCCAGCCCAAACTCGCCCAAGCAAACCAAGCCATCCCCATAAGGTCATGTTGACCCAATCTTTTAAATATCTCTTTTCTATTAACACTTTCTTTAACCCCCAAAAGAAACATTTTTTCACGCGCTACCGGGCTTTGATTGTGAACAGTTTTAGCTTTAGGGTTTATTAAAAAATAATACCCTTCTTTTTTAGCCCTCAAACAAAAATCAACATCCTCTAAACCAGTACGCCCACCAGAAAAAGTAGAAAAGCCTATTTTTTTAGTCACTCCTATATTTAACGAGCCAGCGCCACCGTGAGTATAAAAACTTTTTTCAACTTTAGTTATTCCTTCATCCCAAACCTGATAACCTACCGCATTCACATCCCAATTGAATTTCGATGATAGCCCAAAAAATCTATGAAATATTTTTTCCGCAACAGTCACCCTTCTTGAATTAATAATCAAACCGCCCACCCCTATAAGTCTCTGATCAACATTATTTTCCCATACATTCATCACTTCCTCACAAAATTTTTCTTCCAGTATAAGATCGTCATCAAAAATAAAAGCTACTGGGTGCGAAACCATGTTAATAGCAATATTTTTTGACTCCGACAATCCTCTTCTTTCTTTTTGATGATCTTTTTTATAGTATCTTAGGGTTGTATTTTTACTTTGAAAAATATTTTTCCATTTTTCAATAAACACCACCTCAACAGCTCCATCATCTACTATTAAAATCTCCTCAGGAATTTTTGTTTGTCTATTTACCGAATCAAGACAAGATTCTAAATCTTTTATTCTGTTATAAGTTGGAATAACAATGCTATACTTCATCTTTTTTCTTTAAAAAATTATACGCGACAAATAAAAGCGGAACAGAATATGAAATAAGCGTTGCATAAGCCGCCCCAATCACTCCCAACGCCGGTATTAACCATAAATTTAACAATACATTTAAAACGGCTGCTATTAAATTTATTAAGAACAATAACTTTGACTTATGTTCAGCTATTAACTGATAATTTAACACATACATACAAAACATCCCCACATTTGACCAGATATACACGCCTAAAATCTTGCCCGAACCAATATAGTCATTACCAAGAAGAATTTTTATTATCAAACCCGAAAAAGCTGTCATAAATATCGCCACACCAATGGCCAGCAAAAAAATAACAAGATACATTTTTTTTAATCGCTCAAAATAAATCACCGCACTTATTTTTTTAGCATTAACTATTGCCGGAAACAACGACACACCGATAACCGTCGGAATGAAATACCAAATTTCCGTTAACCGCGCGGCCGCAGCATAAATTCCCACCTGAACGCTGTTCATCATTTGACCAATCATTACCTGATCAATTTTCATCAAAATAAGCGCCGATGTGGCCGAGAGGGCTAATGGCCAAGAGTCTCTCGTCATATTGATTGCTAACCTTCCATCAAATTTCCAATTTTGCACTTTCTTATTTTTAAAACCTAAAAATACAACCAATGCTAAATTAAATATTAATACATCAGCAACATAGGCGACCACTATCCATAAAAAACCTAAATGAAAAAAAACAACAGCTACCTTGAACAGTGCTGAGATTAGCGTCGCCACCATTTGAGCAATCACCCCATATCTTGCTTTTACCTCAGATCTAAATAATGAGTCAATGACATTAAATGACTGGATTATAAAAGTCAAAGAGAAAAGTGAAACAATAATAATGTGTGTAAAATCATTACTAGTCACATAAATGGCAACCGTCGCAATTAACCAAGCCAATAGGCCCGTAAAAAATTTAATAATACAACTCGTTCCCAATAAGGCGTTTTCATTTTCGGGGTTTTTTATTAATTCTCTTTGCAATATCCCATCAATACCAATTCCCGCTATTACTGAAAATAAACCAGCGAAGCTTAATGAATAACTTAGGGTGCCATAATTACCAGGGCCCAAATAGCGCATAATTAAAATCCCAACCACAAAAGACATTGCCAATGAAAAAAATTGCCCCATTGTTAGCCAGCTAGTATTTTTTAAATACCGCTGAAATCCAACGTGTTGCCATTTTTCTTTTACATACAACCAAATTTTAGTCTTTTTTACTTCTTGTTCCATTTTAAATCTTTAATTTTGATCTAATCTCCGTCGTAGAAGTTGGCTCAATACAAATTCTCTTTGGCAAAACCACCAACTCAATTCCTAACTCCTGACACAAATCTTTTTTTCTATCTTTGTTTCTATCATCTTCTGTTACTACCAAAATATCCGGCTTTTCTTTTTTAATGCTCGTTAAAAAATCAAAAACCGGATCTAAATCAGAACTTACAATCGCCTTATCTACATACCTGATAGCACTAATTAAAATTCTTTTATGGTCATCCGGCATCGCTGCCTCACGATTTTTAGCCAACCTCAAAACTTCCGCACTAGCAAAGCTGACTATCAAATAATCACCCAGGTTTTTAGCATCCTCAAAAAATTGCACATGACCAGCATGCAAAATATCATAACAACCAGAAACAAAAACTTTTTTCATAAACCAACAATAATTCCCTTAATTATTACCCTAATTCTACCCCAATCTACCAACTAAATCAATTTTCTACCAACTAAAAAACCGCCTAGAGGGCGGTTTTTTGTATATTGAAATATAAATTACGCTTTTACTGCTTCTGCCTTAGCTTTTGCAGCTATTGCAGCGCTTTTCTTTTTTCCAGGCAAAGATTTAGAAGCTCTAACCTTAGCCGTCTTCAAAATTCCCTTAGTAATCAACAAATTCTTAACTGATGGGGATGGTTGAGCGCCCTTAGCAATCCAAGCCAAAGCTTTTTCAGCATCAATCACAGTTTTCTTAGTTTTTGGATCATAGTTGCCAATACAATCATTGTATTCGCCCCATGGATCACGGCCCTTTTCCACAACAATTATGCGGTAATTTGGTTTTTTGATCGTACCAGTTCTGGTAAATCTGATAGTTAACATGTTTTTAGAAAATTAGTAGATATTAATTGATAGCCGTTATATTACTTGAAAAACACCCAAATGTCAAGCCTGCTTGGCTATTTTCTCCGCTTCCTCTAATTTTAAAGAAATCAAGCGAGAAATACCATCACCCTGCATGGTTACACCATAAAGCACATCACCTTTGGCCATAATAGCGCGATTATGCGTAATCACGATAAACTGCGTTTTATGAGCCAATTCTTGAATGATATTGCCAAATTTAGAAGAATTTACTTCGTCGAGCGCTGCATCCACTTCATCAAAAAGCACAAATGGTGACGGATTATTAGAAATAATGGCACAAATCAATGCCAAAGCCGTCATTGTTTTTTCACCACCAGACAATACTGCAATGTTCTTAATTTTTTTACCAGGAGGGCAAGCTTCAATATCAATACCCATATTAGCTAAGAACAAATTATCTTCTACATTATCCTCTTCTTTTGGTTCTTCCCTTTCTGGCTTATCCGCTTCGGCCACTTCTTCGCCAACATTCTTTTCACTCGCCGAAACAATAGCCTCGGCTGCTTCTTCGCGCGCCTGCTCCGCTTCGGTTAACTCTTTTTGCGTTAATACCAATTTAGCGCTACCGCCATCAAACAACTGCTTAAAGTAATCCGAAAAATCTTTATTAATGCGTTTAAATTCCGTTTCAAATTGATCCTTAATTAATTTATCCAATTCCACCACAATCTTTTCTAAATCAATAATCGCCTTTTCTAAGTCTTCGCTTTGCTGACTTAAAAAGTCAAAACGATCCTTAGTATCTTTATATTCTTGCTCTACCGATGGGTCAGTACCACCAATTAATTCCAATTGCTTCTTAAATCGAGAAATCTTCGCCTCCATTTCCACCATATCAATCTCTTCGGTGTTTTCTACCGCCTTAGGACGATAATCTTCACCCAAATCTTGCTTAATCGAATTAAACAAGTCATCTTTTCTAGTTTCCACCTTAGCCAATTCTACGCGCACATCATTCAACAAGAAGATAGCTTCATTAAGTTTGATCTGCTGTTCGTGCATGGCTTGCTGAGTAGCAAAAATCTCTTGCTTCTTGCGCTCTTCTTCCAAATTAAACTGATCCACTTTTTGTTTAGCCACCTGAGTGGTTTCGGCCAAACTATTTAATTTCTTTTCTTTTTCTGCTTGTTGTTTTTTTAACTCATTCAAATATTCCGTGCGTTCTTCTGGCGACAATTGCGCCTCTTTAATATCTACTTCTAATCTAGCTTTTTCGCCCTGCCAATCTGAAACTTCCTGCGCCATTACGCGAGCGCGTTCTTCTTCGGAACGAATTTCAAAACGAATATTATTAATACGATTAAGCATCTCATCTTTATGGCGATATTTTTGCTCAATATTAATTTTAAGTTGCCCTGCTTCTTTAATTTTTTCCGCCTGCGAAAATTTATTATCACTCACTTTTTGCCATACTAAAAATTCTTTTTTCTGATAACCACCCTTAACCACACCACTCTTTTCAAAAGAATCTCCTTCTAAGGTCACCATGCGACGATTACCAATACCAAAAGATCGAGCATCTTCTACTGTTTCTACTACCAAGGTATCACCAAAAATCTGCTGAAACACTTTAACAAATTTAGGATCAAAATCCACCAAATCAATCGCCAAACCAATCACACCCTGCCCAGCAACCGGAGAATAATCCGCCGCATATTCGCGCAACTTATTCAATGGAAAAAAAGTCATCGAAGCTAAACGATTGTCTTTCAAAAATTTAATACATTGTACCGCCGTTTCATCATTATCTACCACGATTGCTAATAACCGATTGCCCGCCGCTGTAGATAAGGCGCCCTCATATCGACGATCCACCTTACCAATATCACTTACCGTGCCATAAATACCCGTCAGCTGATTTTTTAAATCCAACACTGCACGCACTGAATCTAATAAATAACTACTACGATTTTCACCCCGATTAGAATAAATTTCTTCCTGTAAAAACTGAAAGTTATTTTGCAAAACCGTTAATTCATCATTAATACCATTAATAATCTTTTCGGCATCAGCCAATTCCTTACGCTTCAAATCTAACTTCATTTTTTGATTACGCAACGCTTCTTGATTACTTGCCACCTTAGCATCCAATTCTACTTTTTTATTTTCTAACCAAGATAAATTTTGTTTACCCACCTTAGCATATTCCAAATCCAATTTACCACGGATAATCGCTTGCTCTTGCAACAAATCATTCTTTTGCGCCATTAACCTATTATATTCCTGTTGCAAATTATCAAATTCCTCTACGCGACTATTACCCAAAGATAATTTTTCTAATTTTTCTTGCAAGGATCCAATTTCGCTTTCCAATTTTAGGCGCTGTTTATCTTGCTGAGTAAAATTAATTACCAATTTTTTATAAGTGACATCCAATTCTGTCCACAATCGCGCATAATAGGTTACTTGCAATTCCCGCAAATCATGTTCAATCTCTAAGCGCTTATGCAAACGATTAACTTGAGTGGTCAGCATCTTCAAATGCGGTTCCAATTCTTTAATCAACGCCTTAACCTGAGTAACATTCTCACGAGATTTTTTTAACTTACTTACCGAACGATCGCGCTTGATTTGAAATTGCTTAACACCCGTCGCATCATCAAAAAACGCCTTGCGATCTTGAGAAGAATAATTAACAATACGATCAATCATACCCTGACCAATCACACTATAAGTATTCTGACCAAAATTAGTTTTCGCCAACAACATTACGATATCGAACAAGCGCACTTCGTTTTTATTCAGCAAATATTCGCTATTACCATCGCGATAAATACGACGCGTAATTACAATCTCGGTATAATCAATCGGCGCTTGACCATCTTCATTATTTAAATACAAAGAAACTTCGGCCATGCTCATTTGGGCCTTCTTTTCTGAACCAGCAAAAATCACATCCGTAGACTTTTTGCCTCGGAGTAACTTTAAACTTTGTTCGCCTAAAACCCAACGCACCGCATCTACTACATTCGATTTGCCAGACCCATTCGGGCCGACGATCGCCGTAATACCGCGCGTGCCATTGTTTTTATTTGAATCGTTTTTTAATCTTTTATCATCTGGTGCCGGGAATTCTAAAATCGTTTTTTGAGCAAATGATTTGAATCCTGACAGCTCAATTCGTTGCAAATACATAATTTTGAAACCTTCCTTTAGCTTTTATTCTAACAAATTAAACCAAAAATAACAACTAAAACCAAGAGCCTGTCCACTAACTCTCTTACCCATCATATGGCTAGACTCTACGCCTGCTTAATCATTTCTAATTCTATCAATTGAGCGCCACTCTTAAAAACAAATCTTTCATTAATAATTCTCTTCCCCGTAAAAACAAAGCCTAATTTCTGATAAAAAGTTTGGGCCTTCTTATTATATTCTGCTACTCCTAAAAAAATATCCTTTTGTGGATTAAAATATTTCTGCGCCTCTTGCCATAATCGCCAACCAATCTTTTGTCCCTGATATTCTGGCAACACATACAAGGATTGCAGTTTATTTATTTCTTCGGATATCACTAAGCGACAAACACCCACCACCTTATCGCCTTGCTTAGCCACTAAGCGCACCTCTCCGGATTCTATTTTTTTTACCCCTTTACAGGCGCGCTCTTTTTTAATTCGATCAAAAAAATCTTTAATATCTTCAATGGTTATGCCCGCCTCTGTATTAGGATAAGTATCTAGCCAAGTTTGGTATAAAACATCCCTAAACCCTTCGCCGTCTGATTTTTTAGCTAATTTTACACAAATATCTAACATCTTTTGGTAAATTATACTTTTATAACACCTCTTTTATATCTTTAATCATACCAAATTTTTCCCATAAGAAAAACCTTGCATTACTATTGACAAAATACCAAAAAAATTGTAAATATACTGCCGTTGTACCTTTAACCAACCATCATGGAGGATAATAATGAAAAGAAAACCCAAGTCCGTAGATCCGATCACCCCAAGAAAAGATCCAGACACCGATACCATCCGCCTTTACATGAGAGATGCCTCCCAATTCCCCCTTGTTTCTATTTCGGAGGAAGTAGAGCTGGCCTTTAAAATCTCCCAAGGGGATGCTGGGGCACGAGAAAAACTAATCAAAGCTAATCTACGATTGGTAGTAAAAATCTCCCATGATTATAAAGGCTTTGGCTTACCATTGCTCGACCTCATCTCTGAGGGCAATATCGGGCTAATGCGCGCCGTCGAAAAATTCGATCCCGCTAAGGGTTCTAAGTTCAGTACTTATGCCGCTTGGTGGATCAAGCAATCCATGCGTCGCGCTCTAGCCAATAAGGCTCGCGTCATTCGTATCCCTGTTCAATCGGCTGGCAAGATCAACCGAATTAGGGCTACCCGAATTCGCTTGGAGCAGGAACTACAACGCAAGCCCACCTATGCTGAGATTGGCTTCGCCTGCGGTCTGAGCGAAGCAGAAACTCAAACCGCCTCCAAGCATGAAGTTTCAATCATCTCGCTGGATGACAAAATCCAAGAAAGCGAAGAAGATTCGTTTAAATCGATTATTTCCGACACCTTAGCCCCCAGCCCGTCATCTGGCTCTGATGAAACGGAAAAAATCGAAATGGTAAATCAGGCCTTTAAAGTCTTGGATAAGAGAGAGAAACTCATCTTAACTAAGCGTTTTGGCTTAGACGGTGGAAATCCTCTTATTTTGGAAGATGTGGCCAAAATTACCCATCGCACTCGCGAACGAGTGCGCCAACTCCAAAATTTAGCCATCACCAAGTTAAAAGCTGAGCTAAACAGACTCACCACTTCTTAACCTCTTAGCGCCCCATGGGCGCTTTTTTATCTTGACAAAATGCCAAAAAAGAGGTAGAACTAAAATTGTTTAGCAAAATCGCCCTTTAAAACCAACCCAAAAGTGGAGGAATTATGAAAAACAACCCATCCGCCTTTAAATCGCGGGGAAAGGCAGTTTCGAACACAAAACTGCTTACCAGACAGCAAGAAGCGACGCTGGCCATTGCCATCGCTAATGGCGATGACGATGCCAAAAACCAGTTAATTTCTGCCAATCTGTGTTTGGTCATAAAAATCATCCGTGATGAGTTCCTCGATAAAGGGCTACCCTTTGAGGAACTTACTTCTGCCGGCAACATGGCCCTAACCCGAGTCGCTAAAAAGTTTGATCCCACCAAGGGGGCCAAATTTTCCAGCTATGCCGCGTGGTACATCAAGGGCGATATTCGCCGAGCCATTGCCAGACACTCAAAAACCGTGCGCGTACCCGTCAGTCAGCATTACACCGCCACTAAATTGCTAGCCGTAGAAAAAAGACTGTCCGGAGGTCTTGGCCGACAACCCACCATTGAGGAATTAGCCCAAGAAACCAAGCTAAGCCCTCAAGCCATTTACCGCATCCGCGATCGGGATGTCAGAATCGTTTCTCTAAGCGATTGTTCACCGCAAGATGAGCGTTGTTTAGAAGAAAAAATAGCCGACCAGTTCTTTCCCTCTCCTGATCAAAACATCATGTGCTCAGAATGTGCCCAATTGGACACCAAGCTACTTGAAACATTAACACCAGAAGAACAGAAGATCATTGATCTGTCTTTCGGTCTAAGTGGCGACCAGCCCCTTTCTCTGCGCAAGCTAAAAACGCACTTTAATCTCTCCCACGAAAAAATCCGTCAAATTAAAGATACCGCTATCATTAAAATGCGGACTTCTCTCAGAGAAATCGTTGGGCACGATCCAGTGCCAAGCGACTTCCTCAGCGCCTAACTGGGCGCTTTTTTATTTGAAATAAAATTGCTATACTGTAGCCATGACTGAAACTAAACAAAAATTACTCATCATCGATAGTAATGCGATCATTCATCGCGCCTATCACGCCTTACCACCCCTAACCAATAAAGACGGGGTTTTGGTTAATGCGGTTTACGGTTTTTGTACTATCTTAATTAAAACCATCAAAGAATTAAAGCCGGATTACATTATTGCCACTTTCGATTTACCAGGTGGCACTTTCCGCCATCAAATGTTTACTGAGTACAAGGCTCAGCGTACCAAACAGCCCGATGAATTTTATGCCCAAATCCCCATTGTCAAAAAGGTTTTAACCGCTTTTAATATTCCCATCTTTGAAAAATCCGGTTTTGAAGCCGATGATTTAATCGGCACCATCGCTCACTTAAAATCCGTCGATAATAAACATATCGACAGCATTATTATGACCGGTGATCAAGATACTTTACAGTTAGTGGATAATAACACCTTTGTTTTGTCTCCTCACAAGGGTTTTAGTGAAACTATTTTATATAACGAAACTTTAGTTAAAGAAAAATACAACGGCTTAAGACCAGACCAGCTAATCGATTATAAGGGTTTGCGTGGCGACCCATCAGATAACATTCCGGGCGTGCACGGCATTGGCCCCAAGGGCGCCACCGACTTATTAAACTCTTTTGGCACCATTGAAAATATTTATCAAAATATAGATAGTGATAAAATCCGCGATCGCATCCGTGAATTACTCAAAGAACAAAAAGATAACGCCTTATTATCTAAAAAACTGGCCACCATCATTACCGATGTGCCGGTGGATTTTGATTTAAACGCTTGTCGCTTTACTGGCTTTAACGAAGAAGCGCTCATCACCATTTTTCAGGAATTAAATTTCAAAAAATTACTCTCTACCATTTCTTCGCTCACACAAAAGCCAGCCGAAACTACTCAAGGTGATTTATTCGGCAGTGAAAATAAAGCCCAAATTCAAAAAGATCGCAGTCATCAAAAATACACCTTAGTAAACGATAAAAAAACCGCTCAAGATTTTGTTAAAAAATTAACCGAGCAAAACCAATTCTGTTTTGATACCGAAACCACCTCTGTTCGCGCTTTTGAAGCCGAGTTAGTGGGTATTAGTTTCTGTTGGCACAAAAACGAAGCATATTATTTGCCTAAAAATATTGTCGAACTAATTAAGTCCGATTTACAACCAATCTTTGCTAACCCCGACATCAAAAAAATTGGCCATAACTTAAAATACGACATAGAAATTTTAATGCAAAGTGGCTTGCCTGTTTCTGGGATTTATTTTGATTCCATGATCGCCTCCTATATCCTTAATCCCGGAACCAATCAGCATAGTTTAGATACCTTGGCTTTTGTGGAATTAGGTTATCGCATGCAATCAATCGAAGATTTAATTGGTAAAGGCAAAGAACAAATTACCATGGATCAAGTCGCCGTTGAAAAAGTCAGTTGGTATTCTTGCGAAGATGCCGATTTCACTTGGCAACTGTACCAAAAATCATTTATCGAATTAGATAAGCAAGGCATGCTGGGGCTAATGACCAAAATCGATATGCCCTTAGTTCATGTTTTGGCGGAGATGGAAAAAAACGGTATCAAAGTAGATACTGCCAAGCTTAAAAAGTTATCCGACCAACTCACTAAAAAAATTGCGGAAATTGAACTTGAAGCCTATAAAATGGCTGGCAGTGAATTCAATCTGGGCTCGCCAAAACAATTAAAAGAAGTATTGTTTGAAAAACTTAATATCAGTTCTTCGGGCATTAAAAAAACTAAAACCGGCATTTCTACTTCCGCCGATGTGCTAGAAAAATTAGCGCACACTCATCCGATTATTGATTTGATTTTAAGCTACCGCGAATTATCTAAATTAAAAAACACTTATTTAGATGCGCTACCACTTTTGATTAATAAAAAAGATGGTCGCATTCATACCTCTTTCAATCAAACGGTCACCGCCACCGGTCGCCTGTCTTCTTCTGATCCTAACTTGCAAAATATTCCTATCCGTTCCGAAATCGGCGAACAAATTCGCCAATCTTTTATCGCGGAACCGGGTTGTAAAATAATCAAAGCGGATTATTCGCAAATTGAATTGCGTATCGTGGCTTCTTTAGCTAACGATCCTAAAATGCTCTCCGCCTTTCATTCCAAAACCGACATTCACACCCAAACCGCTGCCGCCATCAACGAAGTTTCTTTAGATAAGGTAGATAAAAATATGCGTCGCCAAGCAAAAGAAGTTAACTTTGGCGTGCTTTATGGCATGGGCGCTTGGGGTTTATCTGAACGCACCGGCATTACTCCGGCCGAAGCACAAAAATTCATCGCCAAATATTTTGCCACTTTTAAAGAAGTAAAAAGATATATCGACGAAACTATTATTTTAGCCAAAGAGCGTGGTTATGTCGAAACTTTATACGGTCGTCGTCGCTATTTACCAGAAATAAATTCCTCGGTAGTCCAAATCCAAAAATCGGCCGAGCGCATGGCGGTTAATATGCCCATTCAAGGCACCGCTGCCGATTTGCTCAAGGTAGCCATGATTAAAATTCATGAAGAACTATCAACAGTTTCTCCGAAAGCTAAAATGCTTTTGCAAGTGCACGATGAATTAGTGCTCGAAGTACCCGAGGCCGAGGCCGACAAAGTGGCGCGCTTTATTAAAAAAACTATGGAAGATGTTTCTACTATGCGCGTGCCGATTATCGCTGAAGTTTTAATTGGTGACAACTGGAGCGAAACCGAACCGCTGGAATAATTATGATTTTTTGCATTTACGGCACCGATCATTATCGTTGCCAAGAAAAATTAGATGAATTAAAAAACAGCTTTATCCAAAAAAAAGATAAAAGCGGGGTTAATATTGTGCACTTAGAATACATCGAAAAAACTCGAGGTAAAAAATCCGAAGGCCATGACGAAAACTTTCTCGATAACTTAAAACAAGAAGCACTCGCCACTTCCTTTTTGGGCGATAAAAAATTGATTATCGTTAAAAATGCCTTGAAAGATAAAAAGGATGAAGAAGCGATCATTACCTTCTTAAAAAACAACGAGGCCACCATCGAAAACAGCTTATGTTTCATTGATTTAATCGAGCGACCAAAAAGCAAAAAAGATTATCCACCCAAAAGCGCTTTATTTCATTACTTAAGTGGGCAAAAATTCAAATGGGAATTTACGGAACTGTCAGATAACGATGCTTTGCGCTGGATTAAAAATTATTGCCAAGAAAAAAATATCGCTATCGCCAATGACGCCGTTTCAGAATTATTTTTTTTAGTCGGCAACGACACCCCCGCCTTAATCAACGAAATAAAAAAGTTATCCGCTTACAGTAACAAAAATATTGATTTAGCATCGGTTAAATTATTAGTCAACAACCGTTTAGATGATGATATTTTTGCTTTGGCCGATGCTATTGGTCAAAAAAACCGCCAGCGTGCCTGGCTCTTAACTGCTAATCAATTGCGCCAAGGCGATCACCCGCTACAAATTCTCACTATGATCAGTCGGCAATTTAACATTCTGTTTAAAATCAAGTCTGGCGCCACCACCGGCATGAATGATTGGATTTTAAATAAGAACCGTGGCCAAGCCAACAATTTCTCTGTTGAACAAATCAAAAAAATCTTAGGTGATATTATGGATTTAGAAATCCGCTTTAAGCGTGACGCTGGCGATCCAGAACTGTTGTTTGATGTATTTATTGCGAATAATTGTTAATACCTATTTTTACTTAAAAAAACGACCCCCTTTCGGGAGTCGTTTTAAATAAATTTACTTGGTGCTATTGAGTTTCTTCATTAATCTGGATTTTCTTCTAGCAGCGGCATTCTTCTTGATAATACCCTTTTGAGCGGCCTTATCTAATCCAATAATTGCTTCTTTTACCTTTTCTACCGCAGATTTCTCTTTGGCAACGATCAAAGTTTTAGCATCTTTAATCAAAGTTTTAACTACTCTTCTTGCTTTAGCATTTCTTAAAGCATGCTTAATGCTTTGTCTTAATGCTTTTTTAGCTGACTCCTTGATTGGCATAATTCTTTATTAAACAATAATTTAACTAACTTAATGCTCGTTAATATATCACATTTTTTGCTTTTTGACAAGAGGGCCAACTTTAGTTAAAATTAAGCTGAAATAATTAATTAATTCCTGATTCATATGTTCAAAGAAACTCCGGTCGTCAATGAAACCGAAACAATCATTGGCCCATCTGTTAAAGTAGAAGGTGATTTCGTTACTGAGGGCAATATTATCGTAGAAGGCACCATTTGTGGCACTATCAAAACCGCTAAAAATTTACGCATTGGTACCAAGTCTAGAATTTTCGCTAATATTACAGCCGAAAACGCTCTAATCGCTGGGGAGGTTCAAGGAAACATTAAGGTCAGAAACAAGCTAGAATTAACTTCTACCGCTAAAATTTTTGGTGATATCAAAGCTGAGGTCCTAGTTATCTCTCCGGGCTGTGCCTTTAACGGAAAATGCCAAATGTCCAGTGAAAAAGCTAAATCCCCTCGACCTGACTTTTCTCGCCAAGAAAAAATAGAATTTAAGGGCAACCAATCCGAAACCGAAGAAATTGAAACCCCAGCCACTCCTGAAGAAAAAACTGATAATCCAACAACCAAACAGACCAAAAAGGTTAAATAACTTTGTCTTTAGTCTTCATGTATTATTACATTTACGACGCTGCTTTGGCTGACAAAAAATATTCAAAGATTGTGGCGCGCATTGAAAATCGCCTCACCGATCTTGGTATTAACGGAAAAATTCACCGCCTCTCTTTTTTAAAAAATATTCAACAAATCCTAATTGAAGAATTTCGACGCGGTATTAAAACCGTCGTGGTAGTCGGCACTGATCGCACCTTAGGTCAAATCATTAACCTACTGCCCGATTTTGAAAATATCACCATTGGCTTTATTCCCGTTGAATCAACTCATATCGCTAGCTGTTTAAATATTCCTATCGAAGAAAAGGCTTGTGATACTTTATCCCAAAGAATTGTCCGTCAAATAAATCTCGCCAAAATCAACGACGCCTATTTTCTTTCCGCCCTAGAAATCAATGGTGGCAAATTTTCTTTAGAATGCGACAATAACTACTTTTTAACCTTAGAAGAAAAAAACAATCGCGTGCTCATCGAAAATATTAACCGCATTAGTTATGAACAAGACATTTTGTCCGATAATTTATTTGATGTTCATATTACTACCACTAAAAAACATTTATTCAAATCAGAAATTTCTTCTTCTACTTTAAAAAATGCCCAAATTAAAGTTACCGCTACCGAACCATTAAATATCATTCTGCACGACGAGAAAAAAATTATTAAAACTCCGGCTAAAATCGAAATCACTCCCCAAACTATAAAAATGATCATTGGCAAAACCGCTAACTATACCAAATAAATATAAAAACCCCAGCATTGCTGGGGTTTTTGGTTCACTAATCTATTTTTTATCAATCACTTGCACCGTCAATTCTTTACGCTTTCTAAAAGCAATTTTTTGTTGAGCTACCGCAAACAAAGAGTTAACACACCAATACAACATTAAGCCACCGGGTAAACTTAAACCAATAAATAAAGTCATTATTGGCATAAAATAAGTCATCTGCTTATTTACCATCACGGCCATATTTTCATCTTTACTACCATCACCGCCAATTGCCGGCTTTTGCATCGGCATCATTTTAGCTTGCCAAAATTGCGCCGCGCCCGCCAATACCGCCAAAAACCAATTTGGTGTTCCTAAATTTAAAAAACCAAAAGCAATATGATTCAAAGTTCCAGGGTTAGCCACAAACGGATAAAGCACTAACGCTGTTTTACTTGATAAGCCAGCCGCAAATACTTGATAGATGGCAATAAAAAATGGGATTTGAACTAATAATGGAAAACAAGATGACAGCGGATTAATTTTCTCTTCCTTATACAACTTCATTAACTCTTGCGCCATCAATTCCTTTTGATCTTTATATTTTATTTTTAAAGCATCAATCTTTGGCTGTAAATCCTGCATCATTCTTTGTGATTTCAAAGAATGCGCCGTCAAAGGATAAAGCACCAATTTAATCAATAAAGTAATAATAATAATTGCTACGCCAATATCATGACCAGGAATTATATTATAAATATAAACCAATAAGTTTAATAACGGCTGATAAAAAGCAATGTCAAACCATCCAAACATAAATATTTATTTAATTTAATAATTATACTAACGGATCATGTCCGCCACGATTAAACGGATTACAACGAATCACCCGCCAAAGCGCCTTTAATCCGCCCTTGATAATACCATATTTTTCTATCGCACGATAGCCATACTCCGAACAAGTGGGCGTAAAACGACAATAACCGTAAGGAAACATTGATTTAAAAAATCCATGATCAAAAGATAGCGTCTTTTGATAAATCCTGATCATTTTCAAAACCAGCATCCTCAAAGGCAAAAAAATCTTATCCATTTATAATAATTTGATTTTTTTAAGAGTTTTTAGCAAATCTTCCGATAATTCAGCATATTCCTTGCCCACGGCCCGAGGCAAGACATTAATCATAATATCTGAATTTTGCTTAAAATTAGCAAAATTTGATTGGATCACGGCTCGCACCTGACGCTTAAGAATATTGCGCTCAACCGCCTTTTTAGACACCTTATTATTAACCACCACGGCTACTCGACAATAATCTAGATTATTTGCGAAAAAACGAATACAAAAAAGACTACCAAAACCCTTTTGCCCTCCCTCAAAAATCCTTTTGAAGTCGTTCTGTTTTGTTAGTCTGTATTTTTTTGCCAGCATGAAAGCTGTTTAAACCTTGGTTATCTTTTTTCGGCCCTTGGCTCTACGTCTAGCCAAAACCTTTCTACCACCCTTAGTTTCCATTCTTTGTCTGAAGCCATGCTTGCGGACGCGTTTGATTTTACTAGGATGATAAGTTCTCTTCGTGGACATCTTGCAAAATTTATTACTAATAATCTACACCAGATAATAACATCTTTTTATTAATTAGTCAATGCCAAAACTTTTTCCACCATTTTTACTAATCGTCGCTATTTAATGCACAGCTTATAAACATGTCATCATCCTAGCCAATAATGACGCCCTTTTTCTTTCAGCCTCTTGTGTTAAGATGAATTTCGTTATAAGATATTTCAATGTAATCGGCTCACTGGAACAAAAAAATATTATTTTTATTCATTTTTCCACTAGCCCCTCAAATTTTTAGAAAAATTAACTTTCATTAGAGCATGAATCCTCAACAACTCTGGCAAGCGGCCCTCGGTGAATTAGAATTACTCTTATCTAAAGCAAACTTCACCACTTGGTTTAAAAACACTGCCATTTCCAACTTCGAAAACGAAAAAATTGTGGTTTCTGTTCCTAATGGCTTTACCAAAGAGTGGCTAGAAAAAAAATATCATGCCACAATTTTAAAAGCACTCAAAAGCGTTACTAATAATCAGGTCAAAGAAGTAACTTACAAAATTGAACCCATTAAAGAGGGTGGTTTTGTCATTTCTGCTTCTGGTACCACTCCCACTGAAGAAGTTAAAATTGCCGTGGCCGAAAATCCTAAAACTCAAGAAGGTGCTGCTACCATTGTTAAAACTGCTTACAAAAATGGTGAACTCGGCCTTAATCCCAAATATACCTTTACTACCTTTATTGTCGGTAAGAATAATGAACTAGCTCACGCCGCTGCCTTAGCGATCGCTAAAACTCCGGGTCATGCCTATAACCCACTATTTATTTATGGTGGCGTTGGTTTAGGTAAAACTCATTTAATGCAAGCCGTCGGCCACGAAATCCAAAAGGCCAATCCTAATGCCAAGATTCTATACGTTTCCTGCGAAAAGTTTACTAACGACTTTGTCAGCACGGTTCAAAAAGGCAAAGAGGCAATGGAAGAATTTAACAAGAAATACCGTTCCGTTGATGTTCTCTTGATGGATGATGTGCAGTTTTTATCTAATAAAGAAATGACTCAGGAAGCCTTTTTTCATACCTTTAATGAATTACACCAACAAAATAAGCAGGTGGTTTTAACTTCCGATCGCCCACCAAAAGCCATTGCCACCCTAGAACACCGTTTAGTGTCTCGTTTTGAGTGGGGGATGATCGCTGATGTTTCTTCTCCTGATTTAGAAACTAAAATGGCGATCATTAAAACTAAGGCTAAAGAAAAGAATTATAAAATTGCCGACGAGATTGTAAATTATTTAGCCACCGTCGTTCATAACAACATTAGAGAACTAGAAGGCGCTTTAAATAGCATTATCGCTCACAGCCAGTTACGTAACCGTGATTTAGAACTCGAAGAAGTTAAACAAATAACCTCTTCAATTACTACCAACTCCCAAAAGAAGCCTTTGACCCCTAAACACATCATTACTACCGTCGCTGAATATTTTGATATTGAAATTTCTGATATTACTGGTGCTTGCCGTAAGAAAAATTTAACCGAACCTCGTCAGATAATTATGTATATAATGCGCGAGGAGATGAAAGCCTCTTATCCTACTATCGGACATGAATTAGGTGGGCGCGATCATACTACCGCCATGCATGCTTACGAAAAGATTTCTCGACAAATTAAGCTTGATGAAAAGTTAAGACAAGATGTTAATGTTTTGAAGCAACGGTTATTTATTTCTTAATTTTTTGGATAAGCGGTGTATAACTTGTTATCACCTATAGGTAAAATTATTAATAACTTATTAACAACTAACCCTAAATTAAAAAATGTTCTGGTGATAACTTCTGGATAGTTGAACAAGAATTGTGTACAACTTTTACCACCCTCACTTATCCACTTTTATACCCACTAAAATTTCAGTTTATAAGTCAGTTTTCAATATAGTTATCAAGTATTTATACCCAGAGAAAAGATCATTTTAAGTTAGTATTTATAAGGGTTAGGTAACGAACACAAAAGTTATTCACTTTTATATTACTATTACTATTAATTATATATACATAAAAATAAATAACTAACCCACCTCTATGAAGATATCTTGTACACAAGAGAATTTAAATCAAGGTTTATCGGTTATCAGTCATATAGCAAATAAGAATACTAACCTACCTATCTTATCTAATATCTTAGTTAAGGTAGAAGATAAGGTTGTTACTTTGGCAGCTACTAATTTAGAAATAGGTGTTTCTATTCAAGTTAGAGCTAAGGTAGAATCCGAAGGCGACTTTACTGTTGAAGCTAAATTATTTAGCGATTATATTTCTTTATTACCAAAAGAAAGAGTTGATCTAGAATTGGATGGCGATAGTATTAAGATTAAGTGCCAAAAACAGAAAACCAAAATCAAAGGCCAAGTCGCTACTGACTTCCCTCTTATCCCTACTATCAAAAAAGAAAATCCTTATCTTATTAAAGCTAAAGATTTAAAACAGATAATCTCCGAAGTGGCTTTCGCCGCTTCTAAATCAGAAACCCGCCCAGAAATTTCCGGAGTGTTACTTAATTTTATTGGTGATAAATTAGTAATGGCCGCTACGGATACTTATCGTTTAGCGGAAAAGAAAATAAAGTTAATTGAAAGTAATGAAAATCAACGTCGCCTAATCGTGCCAGTTAAAACTTTAATGGAAGTAGCTAGAATTTTAGGTATTTTTAAAGATGAGGCTTCTTTAGAAAATTCAGAAAATATAGAAATTTATATTTCCGACAATCAAATTATGTTCTCTTTTAATAATATTGATTTAATTTCCCGCCTAATTGATGGTATGTATCCGGAATACGAACAAATTATTCCCCCAGCATTTAAAAACAAAGTTACCATTAATCGCCAAGCTTTAATTAAGGCAGTCAAAACCTCAAGCTTGTTTACTAAAAATAGTGTCTGTGATGTTAAGTTAGAATTTTTGAAAGAAAAAAATGAAATCATCGTTACCTCTTCTTCGGCTCAGACAGGTGAAAATTCTGATGACCTAGAGGCTCAAATTGAAGGTGAGAGCTTGCTAGTGGTGTTTAATTATAATTATCTACTAGATGGCTTAAATAACATCAATGGCGACGAAGTAGTGATGGAAATGAATTCCCCAAGTGCCCCAATTCTCTTAAGGGCTAAAGAATTAAATGATTACTTATATATTGTAATGCCTATTAAGCAAGAAGCCACCGCTTAATTGAAAATTTAAAAAAGTCCCGATTACCTTCGGGACTTTTTTTATTTAAGATTTTCTAGTTAACAATTACTTTTAATTCCTCGGTTTTGTATTTTTTACCCGCTTGGTCAAACATATAACCGTAAATAGTATAATTTCCCAAATCTACTTTTTTATCCCACTTAATGGTTACATTAGAAGTGGTGGGTTCGATAAAATTAAGATATTGTTCAGTGCTACTTCCCTGTTTGATAAAATAGAAATCTACTTTTTTAATAAGAGAAGAATTAACAATCGAGGCTTTAAGAGTAATTGGTAAGGTGATAGATTCATTGTTTTTGGGCGAAGTCCAATTTAAAACAGGCATTATTCGGCCACCTAATAAGTTAATTTCTACTGAGGCCGTGCCCATATTTTTCAAATCATCTTTAGCCTTAATAGTTAAGGTATGAAAGCCGTTATCAAAACCACTAATATCTAAATTGGTTTCGGATACATTGTTGGTAGTAGAAAGTAGTGTATCATCTAAGTAAAAAAACAGCTCTTTAATTCCTCGACGGCTATTGGCCGTTACTTCAACATTAATAATGCTTTCTTTAATATTTTGTTTAGGTAATGGGGTAACAATAATAACCTGTGGTTGGTCTTCTGCTAAATGGGTGTTGTCATAGTCGGTTGGAATGCCTTGCGCGCTACTGGTGGCACTGTAGCCCTGTTCAGAGGCCCATCGTTGCACAGCATCCTCCCAGTTAGAATATTGGGAATCAGAAGCCGGATTAGTTGGAACATCACCACGAGGATTATCTTTGTTTACAAATTGTAAAATTGAATGATCAGCGCGTACCCGAATTTCTTTAATTGTTTCTTTTGGCGTATATTGAGTAGCTAATTTTCCAGACATAGTATCAATCTGATAAATTTTTTCAGCCACCTTAACACCATCAAGAACGGGTTTACCTGTAATAATTGTTTGGGGGGCAATAAAATTTTCTGGAGGAGTGTTTTTAAGAGCCTCCAACATAAATTGATTCCAAATAGGGGCGGCGATTACTGAACCATCGGCGCCAGTTTTCATTGCTTGATTATTATTATTACCTACCCACACGCCAGCCACTAAACTAGGAGTAAAACCCATAGTCCAAGCATCATGAAAATCATTAGTAGTGCCCGTTTTAGCTGCCACTGGTCGATCAGGTAAAATTAATTTATTGTTAGCGCCAAAGGTTGGAGTGCGAGCTTCATTATCAGACATAACATCGGCCGTTAAACGAGTAATTTCTGGGTCAATGATATTTTCTGACTTATCTTTAAATTCATAAAGTACTTTACCATCTTTATTTTCAATGCGTAAAATAGGATTTATTTCATGTCTAACGCCTTCAGCAGCTAGAGTGGCATAAGCGCCAGCATGTTCCAAAAGCTTTACTTCCCCACCGCCTAATACTAAAGATAATCCAAAGCGACTACGATCTTTTAGAGTGGTATAGCCAAGTTTATCGGTTAAATCTAAAATCGTATCAATACCCGTTAAATAAGTAGCTTTAACGGCCGGAGTATTTAATGATTGAGCCAAAGCCTCTCGAATAGTAACGGGGCCGCGCTCTTTTAAATCATAATCTTTAGGTGAGTATTCTTTATTGCCAGTGGTGTCAAAGTTAGTGTTTACATCGTATAAAACAGTGCTTGGCGTGTAACCCTTAATAAAGGCGGCCGTATAAACAATGGGTTTCATAGAAGATCCGGGTTGGCGTGGGCGCAAAGAGACATTAACTTGGCCATCGATAGCGTTGTTAAAATAATCAACCGATCCAACCATTGCCAAAACCTGACCCGTTTTTGGATCCAAGGCAACCAAAGAAGCATTATTAAATAGATATTTAGCGCCATTTTTTTCTACCCCGTCTTTAACCGCCTTCTCGGCAATTTTTTGTTTATCTAAATCCAAAGAAGTAATTACTTTTAAGCCTTCTTGATCAATATATTCCTCACCATATTGCTCAGACAATAAGTCTTTGATATACATTACAAAATGGGGAGCGATAATGGAATCGCGTAACGGTTTAAAAATAATTTTTTCTTTTTTTGCTTTATCACCATCAGCTTGAGTGATATAACCCAAAGAAACCATTTGATCAATAATCCATTGTTGACGCCCAAATAAGCGATCTAAATTATTACCATAAGGAGAATAAAGTGTAGTGGCTTTAGGAATAGAAGCTAAAATAGCAGATTCGGCAATAGTTAAATCTTTAGCTGATTTACCAAAAAATGATTGCGAAGCCGCTTCAATGCCATAGTTAACTGAGCCGTAAGGGATTTCATTAAAGTACATTTGCAAAATCTGATCTTTAGTGAAAGAGCTTTCAATGCGATAAGAAATAATAATCTCTTTTAATTTTCGAGTATAAGTTTTTTCAGAAGTTAAAATAGCATTTTTTACAAATTGCTGAGTTAAGGTAGAACCACCTTGAGATTTTTCTCCCGTAATGGCATTAACTAGAGCTGAACGTAAAATACCCAGAACACTAAAGCCTTTATGATTATAAAAATTACGATCTTCGGCAGCTAAGGTGGCATCGATAGTATATTTTGGCAAATCCCCTATTTTAATAAGAGTTCTTTTGATATTGCCATGGATATCGTATAGCACGGTTTGACTGGTGCGATCATAAATTTTAGTGCTGACAGATATTTTACGATTAATTACGCCATCAGGTGAAGGTAAGTCTTTAGAAACCCAAGCAAAAACGCCGATTGAGGCAATGCCACCGATTAATAAACATAAAATACCAGCTAAAAATAAAAAATTAAATAGTTTTTTAAAACCACCTTTTTTAATTTTATGTTTAGCGGAGTGATATTTATCACTGATGCTCGTTGTTGCAGAGCGCTCCCTTTTAATCGCGGTTGGATGACGCCAGTCTTGCGACATAGATTTAAATTATTTCTTTTTAAATTGGCTAACAGCGTATTTAATAATTTCTCCGGCGATGTCTTTACCAGTGGCCAAGGTAATGCCTTCTAATCCGGGGTTGGCATTAACTTCTAAAATTCTTGGTCCATTATTTGAGCGGATAATATCGACCCCAGCAAAATCTAAACCACAAGCTTTAGTGGCTTTTAGAGAAATACTTTTTTCTTGAGCGCTTAAATCAGTAATTTGTACTTTGCCACCCAAATGAAAATTTGATCTAAACTCCCCTTCTTTAGTGGCGATTCTTTCCATCGCGCCTACTACTTTGTTGCCCACTACAAAAACGCGTACATCACGGCCCTCAGCTTCACGGATATATTCTTGTAAAATAATAGGTTCGGAATAATTTTCTTTAACGATTAAATCCACTACGGATTTTAATCCGCGCTGACTTTCGATAATCGAAACGCCAGCCCCTTTAGAGCCACTAACAGTTTTTAGGATAACCGGAAAATGCCCGATATCTTTAACGAGCTCATCTAAGTCTTCGGCGTGGCGCACCACATAAGTTTTAGGTATGGGGATGTGATTTTTGGATAAAATTTGGAGCGTGCGAATTTTATTTTTAGCGCACATAATTGGCGTTTCTTTGTTAATGACGGTGATGCCCATTAACTCTAATTGGCCAACAAAACTACTGCGGAAATTAAGTTTTTTGCCAGAAGTATTTGCCTTAACAATGACCAGTTTAATATTTTTTAGCGCATGATCTTTAACGATTAGTCCGGGTTTGCCGTTAAATTTTAATTGACAATCATAATCGTAAATAAATTTAATTTCATGGCCTAATTTTTTGGCCGAGGCAACAAAAAAATCCAAATTCGTAGTGGTAGAATCTTCGGTTTTATTAGAATTGGAAAAAACTAAAATGTGAATAATCATAATTAACGATAAGTGGGGTTTTTATAACAACTAGCTAAACAGATAGCGATGGCTAGGGCGTCAGCGGCATCGTCTGGCCTAGGAATTTCTTTTAAACCGCAAATACTTTTGACCATTTGTTGAATTTGTTTTTTGTCGGCTTGACCGTAACCGGTAACCGATTGCTTAACTTGAAGTGGCGTAAATTCTAGTGTGGGTAAGGCGTTATTAGCTAGTATGAGCATTAGTATTCCCCGCACTTGGCTTACTAGCATGGCGGTAGTGACATTCCTTTGAAAAAATAATTTTTCAATTCCGGCCGCTTCCGGTTGGTATTTTTCGATAATTGCTTTTATTTCTTGCTCAATTTGCTTAAGGCGTTCTTGAAGAGTTAGAGTTTTGGCGGTTTTGATTGAGCCATAGGTTATAACCGTAATTTTTTGTCCGTCAGCACTAATCACGCCATAGCCGGTATCGGCTAAACCAGGATCGATTCCTAAAAGAATCTTCGGTTTACCATTCGGCATTAGTATAGACATTATTAATGTCCCCAATTTCATCTAGGGCATTATATAAATTTTCAATTTTGGTTTGAATTGAGGGATCAGAAATTTTTACCTGCTCTTTAGCCAGGCAAGTTAGAGTGGATTCTTTAGGATTGAGTCCCATGGCAGTAATAGCCTTATTAGTTTCTTGTAATTTTTCTGGAGCGGTATAGATTTCCCATTCCTCATCAGACTTTTCAATATTATCCGCGCCAGCATCGATTAAGTTTAGTTCTATTTCATCAGTATTTTTATTAGCTAGTTGCTCAATGGGAATAATAATTAAGCCTTTATTTTCAAACATCCACATTACCGAACCAGAAGCGCCCAAGTTACCGCCAGTTTTGTTTAAAATAGTTTTAATATCAGTAATGGTGCGATTACGATTGTCGGTCACTGCGTGGGCAATAAAAGCCGATCCGGCCGGACCAAAAACTTCATAAGACACTTCTTCAAAAACTTTGCCGTCATTACCTTCACCAGTGCCACGCTTGATTGAGCGATCAATATTATCTTTAGGCATATTAATTTCTCTGGCTTTTTCGATAGCTAGTCGTAATTGAAAATTAGCATCAGGGTCTCCGCCCTTAGAGGCGGCGATAGAAATTAAATTACCAACCTTGGTGAACATAGCGCCACGCTTGGCGTCGGAAACACCTTTCTTTCTGGCGATTTTAGCCCATTTATTGTGTCCAGACATAACTGCAAAATTAATAATTAGCAAACAAAAAACTTGCTACATTTTGTATAAATATAACATTAAAGGGTTAAAAAATCAATTGTGAGAAAAGCCGTTTCTTGGTATAATAAAAGCATAAGAAATTTAATTAGTAATATGGGATTTTTAGATATTAAAATGTTTTTGCGTCGTTATAACAAATCTAAAGTGGCCGATGCCATTGCTTTATTGCCAGAGCAAATTATTTCTGGTTGGAATTCGGCGCAATCGATTAAATTACCCAAAGCATACGGCGCCATTGAAAACATTGTGATTTGTGGTATGGGTGGTTCTAATTTGGCTAGCGAATTAATTCGTAGCGCCTTAGGTGATGAATTAAAAAAGCCGGTAATACTCACCCGTGATTATCATATCCCTGCTTTTGTGAACACCAAAACTTTAGTGTTGGCAATTAGTTATTCTGGCTCTACTGAAGAAACTTTAAATTGCGTAGCCGAGGCGATTAAAGCAAAAACTAAAGTTTGTTGCTTAGCTTCCGGTGGTAAGTTATTAGAAATAGCGGCAAGTAAAAAAATACCCGTAGTTAAATTTTCTACCGAATATAATCCGTCTAATCAACCAAGATATGCCGTTGGTATTCAATTGGGAGCAATTCTAGCTATATTTAAAGCGGTTAAGGTATTAGATGTTAAATCAGCCGATTTAAAGCGAGTAGTAGATTATGTGGCTGAGGCGGGTCAAAAATTTAATTGGGACAGTAAAACTAAACATAATCCAGCTAAAAAAATCGCTTTGCAATTCAAGCAAGTGGCGCCCATGATTGTTTCGGCTGGCAATTTATCGGCCAATGGTCATATCTTGGTTAATCAAATTAATGAGAGCGCCAAGTGTGTTGCTGATTATTTTAATTTACCAGAACTAAATCATCATTTATTAGAAGGTTTAAAAAATCCCAAAAAGATTAATAAGCAGATTAAGTTTTTATTTTTAAACTCCCCTGCTTACGATGCTGTGATTCAAAAACGCGCTTTATTAACTAAAAAAGTTTTAGCTAAACAAAAAATTAAATCTGTTGATTTTACCGTTAAAACTGAGCACGGTTTGGCAGGGGCGCTGGAGGCATTGGCGTTTGGTTCTTGGTTTAGTTTTTATTTAGCGGTTTTATACAAACAAGATCCGGCGAATATCCCATTTGTTAATTGGTTTAAAGGAGAATTAAAGAAATAATTGAAGTATATAGCCTAATTTAGATAAAAAATGCCAAAAGATGTTGACATTTTTTATTTTATGTGGTATAGTGGAGGGTCGCAAAGTCTCAAAAAATAGATGGCGCGATGTTAAGGTTGTTCGTTCTTTTCATATAAAAACGGTCATGTCGACCGAAAATGAACCCAAAAAGAAAAGGAGTAAGGCAAGATGAAAACAAACAAATGGTGTCTTGGTTTCTTTGGTCTGATTCTGATGGTGGCAGTCGGGTGCGGTACCACAGTCGGTCCGGATGGCTCTCGCACTAGTGGCATTCTGATGCCCCAGCGCAAGGTGTTGGATCAATCGGGAGCACCTGTCGACAACAGTCGAATCGCCGTCGCCGCGGTCAATGCTGGCGGGATGGACAACAACACCGCTATCTTGGCCTTAGCCAACAACCCCGATCCGCAAGCGCGTGATCAAGCTGAGCGATTGCTTGGCAAAAGCATCGACGCTCAGGCGGAGATGTGGGGTGGACTTGGCGGGCGCGGTGCTGGACAGATGATGATTGGTCGCGGAAATATGGTTGTTCTAAATGGCATCGCCATGAACAAAAATCCGTATTCGGCGATCGTGACGGCCTGTAGCTCTGGTACTGATATCCAGGTGGCGGCGGTCACAATTCCGGCAAGGTCGTATTCTTGGATACGCATGCGTCCAGGTAAATATGACTTTTATTTCTTTCGCCAAACAATGGTTGACGGAAAGATGGTCATGATTGACCAGTCGAAGATTCTTGGCTTTGAGGTCTTTGAAAAAGACATGGCTCAAGCAAGACCGGATGGTATGACTACCATTAATTGTAATTTTATTGTTAACGCCGCACAAACGGAGCGTTAACACAACCTCACCCCCCCCGTGCCAGCAAGGCGCGGGGTTTTTATTTATTATGGCGTTTGACCAGTTGCTTCTTTGCCGGTGTTTTGACCAAGATTAGCTTTAATATTATTAATCACAAAAGTGGCAATAATATAAGAAGACATTATGATAACTATGCCAATAACTGCTGCGCTAATAGTGGCTTTAGCTTTTTTAATTTTGTCTTCATCATCCATAGCCGTCATCCAATTCCAGCCCGCCCAAAGGATTAACAGAATTAAAATTATACTAAGAAAGCCTAATACAAAACTTACTAATTTACCAATTACAGTAACCAGATCTGCTTTAGCAAGTCCATTGCCGGCAATATCAAGATTAGCTATTGTTTTATCGGTAGCACCAGCTGCTCCGCAAAAAGGAGCAATTAAAAAGAATAAAGAAAAAAGAGACAATGAGATTAAAATATGGGTAATAATTTTTTTATTTTTCATAGTATTAATTTTAGTAAATCGCTTTAGAATTGTTGTCGTTAATATTTTGAAGGGTGTCATCCATGTTTTTTTGTAAAGCCTTATTATCGACTTCGATAGGATATAAATTTGATCCAGCGCTATTGATAATAAAACTAACAATGGCGTAAGCAGATAATATTATTACCATGCCAATAACCGCTGCTGTAATGGTGCTTTTAGCTTTTTTAATTTTGTCTTCATCGTCCATGGCTGTCATCCAATTCCAGCCCGCCCAAAGGATTAACAAAACAAGTATTATAGCTAAAAAGCCCAAAGCCCAATTAATAATATTGATAATAATTGTTGTCAGTTCGTTAGTGTTTTGACCAGTTCCTGCCAGCCCCGAAGCCGTTTTGAAGGCGTCTATTGGCTCAACGGCAAAGATAGGGTTAATAATGGTAAAAAAGCCGATGAGCAATAAAAATGGGATTAAATATTGAGCTATTTTTTTCATAGCAATTTGATATGTTTTATTTAGTAACTTGACCAATCGATTGAATTACAAAAGTGGCAATAATATAAGCACTTAACATAATGATTACGCCAATGACTCCCTTTTTAATAGTTTCTTTGGCTTCATCGATTTTTTTACTGTCATCTCCCGCGGTCATCCATTCAAAACCAGCCTTGATGATTAATAAAAAAAGTAAAACACCAATTAAGCCAATAATAACATTGATGGTAAAACTAACGATTTCAAAAAAACCTGTTTGGCCGGTTAATCCGCTATTACCATAAGCTACGCTTACCTTGTCTAGTCCTTGACCCAATGGATTTTCTTCAGGAGCGCCCTCTGCGAAAACCAACCCAGGTGCAAGCAGGAGTATCGTTAAAAAAAAATAGTTAATGGTTTCCTTTATCTTCATATAGTTGTTAAGCCACTTATTTAAAATGGATTAACAACTATATACCAAGAAAGGCCATTGGCCAGTCTTGGTATAGTAGTAACTAGTTAGTAGCTCCGGTGAAATTAGCAATATTGGAGATGACGAAAGCGGCAATACTCCAAGAGGCAAGAATGATTACCAAGCCAATAATACCGTTTTTCATTAAATCCTGAGCTTTTTTAACTTTGTCTTCGTCGCCCATAGCGGTCATCCAGATGAAGCCGGCCCATAGGATCAACAAAACAGCGATCAAAGTTAAGAAACCAAGAATCCAATTAATAAAGTTTTTAACAAGAGTAATTAAATCTGTGTTTTGAGACACATTAATGCCAGTAGACATGTTACCTCTGTCGTAGTTAGTAGGAATAGTGGTCTGAGCATTTGCGCTCAATACAGGAACGATAACTAAAGCGGCCAAAGCCAAAGAAATGACAGTAGCAGCGATCTTTTTAATGGTTGTTTTTTTCATTATTTCACCCCCTTTCAAAATAGATTTTCAGTGAATTCATCACTGCTGTATATTATACTATATACCGCTTGGTTAAGCAAAATTAATTTATACTTTAGGTGCAACAAAAAAGTCTAAGATAAAATTAATAATGGCGTAAGAGGCAAACAAAACAAATAAGCCGATAACTGCCCATTTCATCATATCCTTACCTTTAGTAATTCTTTTTTCATCGCCCTGAGATAAAATCCATTCCAAAGACCCCCAGACAAAAGCGATCAAGGCTAAGATACCAGCCGAACCAATAGCGCCACTAATTAAGATGCTGGCAGCTCCAGCTAAATCCATAGTATTAGAGCCTAACGGATTGTTTAATTTGGAAGCAGGAGCCTGAGCTAGAATAGCAGACGGCATTATTAAAAATAAGGTGATTAAATAAAAATAATGTTTTTGTTTTTTCATATGGTGGTTAAAATTATTGCTTTACTTCAGGTATTTTATTTAAATTAGAGCAGGTTGTAGACCAACCAGTTATTTGAAATGGCTGAGCTTCACCAGCGCCATCGCTTAGTTGAATCTCATTTTTATTTGCACTTCCCCCAGCTAAAATGGTCATTATAGTATTAACAATTACCCAAGCTAATAAAACAATAAATAAACCGATTACGACCGCGACCATCATTTCTTTGGCCCACTTAATTCTCGCTTCATTGCCGTAAGAGGTGATCATAATAAAACCGGCCCAAATAAAGCCAATAACCGCTAAGACGCCACTTAAATAAACAATTAAATTAGTAATGCCAATAATTAAACCGATCATGTCGCATAAAGTGCAGTTGCCACATTTAAAACAAGCCTCACCTAAGCCAGATAACAAATAGGGGCTAGCGGTGGTAGGTTTGGTTGTTTGTGTTTTACAGTCAGTAGATTGAGCAAAGACCCCAGATAGAGCTGGCAACAATAGACCAGCAGTAATAAGAGTAATGACAAATATTTTTTTTAGGCCGTTTTTCATTATTTTAGGCTTTGGTTTATTTTAGATAAAGCGTTTTCTATAAAGAGAGTAAACTTTTCTCCCATTGGTAAATTAACTAGATTATCTATCATTTCATTGTAAGCACTTTCGGCGGCTTGAGGATTTTTGCCTGTATACCAATTTTTAGCCGACAAAGTTTGACCGACAGCGGCCACGGTATCTTCATTTTGGGTTTGAGAATCTAGTAAACTGCGTAAAGCAGCGGGGCGATTTGTTTTAGCTAAATATTTAGTCGCTTCTTTTTCACTGGCCGAAAAAATAACAAAATCCCAAGCCTCATTAGGGTATTTACTCTTTTTAGCAACAGATTGTAGCCAGTAGCTAGCATAGTTTACCGGATAAAAGGCATCAATTTGAGGTATTTTGGCGGTACCAAAATTTAATCGAGGTGCCTGACCGCGGATGGTAGGAATATCATAGTTATAGCCAAAAGTATAGCCCACTTTGCCGTTGTAAAATGCTTGCAAAGAATTAGGCATGTCTTTATTCCAAGTATAGACCGCTCTAACGGGATTAGAAAAATCTAAATAAAAGTTAATGGCGTCTAATCCGGGATTAGAGCGATTAATGGTGTTCTTAGTAAAATTAACTGAGCCATTTTCATCTATCGGGGATAAGCCAAACTGGGCCATGTTTTGCATCATGATAATTGAAGCAACGTCAAAGCAACGATTAACGTTAGTGCACGTTCCCATGGCCGTTCCGGCCTGAATAATATTGCTCTTGTTGTCAATTTGTTTCATTTTTGTGACATGCTCTTGAAAATCTTTCCAAGTAAAAGCAGGCTGGGCAATATTGGCACTATTCATAATATCTTTATTATAAAACAACACCAATGATTCTACGCTTAGGGGCAAGCCATAAACCTGATTATTTAATAAAATATCTTTATAAACCGCATCAGGATAATTGGTTTTTAGCTGAAGTAAAGTGGGGCTATTTTTGGCCACGGTGCGATAAATCACCTGCTTTTGAATGGTTCCCTCTTCAAAGCGATAAGCCATTTCAATGGTGCTTGGCATTGGTGCTAGTTTGGTTTCGTATTTTTGTACCCAATCATTATGAATGGTGTAAATATCTGGCCCACGATCTTCGGCAAAAGCATTTAATAAGGCTTGCTCATATTCATCAAAGCGAAATTTGCGGTAGTTAATAGTAATATTTGGGTGTAGTGTTTGATAATCTTTAATAATATCAGTAAAAGCGTCGGCGTCATCCCAAAGGCTCCAATAATTTAAGGTAATTGGTTGCATTTTGCTTTGGGTTTTAGCATCGGTTAATTTACAGCCGAAGCCACTGGTTAACACAAAAACACCAACCAAAAATAAGCTGGTTAGTTGAAAAAAACTTTTGACCTTAAGTTTATTCATAGAGGATAAGTAATTGACTATATTATAACATTGAATATTATCTTCATGCAAATAAGGTGACTAATAAATTAAATGAGCCCATTGTTAGGCAATGGCTAATTTTTTGTTATGAAGATGTGATTTAAAGAAAAAATAACCGACGACGCCAAAGGTGGTGATTGGTGAAATGTAGTTTGGTATTTCAAGGCCAAAACTATCTAAAAGCATAATGATACCTAAAAATAAAACCGAGTACATGGCGCCATTTTTAAGATAAATATATTTTTTTATATTATCAATATTGCCCACAGTGATTTGTCTGACGACAATTGCCCCTAAGCCATTGCCAATTAAAATAATCGGTACGGATAAAGTAAATGCAAAAGCGCCTAAAACACCATCAATAGAGAAAGTAGCATCAATTACTTCTAGATATAATATTTTAGCGATGTCAGAGGCGCCACTAGATTTGCTTAACATTTTTTTCTCGGCCACCTCGGCATTCTGTTTAAAGCCGTGAGTAATAAAAAAGGCGGTAGAGCCAGTAACCGCACCAAGAGCCAATAGTGGGTTGATTTGGCCCGCCAAATAGACAGTTACCAGTAAAATAATAGAAACAATGGCATAAAACCAAGCCCCTTGAGAGGCAAAAAACTTTTCTCCGGGTAAGCCAAATGCTTTATCTTCCAAAAAGAGCCAATGAAAAAATAGGAACACTAAAAAGATACCACCACCAATAAGTAAAATTGGAGCGGATTGTTCTATGGCATGAATAACTGACGGATCATTAGAAAAGGTGGCGGTTAAAGCACCAATGACTCCTAATTTAGGATTAACTGCCCAGACAATAGCCCAGGGTAATAGACCTCGTACTACAAACACAGCAAAAATAATACCCCAAACCAAAAACCATTGGCGATATTTAGGCTTCATGGTTTGTAGAACATCAGCGTTGATAATGGCGTTATCAATACTGCAAATAACTTCAAACAAGCATAGCCCAGCGATCATGAGAAGTAGAGAAAACATAATGAAATAAGTTATTAAGTGATTGCTGTATTATAATATATTTTAGACAAAATAAAAAGATCGCCTAAGCACACAGGGTGTGCACTTAGACGACCAGATGACCTTAGGCCATTTTTTTTGCGGGTTGTTGCCCCGCGAGAGTTTGTCTCATGGCGTTATAGGCAGGAATTGGATCGTGGACCATCGGACCGCCCACATGGGTGGGGATGTTATGACGGCGGGGAATTTTGTGCACTTGGTTGTGGGCGCTGAATCTTTTTTCCATGCGGGAACCTATGGTGGAAGTTCCTTCTTCACTCCCCAGGTCCGCTTTTTTTTCATTGCTCACAATTCGAGTTATTGGACGGTGATGATTCATGGGCACTTCCTCCACTTTTCTTGTTGCTTGTTATTAAAAAGGGCAAATAAAACGGACCAATTTGGTCCATTCGTGCCTATAATAATAGCACCATTTATCGTTTTTGTCAATAGTGATAGTTGTAAATTGAAAATAAAATTGCTATATTTAGCCAATAATATAAACAGTGATGGCGAGATAAAAAGACGCGTCACAAGACGCGTCGGGTGGCTGTTAGGTTTTTATATTTTCCATCTTGATAAATGGACGGCCGTCTTTCTTAAGAAGGGTTAGTTGCACGGTGGGGTTTTTGACTGTGTTTGCCGGTGGCAAATATTGCATTTGGGCATAAACAGACTTAAGATTCCCCAGGTGACCTTCCAAAAAATTAATGATAATAGTTCGGTGGTTTTCGCTAGCCAGAAAGACCCCATTTTTTTTGGGATCAATGACGATAAGGGTTTTTTTGCCACACCCTTTGTCGCCAACTTCACTGAGACTAATTGACCACTCGGTTTCGTTGCTGATTTTCACCTGACAGTAGCGAGATGGTTTTTTCAGTCGTTTGCCGATAATAACCAAGGCGGTTATGACTAGCAGACAGAGCACCAATAAACAGGTGGTTGTTGGGTTCACGATCGCCTCCTTTAGTGGGTTGTTATAAAAGGTGCTTTGATATATCAACTCTAGTATAAATTTAGGTTTTTGTAAATACAAATTTAAAAGCCTCAGCATATTGGCCGAGGCTTGATGATGAAGGAGTAGGTCGCCCCGGCAGATTTGCCCGACAGCGTTTGCGACCTACTCCTTGGGAGGAACCAGTTACCGAATACCGCACTTGCCATATTTGAGATAATACGGGAAGCACTCTAAGGCGGGAATTTCCGTACCTTTTTTGATCGCGCCCTTGGTGATCAATGAGGCTTTGACGGCCTCAATTGCTTTGGCGCGACTGACTTCGGGATTGGCGGCGCGGTAGTTGTCCCACGCTATTTCCCATTGAGCATTACTGCTCTTTATTCCCGTGCCTCGATCCAGCCGTTCAGCCAGATCGAAGGTCATCGCCCAGGCTATGATCGCTAAGATGACGATGATAGCGCTGACGCCGATAATCCCGATAACGCGACTGAGCATGTGGCGGAAATTCTTTTTCTGCTCAGTTTGCTTCTGTTTTTGGCGGAGCAGGTTTCCCAGTCCCGTCAAATTAACAAACGGCGACCGACCATCTTCTTTCATGGCTTCCGTCCAGTTTTTTGTTTTCATGGCGTCTTCTCCTTTTAGTTGGCGTTGGTTTATTTGGTTCCTCAAATTTTATGTACAAACCAGTGTGCCATTGGCTTCCACTAGTTTTTAGAGTATAGCATATTATATGCTATTTGTCAATAGTAAAAATAGCTTTATGTTTAAATTTAGCTAAATTTATTTTAAAATAATAACTATTACCCTTTTCATCCCCACAAAACAGTAACCCCACAAAACAGGCAACCAAATAGGGATGGCGCCTAAAAAACTTCGGCGCAAAAAGGTTTCTACGCCAGTATTGATGAAAAATAATTCAGATAGTGACATAATAATCACGCCGAAGATAAAAAATAAATAATCTTTTCTTTCTTTTCTAATTACAAAGGCGGCAATAATAACCAGCAAATAAAAAGCGGTTAAAATATAATCGTTTTTGATCACCGGAATGCCAGCGATCATAAAAACAATCGGCAAGATGTTTAAAATAATGGCAGAAGTTTTGGAGATCATAATTTGTCTTAATATAAAAACTGTTTACTAATTTATCTAATCCATTGCTGGCTTTCGGGATGAAAGTCTACTTGATATTCGGGAATGCCCAAGCTGATACCGTAAGTCTTAGCCTCGTCGTATTGTTTTTGGTTAAAATCCTTAACACAAAAAACTTTATTTTTAAAAATAATATAATGAGTGGTGTCATTTTGAAAATCAGCAAACCAAGCATGTTGCGAATCTAAGGCTTGGCTAATTTTTTCTGCTACGCTCCCCGCTTGTGCTTCTGGGATTTCTACGGTTTTCATCGTCCAAGTTTTAATCCAGGGTGTTTTGTGTTCTTCAGTTACCTCTTCGACTTCAATTTTTTTAATTTCTAATTGATCGAGGATAGATTTATTTTCCAAGCTTTCTTCTACGATAATTCCTTGGTAGTTCATATGGTTTTTATAGATGAAGCCGGCAATCGCACGGTTTTTTCTTTAATATTTCCCTTTGTTCTTTGATGGTGTTGATAAAAGATTTTTGACTACCCTCTCCGGTGGCTAATTTTTCATCCAACGGCGAATGATGCTGATAATCTCGGCGTTTAAATTCCGTAATTAATTTTTCATGTCGCAAGTAAAGCGCTTTTTGTTTTCCTATCCAGCGCCGAGTTTCGGGATGATGAGAGTAGCCACCTTTTCCGCCATGTTTAGTTAAGATATTCCATAATCCATGAAGTTCGCGGTGCTCGGCTAATAAATGTTTTCGGCACAAATGTTGTGGATGAATATCCCAAACACGCATAATTAATTTAATCTTGATTTAAACCAGTCAATAGTTTTTATTAGGCCGTCGGTAAAATTTATTTTTGGGGCGTAACCCAACCATTCTTTGGCTTTAGAAATATCCGCATGAGTATCGCGAGCATCGCCCAAGCGCCCCGGGCGTTGTTCTAAATCCAATTTTTGTTCAGTATATTTTTCAATTAACGCTTTAATTTGATTAACACTAATTCTTTCACTATGAGCGATGTTAAAAATTTCCCCGCCTAATTTTTTTTCACATTTCATTGCTAAGATATTGGCCAACACCACATTATCAATATAACAAAAATCTCTAGTTTGCTCGCCATCACCTTCTAGATAAGCTTTTTTACCTTTAGGAAAATATAATGTTTCTAGCCAAGCCGAAATAACGGTGGAATAGGGCGAATCGCCGTATTGCCCCGGACCATAAGCATTAAAATAGCGGAAACAAACAGTGTCTAGTCCGTATAATTCAGAAAACATTTTGCAAAAAAATTCATCAGAAAGTTTTTGTACTCCATAAGGAGTGAGTGGCGCCGGATCGTTAACCGCTTCTTTGACGGGTAAGCTTTTGGCATTGCCATAAACGGCCGAGGTGGAAGAAAACATGAAACGCTTTACGCCATAATTTTTAGCTTTTTCCAAAAGTAAAACGGCACCGTAAGTGTTGTCTAAGGTAGTTTCGGCTGGGTTTTCAACACTATAAGAAACGCGAGGTAGGGCGGCAAAATGAAAAATATAATCGATCGGATGTTTGGCAAAAATAGTTTCTAAGGCGATCGGGTCAGTAATAGATGCTTCATAGAAAGTGATTTCTGAATGAACTGCCTCTCGCTTGCCGGTAGAAAAATTATCTAAACCGATGATTTGGGTTTCGGGAAATTCGCTTTTAAATTGTTTAACAAAGTTGCTGGCAATAAATCCGGCGCAACCGGTAACTAAAATTGTTTTAGGAGAGATTGTCATATTTATTGAAGGCTAGGTGTTGGGCAAGAGCCGTTATAAAAATCTATAGTAGAACATTTGGAACCATCTTTAAGGGTACAAATAGAATTTGGCACGGCAAAGGTTTGCCCACCTAGCCAAGCGCAATATTTTTGATCAATACTATCAAAGCCGGTAGTTTTAAAACCACCAATTGGGCAATCGCCTCGCAACAAGGCCCATTCTTCGCAGGCGCGGTTATCTTCAAAATAGCATAAACCGTATTCACCACCATCGCCACGCTTTTCGATTACTAAATTACCGCCAACCTTAGTGCAATTAACTGAGGCCGGGTTAGCGATTTGAGTCACGGGCTGATCATTAATTGGTTTTTCGGTTTCAATAATTTTTGCGGTTGGTTTTTGATTAAATAAAATAACGCCGGCAGTGGTCGCTAGTAAAACGATTAGGATAATAATGAGATAAGTTTTTTTCATAGTAATGGTTAATGGTATAGGGTATAAAAATGCGTCTTTGCGCTAAATATTTTTTTCGTCCAATATATTTTTAATTCCTTCTATAATTGTATCTAATTTAAAATCAGATTTAGTGTAATACTTATTGACGCCTAAGGCAAGATAGCCCTTAACTTTATCGGGACTAGCGGTGTTAGAAACTACAAAAATAGGAATTTTTTGCCATTTTGTGCTGATTTTCAGTTCGATTACAAAGTCTAGTCCATTTTTAGGCCCTATAAGGTAGTGATCCAGCCAGATGACATCTATTTCTTGATCGCCGTTTAATTGTTTTTCAGCTTCCTCAATAGTTCGGGCGGTTAATACATCAAAGCCTTTTTTGTTCAGTTTTATTTTTATGGCGTCCTGTAATGACATTTCATCCTCTACTACTAAAACTGTTTTATTCAGCATATATTAAATTATTAAATTAAGCTAAGGCTTTCGTTCCTTCTTTTTTCTTCATGCCACCCAAGGGGATGGTTATAAAGAAGGTTGAACCTTTATTTTCTTCTGATTTAAAACTAACGCTTCCCCCAGTAGCCTCCATAATTGATTTAACTAGATACAATCCCAGACCCGTGCCCTCTGTGCTTGTTTGGCGTACATTATCTGCTCGGAATAGTTTCTCAAAAATTTTGTTTTGTTGGCCCTTTGGCACGCCTAGGCCGGTATCAGAAATGGCTATTGTTAAGTCTTTTTTGCCCACCGTAATGTCTAGATTAACCTTGCCACCGTCGGGGGTATATTTTACGGCATTAGATAGTAAGTTTTGAAAAATAATGGTGGTTAATTTTTCATCTAGCATCATTATTTTTATTTTGGGGTCATAGTTTTTGGTAAAAATAATGTGCTTTGAAATGACTTGTGGCTTTAAGTCACTAATGGCGCTGTCGGCTATGGTTCTTATGTCAACCTCTTTTGGTTCTACTAAAAAAGTGCCAAGCTCTAGGCGGGAAACATTAAGTAAGGCATTGACCAGTTCTACCATGCGTTGGTTACCACGATATATTTCATTAAGAAATTCTTTTTGTTGCTTATTTATTTTTCCGGCGTCGCCCGCTAAAAGCATCTCAGTGTACCAGTTAATGGCTGAAAGCGGAGTGCGTAGCTGGTGTGAAGCCAAAGAAACAAATTCTGTTTTTGCCTTATCAATTAAAGCTTCTTTTGAGATATCTGTAGTAATCATAGAAGCCCCAACTACTTTTCCAGAGACATCTTTGATTGGGGATCCGGAAATGAGAACTGCCACCAGGGTGCCATCCTTTCTCTTTCTTTTGGTTTGGATATGCTTTAAGCTTTTTCCGCTAAGAAGATTGTTATATAATTTGGCTGTTTCGGGAAGCTCTTCTTTTGGGATGATAATTTTAATGGGTTGGCCAATCATTTCGCTGGCTGAATAACCATAAACTAATTCAGCGCCATCATTCCAGCTCGTTATTATATTGTTTAAATCTATGCTTATAATTGGTTCATTAGCACTTCTAACGATTGTGGCCAATTCATCGGAAATATTTTTTTCCTTTCCCATATCCTCAAGTACATTTAAAAGGGCCTTCTTCTGATTTTCAACCTCAATTTGCTTGTTTTCTAACACTTGGGTTTTTTCGATAATCTTTTCATCGAGGTTTTTATAGAGATCATTTAAATTGTTAGACATTGTATTAAAAGCGTCAGATAATTGCCCAAACTCATCTCGGCGTTTAATTTTTATGGTTTGATTGAAGGTGCCTTGGGAAATTTTTTTAGCAAAAGCGATTAAAGCGGTCATTGGTTGGGTAAAAATAGAAATCATCTTAAATAAAGCGTAGGAAACTAAAAAAATGGAGAAAAAAATTAATATTATTAAGAGAGAAATAGTGGAATAGATTGTTGCACTAATGCTTTCGGTACCAATTTCGGATACTAGATAAAAAGGATATTTTTCGATTTTAATCACATTGAGAAATTCTATTTCGCCGTCGATTTTGTCGTTATATTTTACTATTTGGTTGATGTGTTTATTGCGAATGGTGTCTAGGGCACTGTCGTATTGTAATGCGGTTATTTTTTTATTTAAAAATTTTTGCGATGAATTGATAATCGCTTCTTCTTTGGCGGTGAGTTGGCCGAGGCTTTTTAAGAAACGATCTGGCATGGTATTGCTGATAATCACACCAAAGGCGTCCGTTAGCATTATTTTTGAATTTTTTCTTAATTCGCTAAAAGAAAGGGCGGTATTGATTTTATTTCCCGATATTTTAGATACAAAAACACCAATGACTTTTTTATCTTTATTTAAAACGGGATGTGAAAAATAGTAACCTAATTCATTACTTGTTTTTCCAAGTAGCATATCAACATGAGGAATGCCCATTATTGATTGTTTAAAATATTCCCTAAAGCTATAATTTCCCCCCACAAATGACGGGTCAGTAGAAATTAGGGTTTTACCAGTCTCGTCCAATAAGTATAAGGATAGAATTTCGCTATCAGTTTGAGCATAATCCAAAAAAATATTTAGAAGCTCCTCTCTTCGTGGTTCAGTGCGGTCTAATAAGTATTCAGTAACCCTAGTTCTAGTGCCGAGCATTTTTGCAAAAAGCGCATTATTTTCAAATATTTGAAAGAGTTCATGCCCTTGTTCAATATTTAAAGATTCAACCTGTTTTTGATTTTCGTTTTGAAGGGTTGAGTTTAGATAAAAGTAGGTAGTGAAACCAACTAATAAACATAGAAAAATACCCCCAACGATTAAGAGGCTGACGAGCTTGGTTTTTAATGGTACTATGCGCATGGGTGGTTAGTTTTTAGATTTTAAATCACTAATTATTTTTTTAAGTTCCATCATTTTTATTTCTCTGTTTACCATTAGTCTGTTTAATTTTTCAGACTCCGCTAGCATTTGGCTATTTTTTTCATTTGATTTAATAAGTTTTTCCTCTACTTCTTTGCGGGAAGAGATATCTCTCATAACACATATGGAATGTGTTTGATTGTTTATTTTAACCATGGAGACGGATAATTCGACAATAAATTTTTTTCCAAGTTTATTTTTTACTCGTAAGTCGATTATTTTACCTAATTCTCCATTTTCATCCGGACTAGTAATGTTTAGGATGTTTTTTGTGCCATTTTTATTTTCATCGGCAATAATATATTCATTAAGGTTTCTTTTTAATATTTCCGATTCGGCATAGCCAAACATTTTTTCTGCTGTTTTGTTCCATAAAATAACTTTATTCTCCGCATTAGTAATGGCCACGGCTTCTTTGACGGAAGAGGAAAAAGAACGAAACATTTCAGCATTTTGTTTTATTTTGTTGGCGTTTTTTTCAATATTATAAAAAATATATAAGATTAAAAATAAAATAATGACTAAAATACCAGCTTGGTCGGTTTTTAAAAACGCTTCATTATGCCATTTATTGGCCGGATAATCCATGGCAAATACGGCAGTAATTTTTTTTGTTTCGTAATCAACGATGGGAACCAAAACACTAACCCAAGTTCCCCAGCGGTCGGTAGCCGGGGTGGTTATGAGGGGTTGTTTGGTGGTAAATGGTTTATGATATTGAGGATTAGCCTCGGAATATTCTTGTCCGGGTGGTGAATAATCTTTAGAATCAACTGGTTCGGAATCGGCTATAAAAAAAAGCTTATCCTCAACTTGAGTATAAAGATACGCAAAACGAGCATTGGTATTTAATTTAATGAGATTTAATAAGCTGGTTTTTAGTTGTTGATACTCTTTTTTTTCAAGATCAGTAGTATTTAGACTGAGCTTATTTAAAGCATCCCTAGGAAGCATTGATTCCGCCGCCAAAGATAAGTTTAGAGTTATCTCTGAGGTGATTAAAAGGCTTTTATTCCAGACATAAAATACATACCATACGCTTAGGGTAAGTAATACCGCAAAGAGGAGTAAAAATATTATTTTTATTTTATTTGTTTTCATGGGGTTTGCGGTATAGTTTGCAAAAATTATTTTAATTTTTGAGAAATAAAACAAGCTTTATATTTTTGATCGGCGTTCATAATGTGGTCAATTAGCCAATCTTCTAAAAAGTCTATTAGCATGAAGGCGACTTCCGTGGTATCTTCTGGGTATTTTTCTTTTAATGCCGTCAAAGAAGCATTAAATTTCTCGTGTTCCTTAATATGTTCTGTGGCCCCGCTATAGTTAAAATCTTTAAAATACTTTTCTTCAGTTTGAAAATGAAATTTTTTGTACTCTACCAAGCCATTAAAAATATTTTTTAATTTTTCTTTACTGGTATTAGTATTTATTGCCTCTAGTAACTCATTAATTATAGCAAATAGATGTTTGTGCTGATCATCAATTAATTTTACGCCAACGCTATATCTTTCTTCCCATTCTAGCTTTTTGGTAGTCATAATTTTATGGTTAATTGGATTAAGGTTATTGGGTTTCTAGCCAAGAAGATATGGTTAGCGGATTAAAGGAATTAGTAATAATGGTTAATTTACTAATTACAGTATTGATTGTTCCAGAAACAATAATTTTTTTACTTGCCCCGCCATTATTGGTGACGGTATAATCGCAACTATTATTATTTAAGGTGATATTATTTGTTCCGGCGTAGCTATTATTTTGTCTTATGTTTTCAAGGGCAATTTCAGCGCAAGCATTAACTAGGGCCTTCCCTTGGATTGAATTTTTTGCGGCTGTGCTTCTTTGTATTGACCAAAAGTTACTAGTAGAAATAGCTAAGGCAAAGGATAGTATGGCGCTTCCTAGTAATATTACCACAAATAGAGTGGAAAATCCCCTATTATTTTTATTTTTATCTTTTTTCATTTTATTATTTTCGTAAATTGGCGCTACCGCTAAAGTTAAGGGAATAAGCATCGCTCACAATAACAGAAGTAGAAGAACTCTTCAGGGTAAAGCTAATTTTTATTATATCAGGCGTGCTCGGAAGAGAAAGATTAGAAAAAAGTAAGTTACTCGCCGTAACTTTACTATTAGTTAGAGCTATAGGCGCATTGCTTCCTTCGGTTATATAAAGTACGCCATTATTTTCTGAAAAAACCGTTGGATTGGTGGCTGATTGTTGGGTGGCAATGCTTAAATTATTAGCGCTATTATAAATGGTGGGGCTATTAATTTGGTTGCCGTCTCGAATCGTTTGAGTTATTGTTTTTATAACAGAAAACCCCTGGTCATTTACTTCAAGAATCATTTGATGTCGTAGTCTAGAAGCAGTTAGGCTATTTGAAAAAGAGGCCATGGATATTATAAAAATAGCAAAGATGGCGATATAAATTAGGGTTTCTATGAGGGTAAAACCAAGGGGGAAGTTTTTTTTGTCTGATAATTTATTTGTCATATTAGTGTCTCCAGAAGGCGAATGAAAAGGGGTTATTTATTGACTGTGGTAAAGTTGTTTCTAGTGCAGTTACATCGGCATTGGTTAAGGTAAATGTACCACTAGAGGTCATAGTCAATTTTTTAGCTAATAAATTATTAGCACCATCAGAAACCATAAACATTAGCTCCGATTCGTTTAGTGGGTTAGTTTGTATATCAAAAGAACCAAATGGGCTAATAGGGGCTGGAGCGAGGATTAGGTCGGACTGAAGAGTAAAAGTTGAGCCATTGCCCACATACCAGTCAAAAGCGGTTGAAGTTTTATCGGCGTATCTTATAACTGATCTAGTGGTAGCGCCAGAAATTAACCAACCGGTAGAGACTAATTTTTTGCCAGCCAAGGGGGTGTCACAAGAATTATCAATATTAGCAGTGTTGGTCCAAGAACTACCGCTCCAGTAGCCAATTTGTAATACGCTACCGTCATTTCCGATTGAGGCAAAAACAATCTCATTACTATGTGGATTAGCTGAAATGTCTAAGTTGGTTGCGTCGTCTTTAAAAGTCGGTGGCGTAGTTACTGATCCCCAAGTACAAGTTGCGGTGCCACCAGTGCAGGTGCGGTATCTGACACCATTGGTATTGCGCTTGCCAACCGAATTAGCCCAAACGATCATAACATCTCCAGATAGTGATTCGTATTCAACATCAAAGTCCTCAACATCCTGAGCGTTACCAACTACCTCTAAGGAAGTTTCTGAGGCCGTTGTTGGTTCGTTACCCCAGGCGGTACCACTCCAAATCATAGTGGATAAATCAGAATTTGAATCAGCCCAAATAGTTGAAATTAAATCTTTTCCTGCCCGTTTATCCCAAGCCATTTTAACCCACTGTATAATGCCAGAGGTTCTTACTGGATTTAGGTTGGTGGCGGTTGTCCAATTTGCGGTGCCACAGCCAGAGCTACCCAATTTTGTGACATAAGCGAGTTCGTTGGTGGTGGCGACATTGGTACTGTATAAAATCATTGCATCGCCAGAATTATTTTCGTAGGCAATATCAAAGCGTCTGGTTGATCCGGTTCCACCTACAGTTTTTGAAAATTCTTGAGTCCAAGTAGATCCATTAAAACACATAACATTTAATACGCCAGCGGAAGTAACAAAGCCGACTATTGCTTCTTTTTTGGTAGGAGATGTTCTGATAACAAAAGAGTTTCCAGATGAAGAAGTTATGGTGTTTATTTGTGATCCAAAAGTGTCAGTGTATTTATCATACTGTCTATATTTGGGGATTGTAGTGCCGTCACCATAAACAATCACCCCATCGCCACCCTTTTCCTCGTTGGTAATGGTGCAATTTTTAGTAGTTCCAGGGGTTAGGGTTACCGAACCGCTTGAATTGCAGTCACCACTAAAGGTTTGAGTGTAATCTTGATTATTTGATTCAGATAAGGCATAAGTGCCAGAATTAAGAGTGGTGGATGCTCCTAATATAATAACTGAGGTACTGGCTTTGTAAGGAGCGAAATCAGCCGCTACTTTTGTTCCGCTATGATTTATAACAGTTTTATTTACGGTAAGAAAGGATAATTTTTCTTCGTTGGTTAGTAGGCAATTTTTTGTTGTATTGGGGTAAAGAGTGACCAATCCCGATCCGTTGCAATCACCGCTAATGGTTAAGTTGTAATTAGAATCAGCTACCTGAGAAACAGTGTGGTTGCCCGAATTAAATACATTAGCAATTCCCGAAGTTACTGGGTTAGTATCAACTTTTATTTGAAAATCAGATATTGTTTTGGTTAGGCCGTGATTAATGACATTATTGGTCGCTATGAGATTGGATGGCTTTTCTTCGTTGGTAATAAGGCAGGTATTATTAGTGCTCGTGCCAATAGTGATGAGACCAGTGGAATTACAATCACCGCTGAAGGTTTGAGTATAGTCAGGATCATTTTTTTCAGAAATAGCATAAGTCCCCTCGTTAAATATAGAAGAGGTGCCAACGGTTATAGTAGTGGTGCCCACAGTAAAAGGAGCAAAATCAGCTGCTATTTTTGATCCCCCATGATTAATAACTGTTTTATTTACTGTTAAGCCAATGCCAGTATTTAAAATAGCTCTCCAGTTTGTAAAATAGGTACTTAGAGTTAGGGAGTTTGTTTTAGATACTTGATCGGCCCAAGAAATAGTGACATCTACCTTTTTTTGATCTGGATTAATTGTTGAAATATTCAGGGTTCGATTAAAAATTCCTATAATATCCGAACTTCCTGAAAGATTCCATTGATTACTTGATGTGGATAGGCCATGATTTCCGTCTGATAAATTGATAAAATTAGCATCGCGAATATTTCTTGATGCCTCTAAGGCCTCCTCGGCTAAAATAGTGGCTAATTCTTTATTGGCGGAGTTTTGTGTTCCGTTACTTACATTTATTAAAATATTAGTTACCACAATAACAAAAATTAAAAAAATAGAAATAGAAACTAAAATTTCTACCAAAGAAAAGCCCGCCGTTTGGTGTTTGGTAGATTTATTTTTAATAAAAAATAGTTCCCTTTTCATTTATGGTAATGTTCTTATTCTTGGCGCTGTTTGTGATGGTAATGGTTCCGGTTGTTAGTGTTGAGCCAGTTACTTTTTCGAAAATTATTTCTGAAAGACCAGTGGCTGTTATATTGCTCGGGAAAGTTAATCCGTTATTAGTTGGAGCGCTTTGCGCATAACTATTGCCTTTAAATATTTTAACTTCAGTAGAAAATATTTTTATTCCCCAACGAGAATCATCTTTTCCGGATTGAGCGTTGGCCTTGGCTAAGCGAAGTGCTTCTACGATAGTAGTAGTGGTTATTTCTAGATTGCTATTTGATTTGAAAGAATTAAATAGCAGGCTAGATAGGGAAAATAAAATGGAAAAAATACTAATAACTACCAAAATTTCTATCAAAGAAAATCCTTTTTTAGTAGCGATTAGATTGGATTTTTTGTAAAAAATATTATATTTGATTGGATAAATCATAGATTGGTCCCAAGATAGCTAAGGCAATGAAACCTACAACCAAGCCAACAAAGATTAAAATTATTGGTTCTAATACCGTTGCTAAATCTCTAGACATCGCTTCGGTTTTTTCTTCAAAAATAACGCCTACCTTAAGGGCGGTTTCGGGTAGTCGCCCAGATTTTTCTGATGCTATAAAGAGCTGTTGGATTGGCGCAGGCATGTAGCTGTTGGTTTTGTGGTAACTAGAGAAGGCTATTTTAAAAGTCTCACCTTGCATAATGCAGTCTTGCAAGTGGGTATAAAACTTTCGGTATCGGGAGTAACTAGAGCCTTTTTTTACTGACTCTAGCGCTTCATTGGCTTGAAACCCAGCTTGGAGCAATACGCCAAAAATATAACCAAAACGAGCTAATTCTAGTCCTTGGATTAAGTTTTTTATACCAGGAATGCTAAACAAAATGGCGTCGCCAATAAATTTAGTTTTTTTATAAAAAAAGACAAAGAAAACTGTTAATATTAATAAAACTATAGTTAAAGGCACAACAATAATGCCGTAATGCGAAAAGAAATAACCAACCAAAAGGAGAATTCTGGTACTAATCGGCAGTACGCCACTAGCTGATTCAAAGATAGAAACTATCTTTGGTAGTATGGCCCAAGAACTGACTAGGGCGATTGAAAAAGATAGAAAAAGAACTACCCCAGGATAAATTAGAGCAGATCGTAAACGAGAGATGAATATTTTTTCTTTATGCTGTTGAATAGTTACCAGATTAAGATGTTCTGGTAATTTTCCACTTTCTTCACCGGAACGAATAAGGGAAACAACTCTTTCTGAAAGAAAATTAGTTGCTTCAAAGGCCTTCCATAGAGGCATGCCATCATTGACCATATTTTCGATGGCGGTAATGATTTTTTTTAGGCGCCTTCCTTTAATAGATAAATTAACCGATGATAATGCGGTGGATATGCCCATGCCAGAAGCAACTAAAAGGCTTAAATTTTCTATAAAGTAGTCTTGTTCGTCACCAAATCCAACACTAATATATGGCCAGTCTGGGCGATATTCAAAAACAGGCTTGGTAAAACCTTGTTTTTCATAAGATCTTCTGACCTTAAGCTCTCTCATATATTATTGCGGTAAGATTACTCGCATTAATTCTTCCATGGTGGTGGTTCCGGCTTTTACTTTTTCGACACCATCTTCAAACATAGACACAAATCCTTGTCTTGTGGCTAAATCAGCCACTTCTTTGGTAGAGGGGCTTTTACCTATCAGATCTTGTAGTTCTGGTGAGGTAGATAAAAATTCAAAAACACCAATACGTCCATTAAAGCCGGTATGTGAGCAGGCCTCACAACCCTTTCCTTTATAAAAAGTAAAAGATTTTCCTGTAAAGAATTTACTTACATTTTTACCGAATTTATCCAAGTCTGATTTTGAAACAGTATAACTTGTTTTGCAGGATTCACAAACCTTGCGAACAAGTCTTTGAGCAATGATTAGCTCTAGCGTTGATCCCACAAGAAAAGGCTCAATTCCCATGTCAATAAATCTTGGAATGGCTGTAGCAGCGTTATTGGCATGAAAGGTAGAAAGAAGAAGATGCCCAGTAAGTGCGGCATTAACGGCTATTGAGGCGGTTTCTATATCTCTAATTTCGCCCACAAAAATAACATTAGGATCTTGGCGAGAAATAGCTCTTAATCCCCTAGCAAAAGTTAATTCCGTTTGGTTATTCACCTGAATTTGATTAATTCCAGGTATTTTATATTCCACGGGGTCTTCAATGGTGGTGATATTGATTTTTTTTGTGTTGATGATTTTTATAATGGAATAAAGAGTAGTAGTTTTTCCGCTACCGGTTGGGCCGGTAACTAATATCATACCGAAAGGTTTTTTAGAACTTTCTATGATTTTATCCTGAAGGGCTTCTGACAATCCAATATCGCCTAAAGTTAAATCGCGAACGTATGAAGATAAAACTCTGACGGCAATTTTTTCGCCATTTAGCGTGGGAACAATAGAAATACGTAAATCAATAGGGCTATTACCATTTTTAGGGGAATATCTTACAGCGCCATCTTGGGTGCTTAAGTGCTCATCGATGCGAAGCTTGGCCTGAACTTTTAAGCGATTCACAATGCCTTCATAATATTCTTTTGGTAATTCCCCAGCATCATGAAGAATGCCATCTATTCTAAAGCGAATAGTGATTTTTTTCTCTTGTGGTTCGCAGTGAATATCGGAGGCTTTGAGTATTAGGGCGTCTTCAAAAATTTGATCCAGTATTTCTGGGGCAATGCGACCCTTTGATTCAATAATTTTTGAAAATTGGGTTTTTAATGCTTGTTGGTAATTTACAAAAATACTATCAATATCTTCTGATAAAGAAAAAGTGATTTGAATTTTTTTAGTTGGAAATAATTTGGCTAATTCTGGCTTTAAATTTTCATTTTTTGGCTCATCAGTCGCTATGATTACTTCTTTTTTGTTTTGTTCAAAGACAACTGCTCTAATTTTTTTTGCTATATCTTCAGGGATGAGAAGTACTTGTTCTTTTGGTGGTTGTTTTGCTAGTAAATTGGAATACGGCAAATTAAAAGACTCAGCTATTGCTTGCCCTATTATATCAACACTAGTAATGCCTTCGGTAAGTAAATATTCCACTGCAGAACTTCGATGATCATCAGCGTAGATCACCGCTTTTTTTATATCATCAGGAGTAACATAGTTGCCATCGAGGAGAATTTTTTTTATTGCTATCTCGTCGTATTTCATAAGGATTATTTAACCTTTTGTTTTATTCTTTTTATGACTTCTACTATAGGCGTATTTGATTTGATGATAAATTCAGTTGCTCCAAGTGATCGTACTCTTTTTTCATCCTCCGATTGACTTAGATTGGTTAATACAAAGACAGGAGTTGTTATTTTGTTATCTTTAAGAATTTGTAAAACCTGAAAACCATCTACTTCTGGCATCATTAAATCGCAAACAATTAAAGAAAAAGCATCTTTTTTGATGATTTCTAAAATTCCCTTACCACTTTGCATGGATTTAACTTCAAAACCCTCATGAATAAGTTTTAATTCAAGGGCTTTAGCTAGGGGTCTTTCGTCTTCTAGTATTAAAATTTTACTCTTCGCCATGACTATTTTTTAATAATACATTTATTATAACACTTTTTTAGTTTTTTAGCACATTTTTTTGCCTAGAATAATATTTATTCCTTATTTTTTTTAAAGGCGTCCGGATTGTTAAATTTTTCGTTCCATTCTTCTGGGTTGCCGTAATCGGCAAAGTCACTATACCATCCATGACTAAATTTCGGCTTACGAGCCGCCTTGATCGGGCACCAATATCTTTCAGTGCGCCCGGCAATTTCAACGGAATAAGCGAGTAGACCATTGGCGTAAGAGCAATATAGGCAATGTATTTTTTCAAGTAAATTTAGGTAATCAAGAAACTGGCGATCATAAACAATAAAGTCGCGGCGTTTAACTTTGGGGATTTGGTAAAGAGGAAAGGCAACCGCGTGGTACAATGTGATGAATAAGTCTAAGAGTACTAGGGGTACAACCATCATATAAATAAATGGCAAAGATAAAAGATGCCTAATATTTTTAGGGATGACGTATTTCCAGGTAGGGATTCGGAAAGTCTTGTTTTTTTGGCGAACGGGTTGGGAAAAAACGATTTTTTTGCCAGAAAAAGAAAAACCGTATTTTTCTGCTAATTGATTGTATTTTTTCGATAGTTGTTTGTTTAAAGCGTTGATTTTTTCTAATAGCTCTTGGATGTTTTGTTTCATGATACTGGTTATGCCTTGTTAGTTAAGAGATTTTTAGGTTTAAAATTATTTTAGATAACTACCAAAATGAATAACATGGCAAGTATAGCCATCGGGATTTTTTTGTAAGTAATCTTGGTGATATTCTTCGGCCGGATAAAACTTTTGAAGAGGCTCAAGTGTGGTTATGACTGGGCCTTTCCAGCGCTTAGAATTATTAACGATTTCAATAAAACTCTCAGCCTCTTTTTTCTCTTCCTCATTTTCATAAAAAATAGCTGATCGATAAGATGAACCGATATCGTTTCCCTGGCGATTTAGGGTGGTGGGATTATGAATTTGAAAGAAAAAATCCAACATATTTTTATAGGATGTTTTCTCAGAATCGTAAATTATTTCAATTGCTTCAGCATGGCCTTCATGATTTTCGTATGTGGGATTTTCTACTTTACCTCCAGTATAACCAACGGTGGTACTTATTACTCCTGGTTGTTTTCTGATTAACTCTTCCATTCCCCAAAAACAACCGCCAGCTAAAACTATTCTTTTAGTCATATATTTATTTTATCTCAACTAATACTTCATTTCTGGTCATCCATGGCGGAGTCCATGGCGCATTATATCCGGCATAAGCCACATTCCCTTCGGTTATAATCCCATCACGCTTTAAGGCTAGAAGTAGTTTTTCTTGTAGGCTCTTGATTCGCGTGCCTGATCGATACCAGGAAAAGCGCATCACCGCATATTTTTTGGTAGGAATAGTTGTTATTTTTACCCTAGAATCATTGGGGGTCGGTAAAGTTTCTAGTGTTTGAGATTGAGGCATACCAAATGAGATAATATATTCATTGCCATTATTGATTGCCAATACTGGGGCGGTCATAGAAATATTTTCTGAAACTTTTTTTGTTTCCTCTGTTTTGGCAATTACCGGAGCAGTCATGGCGATACTTTCTTTTTTGGTGTTACCGCCAAAAATGTATCCCGCTAAAATACTAAAACCACCATTTAAAGATTCATCGTAAGATCCCTTTATTGTTGTTTGAGCCACGATATGGGCTGGATATTCTCGTAACTCATAGCCATTCATTTTTTTTGTCACAATATAGTTAGCTTGTTCAACGTGAGAGCCGAAAAATCCCCAGACAGACCAGAGTGCGATAATGGCTATAAAAACGATGATGGTATACAGCATATTTTTAGGTATTTATGGATTTATTAGTTTTGTTTTTTGTCTTTGATGCCTTTAGATTATCAGCAGTAATGCGAACCAACTCACTTAACCATTCACAATCTTCAATCTGATCTCCATTAATCAACATTGAGGCTTTTGCTCCTTTGTATGCGTGCCCTTCTTTATAATGCCCGTCAGCGAATTTTTTTCCTTGATTTGTGATTTTTATAAACAATGTATCACGACACACTAAACCAACGACTTTATCGTTACAATATAACGCGTACTCGCCGAACATTTTACGAGTACGCACATTTTGTACTGATATTAGTTGGTCTAAGATAAAATCAATTGTAGCTTGCCTTGTTTTAAGGTTCATAATTGAATTTACGTAAATCTCTGAGAATTTATATTACTGTTTACCGATTCAATATAAGGGTACCTGCTCCCCTATTTTTAAAACATTTTTTATCGCTCGATTTTATTAACAGTTATAACTCTAAAGGTATTTGAATTTACTGTAACTTTAATGTTATTTTTTGCATTTGTTACATAAAAATTTTTTCCAATCTTTGAATAAAAGTTTTCTTCAGTCTCTTCTAAAATTTTAAATATAAATTTTTCAATTTGTTTTTTAGAAAAATTGAGATTAATTTTTTTATTTATTCTCCCGTAAACAAGTTTAGTGTAACAAATATTTTCTAAAATTTTTTCTTTATTTATGATCATAATACTTTTAAAAGTACAGCTTATAAAATACTTAAAAAATTTCGAACTTGGTAATCTGGCGGAGAGGGTGGGATTTTTCGTCATAATTTGTCGTCGAATTATGGCAAATTATTTTGTCCGGGGTGGTCGCCAATTCTGCGTCAGCTCGAATTGGCTAGTAGTTTCGCTTCGTCGCTCGTCTTCCGACTCGCTCCTTACTCAACTAGCCACCCGTTCGAATTTCTTTATCCTCTCACCTTGCTACGCTACATTCGGTGTTTGTTGGACAAAGTTCGAATGTTTTTCGAGCAAAATCCAAATGAATAAA
>CAZNIV010000005.1:0-38221 GCA_964573235.1 uncultured Gammaproteobacteria bacterium
GACTATCTATACCAAAAATATACTTTTCATCCGCCCAATACTGCATAAAATCATTAACATGCTCATCGTCACCATTGGCAATAATCGCCTTTGGCACTTCACTTCCACGATATGTTTTATGAGTTTCTTCGCGTAATTTAGCAAATAATTTTTCTTTCGCTTTTTGATAATTAACAAAACCGCCATGTGCCTCAATATGTTCTGGAGTTAAATTGGTAAACACTGCGATATCATAATTAATACCCAAATGACGAAATTGATCAATGCCTTGAGAAGAAGTTTCAATTACCGCATGACTACAGCCAGCTTTTTTCATTTGCGACAAAATCTTTTGCAACCCAAAACGACCCAACATAGTCATTTTTTTATCATTGAGCCATTCCTGACCAGCAATTTTAAAAGATACCGTTGAGGTAGAACCCACTTTATAGCCAGCTTGCTCTAAGATTTTAGCAATCAACGCTACCGTACTCGATTTACCATTGGTACCAGTTACGCCAATCACAATCATATCCTGACTAGGATTACGATAAAGACCCTTGGCCAGAAGAGCCATGGTTTTATGGTAATAAGCTAACGCTTTTTTATTAACAATCTTTTTAATTAACGCTTTCATACTATTTTTTGCCCAAATATTTCAAAGCTTCTTTAATTTTACCAGAAGTATCGGTGGCCGTCACATGCTTTAACGCCTCACGCACATCAAAAGCGCCATAACCTAACGCCATTAAGGCATCCATCGCCTCACCAAACTCATCGGTAATTACTTTACCATCAACACTTTCTAATGATCCTAATTTATCCTTCAAGCCCATGACAATTTTTTCGGCCGTTTTTGGTCCAATGCCCGATAACTTACTTAATAAATTATAATCACCGGTCATCACGCCTTGACGCAAATCTTCAATTTTGGCTTTTTGCATAATATCTGAAGCACTACGCGGACCAATACCCGAAATGGTTAACAACAATTCAAAAAAGTTTAATTCTTCTTGATTAATAAAACCATATAAATCCAAAGCCGTTTCTGCCACCTGAGTGTAAATAAATAATTCCATCTCTTCATCAAGCACCGCCTGAGTAATTAATTTTAGGCCAACATAAACTTTATAGCCCACGCCATTAACATCGACAATTAAAAAATTATCCTTTTTACCAGGCAAGCTCTTGTTTCTAATTTTACCTCTCAAGTAAGCGATCATTAACTTATTTTTTCTTTCTTAATAAACTGCCTTCTATTATAACATAATCAGCCGGCAATAAAACAGAAAACACTTCCTCGGTACCACCATGAGCCTCGGTAATATCTTCACCCTTGGCGTTAGTAATAATATGCAACCGCAAGGTGTATAAATTTTCTGGCGTTAAAATTTCTATTTTCTCATTCGCCAATAATGTATTGTGCACTTTAATATAAGCGTGTATACCCGAAGCCTCTTTTTTTATCTTCACCACTTCACCTACCAACTCCCAATCGGTAAACGCTTTAGAGGTTTCAAAATCTTCACGAGTTTCCGCTTCATTGCCCAATAAAAATCCGGTGGTATAACCACGATGATCCACCTTAAATAATTCTTCTCGCGCCTTAGCTAATAACTTTTGCTTATTTTTAATTTTAGGGTCTAACAGAATATCAATCGCTTGACGATAAGCATTGGTAATCGATGCTACATAATAATGACTTTTAGTACGCCCTTCGATCTTAAAAGATATAACTCCCGCTTTTATCAACTCACTTAAATAATCAAATAAGCAAAGATCTTTGGAGTTTAAAATATAAGTACCCTTATCATCATTCTCCACTTCCAAAAATTCTCCTGGTCGTAATTTTTCTTCGAGCTTCACTTTGTAATCCCAGCGACATGGTTGCGTACACAAACCCTCATTGCCACTACGATTATTTAACCAAGAAGATAAATAACAACGCCCGGAATAACTTAAACACATCGCGCCATGAACAAAAATTTCCAATTCCATTTTAGGCACCGCCTTATGAATCGCCTGAATATCTTTCAAACTCGTTTCGCGTCCTAAAATTACGCGATTCACGCCCATCTTTTTCCAAAACTTTACCGCCTCACTATTAATCGTATTAGCCTGAGTAGAAAGATGAATGGCAATTTGTGGACAATATTTTTGCGCCAAATGAATAATACCGGGATCAGAAATAATTAAAGCGTGCGGTTTTATTTTGGCTAACTTTTTTAAATATTCCGGCAAAGCTTTAATGTGTTTTTCATGAGCAAAAATATTTATTGTGACATAAACTTTCTTTTTGTTTTTCTTGACATAGTCAATGGCTTTTTCTAAGCCACCTAAATCAAAACCAGTTTTCGCGCGCAAAGAAAAAGCGGGCAACCCACAATAAACCGCATCGGCGCCATACAAAAAAGCAAACTGCATTTTTTTAAGATCGCCAGCGGGAGATAATAATTCCACTAATTGTTTTTTAGCCATAATTCTAGCGTTTGATTCTAATTAAACCAGAAAACGGCGCCACTTCTACGCCTTGCTTTTCTATGGCATCAACCAATAAATTTACTCCCAATGAATCAGATGACATATGCCCAGCAATTACCACATTAACATGATTTTTAGACGCTTCTTTTTTATGCTCTTCACTCATATGCATGCCAACAATGGTGCCGATACCCGCCTGCGACATTTTTTCATAAATTGCTTTACCATTAGAAGTGCCACCAGTAATTTCAGTTAAAGCGATCTTGCCTGTGTAATTATCTTCGGCGCCGGCAAAAATTTTTGGACCAGATTTTCTTTTCATCGCTGCTTTATATTCGGGAATTTCTTTAAGCGCATCCATCAATTCACTAACTAGTTCAATCTTTTTGGTTTTTAAATATTTATCTAAAAAATTAGCCGCTAAATTATCACATGGCGTATGTATGCACATGAAATTAATATTTAGCAAACGCGCCGCATCAACTGAGCGATCATGATTCGCCGGATTAACACTACGCACTACTTCAGAAATTCTTTCTTTAGTAATTGATTCCGCAATATTAATTGGCACGCCATATTGCGCCAACACTTCGGCTTGCAAATGCATGACATCACCTAAATCTGCTAACGCTTCACCTTCTGGGTGGTGCGCAATAACGGTATCATAACCCAATTGCTTAGCCAAAATAAGTTCTTGCGGATCTACATCAATGCCAAATAAAACTTTTTTTACTTCTGAGCCATTATCATACAAAATACGGGTGTCGGAATATGGATTAGTCAATCTTTCAACATCAAATTCCTTTTTAGCCTCCGCACTTAACTTTTCATATTTAGTCTTAGCTTTAACTAAATGACCGTTTACTTTTTCAACGCCACGCAAATCAGTTTCAATACCCATTTTAATCGCCAAAGCGTAAATATCCTTTAAAAACATACATCAACAATTTATTATTTAAGATTACTTGATACTCATATCATTTTTTCATTTTATGAGATAAAAGTCAAACAAAAAAGATTTTTAACCACTGCCTAATTATAAGTTAAAAATAATCAGTAAATTAAGATAAAAAAATAAAATAAAATCGACTCTTAACGAATCGATTTTATTTACCCAAAACTACTAATACCTCAATAACTACTACTTGAAGGATAAAGTACTTAATACTTTATTAAAATCAACTAACGCATTCTGAAAAATCTTTTTATTATCAGTAAGAGCTGTCACGGTAATTGCCAAAAAATTATTATTAATTTTAATATAATAATCCCTATTGAAAGACAAGATCTTATCTTGACTCACAGTTTTTTCCGTACCATCAAAAATCATAACATCATTAATCTCTTTATTCAATTTAAAGTGCGCAATAGTTTTGTCGATTGTATAATTATAGTCAATACTGGCAGTCTTTTGATTACTGGAATTAACCATATCCCTTACGGAATTTATGTACTCCTCATTACTTAAGCCACCATCAGCATCGCTAATTTTTTCCAAAGAAAAGCTAACAAAAACTTCTTTATTTTTTTTATTTTGAATTTTTAAGGGGCTAGCCTTACTGTTCTGTTTTAAAATAGCCCAATTAACATTCGTTGAAACACTAAATTTAGGTGAATCATTCACGTATTTATGAGTCTCAGTAAATGTTGTTTTATCGGAGATAATTTTAAATGAATTAACAATACTATCTACCACCTCCTTATCTTTATCATCTTTTCCATAAACATACTCCACCCAAACCAAGTATTCTTTTTGAGGAAAAATATAACTATTTAGCATCTTTCCATTTGCCGACAAGGTAATGAGCTTTCCCTTGACATTGTTAATTTTTACTTCTTTCTCTTTGACTAGTCTTACCAGAGATGAAAAACCAAGATCATTAAAACTTTTTAAAATCATAGGCTTAATATCACCAAGACTAGTTAAGTATGGTGCTCTTAATAAGTCCACTATAACATAACCACCATCTTTATCATTTTTTTGAAATATCTTAACAATATTCTCTGATTCACTTTTAAAAGTCCAATCAACTGGCTTATCTATTGTATAACGAGGATATGGGCTTGATTGAATATATTTATCAACTACTTTTAAAATTTTTTGTTTTCTAGATAAATTAATCATTCTATCTAATAATGAACCATCTATGGGGGTTAAATATTTATTCGACTCTACCCAATCAAAAATCGAAGCTGAACTTAATAAAAATCCTAATTGTCCAGACACATCAGAGGCAACTTGAGTAGTAATTCCAATTACATTACCAATCGAATCAACAGCAGCGCCACCAGAACTACCGAAGGATATAGCCGCATCAGTTTTAATCCAACTATTACCATATTTACTAGCCTTACCACTTATTATCCCACTAGTTATAGTAATCGTATCTCCACCAATTGAAGGATAGCCTATCGTCGTAATCGTATCATTTACTTGACTTACGTCTGTCTGATTTAAGTGCAAATAAGGGAAAATGGGAACATCATTCCCTCCAGAAGTATCGACTATTTGTAACAAAGCAACGTCTTTATCTTCGTCCCTAGAAATAAGCTTAGCTAAATAATCACAACTAGGCTCTTCATTAATATTTTTAGTAAGACAAATTTGAAAAGTAGTTTCATAATCACTATTATCATAATCGCTCCTTTTAGAAACAACATGGTCATTAGTTAAAATCAAACCAAATGTACCAATAATAATCCCTGATCCTTCCGCTATTTCCTCTAAAACAAAATTTTTATTAAGCGCATAAGTTTTTACCTTAACAACCGATTTATAAGCATTTGTATTTAACAACGGGACCACTGCATTTGGCTGACTAACTGGATTAACTGAAACTATTGGCTGATTAACTAGGTTAACTGACACTGTTGGCTGACTAGCTTGATTAACTGGGGTACTCAAAGGGGCCTGATTTGAACCACTGGCTGGATTTATATCAAAAAAACCACTATCTATAACGATTGAACCGACCCCCTTATGATAAGCAATAACTTCAATCTGATAATTAATGCCAGATGAAAAAGTGCTGGGAATAATCCAATCATACGAACCCGTAGTATTGGTTATTTCAACATCTTTACCAAATACTATCCAGTCTAAACAACTTGGGCATGACTTATAGCCTATCGTTACCATGTCGACATTAACTTGATTCCATTTTATAGTTATTTTTTCACCAACAGAAAAAGTTTCGCCACCGATCGGAGAAACAAGAGAAACCACTGGATCGCCAGTAGTGGCAAAAACTTGATGGGTACACAAAAAATTAGAAACCAACAAAAAAACCGCTACGGCTAATCCAGAAAAAAATTTCTTAATCATATTTTTTTAAAAAATAATAACTCTTTAATCTATTTATTATACCATATAAATTAAAAACAAAAAGAAGCTCTTTTCGAGCTTCCGCAGAATGCTGATTTACTTCAGTAAAAATCCCGAAACGGCGGCTTGAACCAGTTCTGGACCGACTAAACTGTACGTGATCCAAGCCACGACTATTATAAACGGCACGACAAGCATAATTGTGGTCGCTAACCATTGAGAGCGATGACGCCCCCGACCCCAGGAAATGTTGTGACAATCGTATTTTTCAATCCCCAGAATGGTCATGACTTTTTACCCTCCATTGGCGATGTAGCGATCATGTGGCTTTCTAAAAATGCCACTAGATCCTTTTCAAATACTCGGTAGGTTTTGTGGCCGATTTTGGCGGCTCGCAATTCGCCCGCACTAATCCAACGGTACACAGTCTTTAGACTGACCTTCATTAGCGCTGACACCTCCTCAATTGTGAGTATTTGGTTAGCCATTAACTCTTTTTCGATAAGATAGCGGACAAGCTCTTTATCTCACTTTGCACCTTCCATGTGCTGTTTATAGTGTATGACTTATGTACTTAATTGTCAACAATAAGTTATGCACAGGGTTTATTTATTTTTAATTATAATTAATAGATTATTATAAATAGCTTATTATTATCTTAAATAACTATTTATTCTTAATTTAATCTATTTAATATTATTAAGATGTATTAATATACTATCAGATATTATTATATGATTATTATTCTTTATTGTTCTTAATTGTCTAGTAATAAATAATAAATTATTCAAAAATAACGATAACCATTGACTTTTTGCCAAAAATATGCTAGTCTAAACTGTTTGAATCGAACGGGCTTCATGTGAAGTTCGCGGTTATTCAAACAATCAAGTGTCCATTACAAGGAGTTAATTATCATGCCAAGCATCAGCAACACAGCAATCATGTGGATCAGTATTGTAGTGGGAGCGATCGTCCTGATCGCCTGCTACAAACTCCTCCTTCGCCTCTTCGGCGTGATCATCGTGCCGGAGGACAGCATCGGCATCGTCAACAAGCGATTCGTCATCTTCGGGGCAAATAAAACACTGCCCGATGGTGAAGTGGTCGCCATGAAAGGCGAGGCCGGCCTGCAAGCCGACACCCTGCCACCGGGACTGCACTTCCTGTATTGGCCATGGCAATACACGATCAGATTCCAAGGGTTTATCACCATTGATGACGACAAAATCGGCATCGTGGAAGCTCGTGGCGGTAACGCCCTGACCAACGGTCGCGTGCTCGCCAAGCAGGTGGATTGCGACTCCTTCCAGGATGTACGTAAATTCCTCGGCAATGGCGGCCAACGCGGTCCACAAATTGCGGTCATCCCACCGGGAACTTACCGCATCAACACCGAGTTCTTCTCAATTAACCCAGCCAGTGTGCTGGAAATCGAGGATAACAAGGTTGGCATCGTCACCGTCAAGGACGGCGAGCCACTGACTACTGGCGAAATTGCCGGTAAGGAAATTGCTGGACACAACATGTTCCAGGAAGGCGAGAAGTTTATCATTGCCGGCGGCCATCGTGGCCTACAGGAGCAAGTACTTCTGGCTGGACGGTACTTCATCAATCCGCGGTTCGCCACGGTGGACACTGTGGACATGACAACCGTGCCGATTGCCAATGTTGGCGTCGTGATTGCTTACGTCGGTGAAACCGGCGTCGACGTCACTGGCGACCACTTCAAGCACGGCAACATGGTGAAAAAGGGGCAGAAAGGCGTCTGGGTCGATCCTCTCGATCCGGGAAAATACGCCATTAATATCCTGACGCACAAGGTAGAAGCGGTGCCAACTGCCAATATCGTGCTCAACTGGGCCAATGGAAAGACCGAAGCGCACAATCTGGACAAAAACTTGTCCACGATCACCGTGCGGTCGGCCGACGGATTCACATTCAATCTGGATGTGAGCCAAATCATACACATCCCGCGCGCCGATGCCCCCAAGGTCATCGCCAGATTCGGCAGTGTGGCCAACCTGGTCACACAGGTGCTTGAGCCAACCATCGGCAACTACTTCCGCAATACGGCGCAAAACAGTGACGTCATCGACTTCCTGAAGCATCGCACGGCGCGACAAGAAGAAGCCAGGGCGGCAATTGCCAAGGCCCTTCAAGAGTATAATGTCGTCGCGGTGGACACCCTAATCGGTGACATCAACCCGCCGGCAGAACTCATGAAGACGCTCACCGACCGCAAGATCGCAGAGCAAGCGAAGGTAACCTACGACACACAAAAACTCGCGCAGGTTACGAGGCAGGAGCTGGAAGAAGCGACCGCCCGAGCCAACACCCAGGCGCGCGTCGTCGATGCGGAACGGCAAGTCGCCATCAAAACATTTGAGGCTAACGCCAATATCGAACAGGCCAAGGGTACGGCCGCAGCCAAGCGTGTGGAAGCAGACGCTGAAGGCTATCGTGTTACCACCATTGGAAACGCCGAGGGTGGTAAGATTGAAGTCATTGGTCTGGCCGAAGCGAAGGTCACCAAGGCCAAAATTGACTCCATGGAAGCCAACAACTACGCGGCCATCAAGGTGGCGGAAGCTTTGGCTGGTGCCGGCATCAAGCTGGTTCCCGACGTCATGGTTGTCGGTGGCAATGGCAGCAACGGCGGCGGAACACTGGTCGATGTTCTCCTGGCCAATACGATCAGGGATCAGTTGACCAGGGCAGCAAGCAAGACGGAAGCGGAAAAAACCACTACCACCGTCGAACCGGGAAAACCGGCCAGCAAGTAAACATCCACTTCAAGGATGAATAACCCATACGGGCAGACTATCTGCCCGTTTTTTAATTGTAAAATTACTATTATCCTGATTGACAATAGCTATAAAAAGTGATAATCTTGGCTGTTAGTTCTTTCACATTCTATTCATATAAAAACAAGCAAAAACAACAAGGAGAAGCATCATGAGTATCTGGTCAAAACTTTCTTCCTGGCTAGACGCCATCCGCGGTAATCAAAAAACGCAACAGTATCGTCCAAGGCCTATGGCCAGTAAAACGGTTGAACGAAAAACCAGCCTCGACCCCATTCCCAAAATGGAAAAAGCGGAACCGACATCAAGAGAAGAGCAGACTGTCAAAGCTATTTTGGAAACAATCGGCGACGACAACGAAGATTTGGTTAGAAGGGTTTTGGGAAATAAACCGTCCAGGCCCGGAACGCCAAGTCTCCGCGAAAAATTCTTCGCGGCCACCACTGTCGAGGAATTACTTGAGATCCGAAAAAAGGTTCAGCTGGAAAGCGAACTGGAACGTCAAGTCAATCAAAAAATTGACGACCTGCTCCGGCGCGAACTGGAACAATCATCATCAATCGACGAATGTCTGGATGTTTACGAAAAATCACCGCCCAAAAGCGCGATCGAGAAATTGGCCGCCGAAAAAATTCTCAGCCTAATTCAGGATGAGAATGACTGCCAAGAAGTTATTGACGAAAGTCCGTCGAACAGTTGGCTGGAAACCCAAGCCAAGCAAAAGAAAAAAAAGCTGCTTCTGGAAAAAATCCGCACTGCCACCAACATCGATGACCTGATGGAAATCGATCTGAAAGGTTTTACGGATGACCCGGAAATCAATCAGCAATTCAACGCTCAAGTTTTGGCTTTGACCAAGACCACTAAAGATTGCCTAAGCATCTGCGAAGATCATGATCTGAGCGACGAGCTGAAACTGCAATTACTGACCAAGGCGCTTGAGCTGACCGTCGGTGAAGATGAGTGCGTGGAAATTTTCCAAAACACCGACGATGATTCGCTACAAGAAAAAGCGGCCATGCGAGCTATCACCATCGCCGAAACCGTAGAAGATCGTTTATCGGCCATCGAAGAAATGTCGATGGATGAAGACTTGAAAGAAAAGTTACTGCAAGCAATTTTGGCTACCGCCGAAACTCCTGAAGACTGCCACCGCGTGTTTTTAGCGGCGACATCCGACAGTGAAATCGAAAAGCAAGCGATCAAAAAAGCCACTGGCCTGGTCAATTCCTTCAGTGAGTGCGAAAAAATCTTTGATGATCAGCTTCACTGGGACGAGGTTCTGGAAAGGCTACTGGAACTGGCCACCAACGAAGATGAATACCTGGTCGTCATCGAACAGGCTGAGGGTGAATACGGGAATGATGAAATAGCACAAAAGGCGTATGAGAAATTACTGACCGTGGTCAACAATTTCGAAAAATGCCAAAAGTACTACTACAACTGCCCCGACGAGCTCAAGCCATGGTTTTTGGAAAAAGCGCTAACCCTGGTTGCCATCATTGAAGATTGCAACTGGGTCCATGAGGAATCCGAAAGTGACAGCGATTTGGAAAAATTGGCCGGCGATAAACTCGACGCCATGATTCTGGGAGAACTGCCCACCGCTAATTCCTTTGACGAATGCCTGGATCTTTTTGAAACCACTCTCACTGATGGTCCAGCAGAATGGCCGACATTCGAAAAAGCACTAGCCCTGACGACAACCGTCAAGCAATGTGCTCGGCTTTACCAAGTTGCGACCAACTACTACGAAGATCATCAGGAAATGGCCCATCGCTGTATCCGAAAAATGGCGGAAATTATCCGAATGCAAGGCTTTCGGAATTAATATTCGCCCAACACCGCCCCACAGAGGACTAGCGCATCGACGCTATCCTCTTTTTTATTTTTCCAAAATAAAAAGCGGATCCCAATGATCCGCAAAACTTTCAACCTTCCAAATTAAATTCCAATTGCTCAGATCGCCCAACGCGCGCCCAGCAAGAAGGAAAGGAGATTCCTGGCAACACCTGATCCAGCCTTTTCTCCTCCATTAGTGGAGCATCGTAGTGTGTTAAGCCAATAACCGGGAAACAATCTTCTCGTCCTCTCACCATCGAACCAATTGCCCCCGTACCCAGCCAATTTGGCTGAGCGGTAAACAAATAATGATATTGAGTGGCTAAAGCAATATTTTCAGCACAAGTCAGTGGATAGCCCTGACATTTAGCAATAGCCATGACTCCTGACTGAGCCTGACCGGAATCATTGGCCACCAATTCAAACCCGGTTCTCACCTTGATGGCAAAATAAGGTTCTACTGACACCAAGTACCGATCAGTTACATCACCTTGTTTAATGTAACTATTACCACCCATACCACTGCGATAAACCGTTTGCATTTGCACGGCAGGACCGAATATTGAGAGTGGCACCACTGCCAGTAAGGGTATTTCCCCTTCAGTAAACTGCAAACTCTCGGCGCGAAAAACAGCTGCCGACATAACCTGGCGCAAACCATCAATATGCCGACCATAACTGGTGTGCTCACGCAGATAATCAATCTGCGTCGTTGCTACTTTTTGTAGCTCTACTGACGAAAAACGCATGATTGACTCCTTTCTAAACTGATTTCAATTTAAGGTGCATCATTAACTGATAATTCAAACTAACAAAAATCAAAATATTTAGCAAATATCCCAAAAACAAAAAACCGCAGGGGTTAACCGACGACTTTTAACTCATAGCTATATCTTTTTAAACCAAACAGTGGCTTCTTTTTTAAAATCTAAGTTTTGCCAAACATTTTCAGCCAATTCATTTCCTACGAGTGTTTTTAATTCTAAATAATTTATTCTTTTAGCCTTACAATACTCTATAACACATTCTAACAACTCTTTCGCCACACCCTTACCGCGCCAATTATTATCTACACCGCATTCATCAACATAACAATATCTTCTTATTTTAAACCAAGCTATATTTTTAACAATCGAAAATGCAATATACCCTATTATTTTATCATTCTCTACGGCAACATAAGTATTGGTTTTTTTATCTTTTATTGTCAGTCTAGCGTCTTTAATACTATTCTTTAGATTAGTATCTACTGAGCACTCAAAAAGAGGGGTCGGGTCTTTGTGATATTCCCAAAATTGAACGTATAATTCCGCTAAACCTTTTGTATCTTTTATGGTAGCTTTTCTTATCTTCATTTTTTTAAACTATTTATATTCGCTAACTAATATTCCTTTAATCTTACTTCCCCAAAATACAAATGTCAAACTATTAAATACAAAAAAACCGCCGGGGTTAACCGACGATTTTTTATCAGAAAAAATATTAAATTTTCTCTACTTTCAATTTAACTTCTTCGCCATTAACTTCTACTATTTCACCCTCATCGGCATTTTCCATTTTTTCCGTTAATGTTGATTTCATCAATTCATTTTTAAGCTTATTATCCGCCAATAATTTTTGGATAATATCTCCCTGACTATGCCATTGCACCTTTACTTTATCTCCCAAAGTTAAACCTTGCTTTTTGCGCATATCATTAATGGCGCGAACCATTTCGCGCAAGGCCGCGGCAATTTTCAACTCCTCAGTAATTACTAAATCCAACTCCACTTTAATTTCCGCGCTCTTAGCAAATTCCACTTTAAGCACATTAACTTCATCAGCGATCAACTGCGCCAAAGACGCATCTAAATCATAACCAAAAGCGATTAACTTACCAAGCGGTTGGCGAATCTTCATGCCATTTTTAGCGCGCTCGGCTAAACCTAATTCCACAATTTTACGCACCTGATCCATTTGTTCCACCGTTTTCTTTTCTTCAGAAGTTAATTCTTTAGCTTCCGGCCAAGTAGCCAAATGCACCGAAGTTTTATCACCACCAACGGCCAAATAAATGTAATCAGCAATAAATGGCATAAACGGCGCCATCACCTTAGACAATTCCAACAATACTGTACGGAAAGTCGCCAAAGCTTGTTGTTTATCTTGCTCGTTTTCACTCTTAAAGCGATCGCGAGAACGACGCAACCACCAAGTAGAAAATTCATCAATAAAATTCTGAATTGGACGAGAGGCTCGAGGCAAGTCATATTTCTCCATGGCATTCGTCACTTCAGAAATCAAAGCACACAACTTAGCGATTAACCATTGATCCAAAACATTTTTACTATTCATCATTAATTCCGTTTTACCTTCATCATACAACTGATAAAAATTCAAAATATTTTGTAGTAACATGATATTCTTTTGCAACGCTTCTTTCACGCCAGCCTCGGCAAAATTTAAATTTTCAGCCGATACCACTGGCGAAGACAACAAATAATAACGCATCGCATCAGCGCCATATTTTTCCATTACAATTTCTGGATCAGGATAATTCTTTAAGCGCTTAGACATCTTTTTGCCGTCCTCAGCCAACACGGTGCCGTTAACAATCACGTTTTTAAACGCCACTTTATTATTGATAGCAGTTGAGATGACATGCAAATAATAAAACCAAGCGCGAGTCTGATCAATACCTTCAGCAATAAATTGTGCCGGAAACTTTTTAGCAAATTTTTCTTGATTTTCAAACGGATAATGTTCTTGGGCAAACGGCATCGAACCGGATTCAAACCAACAATCCAACACATCAGGAATGCGTTTCATTATGCCCGAACACTTTGGACAAGTTACCGCAACATGATCAATCTTATGCTTATGCAAATCGGTAATTTTTTCCCCGCTATCTTTTTCTAAATCAGCAATAGCGCCATAAACTTTTAACTCACCGCAACTACACTTCCAAATTGGCATACATGACGCCCAAAAACGCTGACGAGAAATAGACCAGTCGCGCGCGCCAGCTAACCAATGACCAAAACGACCTTCTTTAATATGTTCTGGCGACCAATTAATCTCTTGTGCCAACTCCAGCGCCTTTTCTTTAACTGAGGTTACTTTAACAAACCAAGAAGAAGTAGCATAATTGATGAGCGGAGTATCACAGCGCCAGCAATGCGGGTAGCTGTGCTCATATTTTTCTTTAGTAAACAATAAATTTTTACCGGCTAAATATTTAATCACGGCCACATCAGTTTGCTGAGTGTCTTCAGCTGGTTTTACATTAGCGCCCGGAAAATCCACCACCTCAGCAGTAAAATGGCCACTCATCGTCACGTTTTGAATAAATGGCAAATTCTTTTCTTTACCTAACAACATATCTTCTTCACCAAAAGCCGGGGCAATATGCACCACTCCAGTACCATCAGAAGTAGTGACAAAATTAGCGCTCACTACTGTGTACAAATTTTCGCGATTGGGTGTCGTTTCATTTAAATAATAAGAAAATAAAGGATGATATTTGCGACCCACTAATTTATCGGCCGTCAATTCTTCGATTACGGTATAATCGCCTTTGATAATTTCTAATCTCGCTTTAGCTAAGATAAAATATTCATCATCTTTTTTAATTTTGACATATTCAATCTCTTCTCCCACTGCCAAAGCCACATTGGCTGGCAAGGTCCAAGGAGTAGTCGTCCAAGCTAAAATAAAAGTACCGGATTCACCCACTAGTTCAAACTTAGCGGTCGCGGATAAATCTTTAATATCACGATAACCTTCGCTCACTTCTTGTTGTGACAAAGTAGTTTCACAGCGCGGACAAACATGCATTGATTTATAGCCTTCATAAACCAAGCCTTTGTCCCATAATTGCTTAAAAGTCCACCAAACACTTTCCATGTAATCTTGATCCATGGTTTTATAAGCATTTTCCATATCCGCCCAACGACCAAAACGTTTCATGGTCTTCTTCCACTCTTCCACATAAGTTAAAACCCGACTTCGACAAAGTTCATTAAATTTGGCCACGCCAATTTCTTCAATATCTTTTTTACTTTTCAAATCTAATTCTTTTTCCACGATATTTTCAATTGGCAAGCCATGACAATCCCAACCCCAACGACGCTCTACAAAATGGCCCTTCATCGTCCAATATCTTGGCACGACATCTTTCATCACTGAAGCTACTAAATGGCCGTAGTGTGGCGTGCCCGTAGCAAATGGCGGACCATCATAAAAAGAATAGCGTGGGCCATTTTTGGTTTGCTCCAAAGAAGCTTCAAAAACCTTTTGATCTTCCCAAAGTTTTTGTGTCGCTTTTTCGCGATCATTGATGGATAATTTTTCTGCCATATGTTTGTTTAAATTAATTTTGGAAATAAAAAAACCGAGCCTGTGCCAAGAGCCCTTGCGGGCGGTACCATCTCGGAATTATACTTTTACTTTACCACAAAAGCAATAAAGTTAGGGTGATAACGGGCCCATCCGGCTAAGTCTACTTGTCTTGCGACTTTCTTTTAGCAGCTTTCCTGGTGATTGCCAGGATCTACGCTTTGTTTAATTGTGCCTTAAATATAGCAAGAATACGGCTATCCGTCAATAAATAAAAATAAAAAATAGAGCCCCAATTGAGACTCTATCCTATAAATAAAAAATCTAAATTTACTTATTTTTCCCACTCAATCGCCTGAACTGGGCAAGCAGCTATTGCTTCGTCAATTTGACCCTTTAATGCTTCATAATTAGCTGACTGCGGATTAGCTTTCATGGCACCACCGACTTCTTCTACCTTAAATACCTCTGGACAAACCGCCTCGCAAGTACCACAAGCGATGCAATTTTCGTTAACTTTTGGTTTCATAAATTTGATTATTTTTTAATCTTTAAAATTTCTCTAACTTTATCTACTAACAAACTTGGCGTGTAATCGGTTTTAATTATATAACCATCAACACCCTTAGCTATCGCCTTTTCAATTTCTTTCTTCTGTGTCAAATTACTCCAAGCGTAAATTAATGTACCATTAACTTCTTTATCAGCCCGAATTTTTTCAATTGCCGTATAGCCATCCATGTCCGGCATATACATATCCAAAAATACCAAATCCGGCCTACCCTCTTTTACTGCCCTAACACCTTCGATACCATTAGTAGCCACTATCACCTCAAAGCCTTCACTAATTAATTTCATGCTAAAAATTGCTACCAAATCAGGTTCATCTTCTACTAATAAAATCTTATATGTTTTTGCCATATTTTTATAGCGAATTAACTCACTACCCTATTTTATTACATTTCTTCTAAGGTAGCAATACCCAATAACGCCAAGCCATTAGTTAAAACCTGCTTAACCGAAGCCACCAAGGCCAAACGCGCCTTTTGTACCGCCAAATCGGGAACAATAATCTGAGTTTTTTGGTAATAAGAAGCAAATTGGCGAGATAAATCAAATAAATATTTAGCAATCGAGCTAGTATCAAAATTTTTATAAGACGCCTGAACGGCCTCTGGAAATTCCGCTAACTTCAAAACTAATTGGCGCTCAATCTCTTCTTTGAGATTTTCCCAGCCCGCTTTTGGTATGGTACGAAATTTAGCTTTCTTTAAAATACTATTAATACGACAAATAGTATATTGAATATAAGGGCCACTGAAACCTTCAAAACTTAGCGCCTCATCAATATCAAAAACGATCACCGTATTACTGCCCACCTTAATCATGTTAAATTTCAAACCACATAAGGTAATGCCCTTGGCGGTAGCGTTGATTTTTTCTTCGCTCCAATCTTCGTGACGCTTTTTGGTTTCTTCTTTAGCTTTTTGCAATACTTGTTGATATAAATCTTCAAACAGCACTACATTACCAGCGCGAGAAGACATAGCGCCATCTTTCAAAGTAACAAAATCATAAGCAATGTGTTTCATTGGTTTATTAAAACCAATAACTTCCATTGTTTTAAACACTTGATCAAAATAAAAGCTCTGGCGATTATCTACTAAAACAAAACTTTTATCAATTTTATATTTTTGAAACTTTAATTTACATAACGCCAATTCTTTGGTGGAATAAAGCGAAGAACCATCAGACTTAAGCAATAAAAATTGTTTTAAGCCATACTTATCTAAATCAATGATAGTCGCGCCTTGGCTTGGCTGAGCGATTCCTTGTTTTAGCATATCATGCACCATTTTTTTACCCGGCTTTTCCACTTCGCTTTCAAAAAAAATGTGATCAAATTTAGCACCCAATAATTCATAATTTTTCATAAAGCCGTCCATGCTCCACTGCTTGGTTTTTTCCCATAAGGCTAACCATTCTTTATCGCCGTTTTCTAATTTTTGTTGAATTTCATCAATTTCTTTTTTTAATTCAGCGTTCTCAGCTACTTTGCGAGTAGCTTCAGCATAAATTTCTCCCAACCAACGAGACTTATTTTCCGGAGCTGTTTCGCTATCATGAAATTTTTTCAAACCCCATAAACATTTAGCTACGTGAGCGCCAATATCGCCAATATAATTAGCCGCAATAACTTTATCGCCAGCAAAACGACCAATATTCACCAAGCTACTACCCAAGGCCACGTTACGCAAATGACCAACATGAAATTCTTTATGTGTATTGGGTTGAGAATATTCCAACATCACTTTTTGCCCAGTCGGCTTAGAACTACCAAACTTAGCTTTCATTGTTTTAATTTCGGTAATTACCGCTTCACTCAACTTAGCGTTATCTAAAACAAAATTAAGATACGGACCGGCGTTTTTTACCTCTTTAATTAATCCGTTGGGTAAAATCCTACTTGGCAAGTCAGCGGCAATCTGATTAGGTGAAATACGCAATAATTTAGCCAAAAAGAAACAAGGCACGGCTAAATCACCCATTTCTGGGGATGGGGGTACAGTTACTTCTAACTGCTGACGATCCACATCGCGACCCAAGGCTTTAATAGCCTCATCAATAATCTGCTCTTTAATTTGGTAAATGGTGTATTTCATAAATAAAATAATATGTATATTTTACGCCAAAATGACCAAAAAAGCAACCCTTTTGAGGGTAATAATTTGACGAATCACCTAAATTGTTCTAAAATGGCCTTATTCCAAACGATTGAAAAGACCACCAATCTTTTATCCCTAATAGATCGCGAAAGCGCTAAGTTTGGCCAAACAAGAGCCTGATTGATCAAAAGATCGGGAATCTGGGTGGAACCGCGAGGCAAAAAAGGCCCCGTCCCAACACATCATTTTTTTTGGTGTTTTGTGATGGGGTTTTATTTTTTATTAATTACTAACTAAAAAAATATATGGCTAAAAAAGAAATCAACGAACAATTAGAAAAAATTCGCCACTCCACTTCTCATGTGATGGCTTACGCTGTCAAAGAATTATTCGGCGAAGTTAAATTTGCTATCGGTCCAACTATCGAAGATGGCTTTTATTATGATTTCGAAATGGTTGATAAAACCTTTTCTCCTGATGATTTAAAAAAAATCAAAGATAAGATGGATGAGATCAACCATAAGAAATTAGATTTTGTTCATACTGAATTGCCTATTGCTGAAGCTTTGAAAAAAATGGAAGGCCAGCCATACAAGCAAGAATTAATTAAAGACTTAGAGGCTAGTGGCGAAACTGTGGTTAGCTTTTACCAAGTTGGCGACTTTACCGATTTATGCCGTGGGCCTCATGTGGCTAACACTAAAGAACTTGGGCATTTCAAGTTAATGAAAACTGCCGGTGCCTACTGGAAGGGTAGTGAAAAAAATAAAATGCTTCAAAGAATTTACGGCACTGCCTTTACTACTAAGGATGAATTATTCAGCTATGTCAAAGCAGTTGAAGAGGCCGAAAAGCGCGACCATAATAAACTCGGCCGTGAATTAGAGTTATTTGTCACTTCAGAGGTTATTGGTCAGGGCTTACCACTATTAACTCCCAAGGGCTCAAAAATTATTCAGGTTTTAAAGCGCTGGATTGAAGATGAGGAATATAAGCGCGGTTATCAGTTAACCATGACTCCGATGATGGCTAAAAGTGATTTATACAAAATTTCTGGCCATTGGGATCATTATCGCGACGGCATGTTTTTATTAAACGCCATTGATGATGAGATGGCACTACGCCCAATGACTTGTCCATTCCAATTTACTATCTATAACGCTAAAAAACATAGCTACCGCGACTTACCAATTCGTTACGGCGAAACTTCTACCTTATTTAGAAACGAATCTTCCGGTGAAATGCATGGCTTAATTCGCTTACGCCAATTCACTATTTCCGAAGGTCATTTAGTTTGTCGTATGGATCAACTAGAAGAAGAATTCGATGGCGTTTTAAATTTAATTAGCTATGTTTTAAAAACCATCGGTTTAAGCGATTATACTTATCGTTTTTCTAAGTGGGATCCAAAAAATGAAAAAGGTAAATACATTGATAACCCAGCTGCGTGGGAAAGTTCTCAAGTTGCTTTAAAAAGAATTCTGGATAAAAACGGCCTACAATACGAAGAGGCTGAGGGTGAAGCGGCTTTTTATGGCCCTAAATTAGACATTCAAATGAAGAATGTCCATGGCAAAGAAGACACTATCATTACTGTGCAAATCGATTTTGCCTTACCAGAAAGATTTGACATGAAATATACTGATAAAGAAGGCAAAGATGCCCGACCAATTGTTATCCATCGCACTTCTATTGGTTGCTATGAAAGAACTTTAGCTCTATTAATTGAGCGTTATGCTGGCGCCTTCCCAACTTGGTTATCACCAAATCAAGTAACCATTATTCCAGTATCCGAAAAGTTTAATGAATACGGTTATAAAGTGAAAAAAGCGCTAGACAATGAAATGATTCGGGTAGAAATAGATGATTCTGATGATTCCTTAGGTAAACGCATTCGCAACGCCGAGAAACAAAAAACTCCTTATATTATTGTGGTTGGTGAAAAAGAACAAACCGAAGGATCGGTTTCTATTCGCCAGCGCGGTAACATTGATTTGGGCACTAAGAGCCTTCAAGAATTTGTGGACTTGATTAAGCAAGAGATCGCGGATAAAAAATAATTGAGACTCATAAAAAGAGGCTATTTTAGCCTCTTTTTATATTATTTTATTACTTTACTTGACTAAAGCACTTTAGTATGATAAAGTGATAGCATATGAATTGGAATAACAAAGAAAAACAAAATCTCATTAAGGCTATTCTAGCTTTAAAAACTCGCGATGAAGCGGAACGCTTTTTACGCGACCTACTAACCGAAGGAGAAATTGAAGAATTTTCTAAACGCTTGCAAACCGCGGAATTATTAAATCAGCAAGTGCCTTATTCGCAAATCGAAGCCATTACCGGCTTTAGTTCTACCACTGTCGCCCGCGTTTCTAAATGGCTTAATGGCAAAAATCAAGGTTATAAAACTGTTATAAATAAATTACATCATCACTCTGCCCAAACTGGGAAAGAGTTGTCTTGATGTGCAAACATAAAGCTAACTCCTTCCTAGTTTTTGCTAGGAAGGAGTTTTCGTTTACTCATTAAACGAGAAATATACCTTGAAGAGGAGAAGGACCATGAATATCGAAGTCAAAACAATTAAAAGTCTCAATGATCCCGGAACGGCCGTAAAGATGTCTAACGCCTATCAGCGACTCTTTCGCAGTCTGCCCCAAAATAAGGAAACCAGATGTCCACTTTGTGGCAAACTAGCACTTATCGGCGCCAAAAACGTCAGATGCCCTCACTGTGCTTATCGATCCACTGCTTCCAACTATTTCAAACAATGTGTTTCGCTAGCTAACAATCATTTTATTTGTCAGATCATTTCTGATTTCTACCACGAAATCAAGGAAGTTAACGATTGCGTAATCGCTAATAACCATCAGGAAATCGTAGGGATTGCCTGGGGTCACGATCATTGGAGTGATTGGGGAGATTATCACGGCTGGTCAATGAATGAGCTCTTTGACTACAAATGGAAAACTCCTTTTCTGGCAATTGATCGCTTACTCATTAAGCCTAGTGACGAACAGGAAGTTGTTGGTATGTCACTTATTAATCAGCTCATGACTAACGAAAAAACTAACACCTGTTTTATGGTCATTAAAAAAAATGACCCCCTAATCCCGGTGCTAAAAGAAATTGGTGGCCAATGTGCTCAATCACCATTAATCCCTAGTGTCGCTTTCGTTTTTCGCAAAAGCCGAAAAAAATGCGTTAACTAAAACTTAAAGCCGTCCACTCGTGGGACGGCTTTTCTTCTTTGTTTCAACCGAATTTAAACTCTTATTTTAGCTACTTTCTTTTTATCCGCTAATGGCAAGGAAAAAGAAAATTTTGCACCCTGCCCTTTGCCAGCGCTATCCACCCAAATACGACCACCCATGTTTTCTACTAATAATCTAGCGAAATACATACCTAACCCAGTTCCTTCAGTATAAACTTGCATCATACCCTTGCCACGCACAAATTTATTAAACAAACGAGGCAAATCATCAGGCTCTATACCAATACCCGTATCCTGACAAGAAAATACCACCGAAGCACCTTCTAAGTGTAAACCAACGGAAATTTCTCCGCTTAGCGTGTATTTAATCGAGTTATCGATAATATTAGAAATAACTTCTTTAATCTTAGAGGCATCTGCCAAAACTTTAGGCAATTTTTTATCCGGAAAAAATTCCAACTTTAATTTTTTATCTTGAGCACGCTTAGCAAAACCATCCCAAATTTCTTTAACCGAATTTTCTAAGTTAATCGGCTGGATATTAAATTCAATACGACCGGCTTCAATACGCGAAATATTTAGTAAACTTTCAATTAAATCCACCAAATGAACGGAGGCAGTATTTACCTTAGTTAAATTTTCTTTAATCAATTTTGGCAATTTACCAAAACTACCTTCTAACATCATCGAGACATAACCACGAATAACCGTTAACGGTGTGCGTAACTGATGAGAGGCAATTGATAAAAATTCCGACTTGGCATCATCTAATCGTTGCAATTCTTTATTAGCCCCTTCTAACTCTTTAGAAGCTTTGGCTAATTTATTGGCCAATTTTTCTAATTCTTCACGACGCTTGATTTCTTTTAACGATGATCTAATCACTAAAACAGTAAAAATCAAACTGATTACAAAAACCCCTAATTTATTTAACAAATCCTCTAACGAAAAAGCAAAAAATATTTCTATAAAATTAATCAGAAGCAATATGCCAATAAAAATTTCCGTGGATACAACTTTTATTTCAAATAATTTAGTTTTGGACATGGTATAAGCAATAAGCAAAATATAAGCTGAACTCAAAAAATATCATACAAACAAAAGAAATAATACGCTATGTTGTCTTTTATTATAACATATTATACTGCCCCAAGGAAACAAGTATAACCCCAAAATACCAAAGCTACTTCTAATCATACTCGCTTTTTTGCTCGTTATACAACTTAGCGTAAACTTCGCTTCGCGCCATTAATTCCTCATGAGTGCCATTTTCTCTTACGCGTTTATTGTCTAACAATATAATCCTATCGGCGCGCCTTAAGGTAGCGAAATTATGAGAAATAAGCAAAACTGATTTTTCTTTAGGCAAATTTTCAATATTACGAAAGATTCTTGAGGCCGAAGGCGCATCCACGGCTGCTGTTGGTTCATCCAAAATATAAACCTTGGCATCACGATAAAAAACACGCGCTAAGGCCATCTTCTGCTTCTCTCCCTTAGATAATTCCTCGCCACTAAACTCCACGCCGATCATAGTGTCATATTGCTTTGACCAAGACTCAATATACTCATTAGCTGTACCTAGTTTAGCAGCGTTTTTAACATCATTAATATTTATTTTTCTATCAGCATCACCAAAAGCAATGGATTCTTTAGCAGAAAAGTTAAAGGTAGAATAATCCTGAGGCAAAACGCCAACTAATTTCCACCAATCGTGCAAATCAAGTTCACGCAAATTAACACCATTAATTAAAATTTCACCCGTACTAGGGTCATGAATTCTGAGTAATAATCTTAAAATAGTTGTTTTACCAGCACCATTATGACCAATAAAAGCAATCTTATCTCCCGGATTAATCGTAAAAGATAATTCCTCTAAAACTGTTTCGGTAGTATTGGGATATTTAAAAGAAACATTCTTGAATTCAATTTTAGGCGTTACTGAAAGTTTTAATTTCTTTGGATTTTTTGAACTTTCAACGACTGGATTAACATGAAAAACATCATAAATATCAGAAGCATAAAGATTTCTTTCTAATTGTCTGGCCAAGCTTTTTAACAATTCGGTAGCCGCACTATTTAAAGCATTTAAAGAACTAAATAAAAAAACCACCGTACCAATAGTGATCAACCCCTTCATTGATTGACTAATGGCTAAAAACAAAGAGGCGTATAAACCAGCTGCTGCCAACACTTCGGCGCCTAATTGTAACCAGGTTCGTTTTTTTTCTAGCTTAATTTGTTGATGAAAAAAATTATCTAAAATACCTTTCATCCGACCAAAAAATAAATTTTGCAACTTAAATAACTTAGATTCAATTACGCTATATTTATTGGTAAAATATTTTTTATACTCAGCATATAATCGCTGATCGCGACCATTAGAACCCCAAATATTCCATAAGCCACCACCATAAGATAATTCAATTAAAAATATTGGGATAGCGGTTACGACAGTAATCACAAAAATACGCCAATCAATCAACATAATAGCAATAGCGATGGAGGAAAAGGCGATAACCCGTCTTAAATTTTCGTAACTAGATTCTAGAATATTAAGAATAGGCCAAACGCCATTATTAAAAGCGCGCATACTTAAATCCTGATACGCCGGGTCTTCAATATGGGCAATATCCAACCCCCCACGCTTTTTATAAGAAAATAACTCAATAAAATTATTAAACTTAATATAATAATATTTATCAGTATAATTATAGATAACGCCGATCAAATCAGGCGTTAAGCTTATGCTAATATAAATAGCTAACATAAACCAAACGGTTTCACCATTACCCGTTTTAACAAAACTAACGATAGAATCAATTAGATGACCGAAAACCTTAGAAGTAATCAAGGGAAAAATACCCTGAGCCACAGATATAACCAACATCACAGTAGCCGCAATTGGCATATCACTAAAAAGTAAGCGCCCAAAATAAACCAGATTTCTAATCAGGTTTTTAAAGTTAATTAAACTCTTACCATTATCCTCTTTCTTTTCGGCCATAAATGACTTTGTATTTACTGTAAATTATAACAAATATTTGAAATAAAATACACAATTAACTATCCAGTGCCAAAATAAAAAATCTACTGCGTTCACAATTACCAACAAACAAACAATGACATCGCCAAGATTTTTTGGTAAAATGACAGAAACATTCGATATGGCAAATTACTTCTCAAAAATTGAAAAAATCAAAAAATCAAACTCATTTCTTAGTGGTGAGAACTTCGAAGTTGCCTCTAATGGCACTCATTATAAAGTTTTTATTTCGAGTAAATATGTTATTCGGTTTAGGGATGATAATCAAAAATTACTGCAAAGGGAGGCTAAATTATTAAAAAAACTTAATCACCCCCTGATACCTAGCATAATATTAGTAACAAAAATAGGTCAATCAACCGCCATGATCGAAAATCGACTCCCCGGAGAAACTATAAATAAAGTATGGGGGAACCTTTCTGAAACAAAAAAAACAAATATTACCAATCAAGTTGTTATTTTTTTACAAAATATTAAGTCAATTGACGCAAAAAATATTCAAAAAAACGCCTATTCAATAACTACCGGAAAAAAATACCATAATTTTTTAGATCTTATTACAGACAAAATAAATCAAAAGGTTTTAAAGATAAAAAAAAATAAATCCACTAGAACTATTTTGACCAGCTTGTTGGCTATTATCAATAATACTAAAAATAAAAAACTTTTCACTGACAAAAATACAATGGACCTGGTTCATGGCGATCTAATTATCCATAACCTGTTAACCGACGGCAAAAATCTAACAGGAGTTCTTGATTGGGAACTATCATTAATTGGAGATTCTGATTATGATTTATTCCGACTATTTTATTACCAAGAATGCGCCAAGGCCTACGAACAACAAAAGACAGACGAATCTTTTGAGATTGACTACATGAATAAATTAGTTACCACGATTTTAAAATCAAACCTTATTAAAAATAAAAAGGTATTTTATAAAAAATACCAAATAGCGCGCGCTATTTTTATTATCAATGCTCTTTATTGGGCAACAAATTCAAATGCTCCCAAAAAAAATACTAAAGAGCTTATAGCACAATTTAATATAAAAAGCGGGGCTTCAGCATAAAATGCCTAACCCCGCGGACGCCCGCCTACTTACAGCCGGTACGTTTTCCGTCGAAAGCTTTGCCAACTGCCAATGGCGCCACTTTGTCGATCTTGATCAATACGATTTTGATCTTTTTCATGAACTATCACCTCCTTTCACAAGCCACACACTGAACGACCACTTGCCACAGTCACTCCATTTGAGCGAATATAATCCACGGCAAGAGCTCGCGTAACTTGTCGATAAAAATCACACATATCAGCAAAGAGATTGTGCCCACTTTCCTTAGAGAGACGAGAAACAACCTCTCTGGTCACGTGACACTGACCACCACACAAACCCTCGAGAATACAACCATAACAACATTGATCGGCTCCAGGAAAACGCTCATTGACCAATTTGAGCAATTTCCCTTCTTTCTGGAAAATCTGGTCAAACTGATCGACGTGACCGATCTGAGAGGTCGCATGACTGCAGACCTTAATACTGCCATCAACATTGAATTCCAAAGACTTTCCTTCAACGGCAGCACAAAAAGAACGACTCTCCAGCAAAAGATTCCCGCCAGTGAGGTTCCTAAAGGCACTATCCCATGTTCCGAAAAAATCGATACCCCTTTCATTAGCATACCTCTTCAGGCGCATGAGCTTTTCCACTCTTTCGCCCGTCGAAATACCAACGAGGGCAATGAGATCATAGTCGAAGGCTATGGAAGTCATGCCTCTTTCAGTGGCAAGATCTATGATATCAGTATCAACTAACTCAAAGTTACCATTAGTAACCGTGATACTGAAACCATCCAATGGATAGCCAACCTCATTCAAGAGATCAAACTTCTCCAGTATCAAATCGAATGTTCCTTGCCCGCCCTTCGTGACACGAATCGCATCATTGGCCTTTGCCAATCCATCAAGAGAAGTAGCGATACGCACCTTGTGTTTTTTAAACACGCTTGCTATTTCCCTCGTCATCAAAACGAGATTGGTGTTAATGGCAAAATCAAAAGTCAAATCTGTCATGCTTTCGCAATAACAAAGGACCTTTTCAATTACCGGCCAGTTAATTAATGGCTCGGCGTTGCCAAAATGAATCTTACAACGCTTAATGCCCTGAGCTCTCATTAAGGCAATATAATGATCAACACAATTTTTAGCGGTTTCAAAGCTCATATTAAGCTTGGTCACCGACTTTTGATAAGTCGGTAGAATTTCTTTCTCACTACAGCTTGACTGCTGAAAATGAATGCAGTGCTTGCAACCAAAGTTACACGAATCACTAATTGCAAGACCCATTCGATCAACACTTTTTTGGGATTCTACTATTAACAGGCGAATCTCCCTTTGCTGTTGCAAAAACTTTTTCTCATCAAATCCTGGCTCAATAAGAAAAAATATTTCAGAGAACTCATTGATGACATCGGATGGGTCTCCATCACAATCATCCAAGGCCCTTGAAATTGTTATTGGATTCTTGAAAAGGCTTAAGAAATCCAATCCTTCGCGATTCACAATTCTTGGATTACCATAGAGTGAATGATAAACCATTGCTGCTCCCGATTCGGAATCAAGCACGGTGCGAACATAAGAGGACAACTTATAAATACGGTCCGACATTTTCTACCTCCATACTGTTTTTCATTGTTAAGGAACGACCATTAATTCTATATTAAACACTCTTAAATGTCAACCCCTAACGACCTACTCCCTAGACACGCCTAAATTCGGAAAACTTGTCAAGGGTTTCCTAAAATTTAAAAAGCCCCGTCAAGTAAAATGGTCAGGGATTTTTAAATATTTTTAATTATTTTTTCGATATTAGGATAATATTTTTCAAAAGCCAAATCGATAGACTGCGTATCAATTGACATTTTTTGTATGATATTCAATTCGGGGTCGATTTTTTGAAAAATTAAATCAACAAGTCTTTCTTTTACCCAGTGATCAATCTTATTTTCATTAATAAAAGATTGAATGGATAGATGAACTATTTCGTGAATAGTATTTCTAAAAAGGGCCACTTCCGATTTGTTTTGAAAATTCAAAATAACCTGATTGGGTAAATTATAACTTCCACCAACACCATATTTTGTAAGCTGTGTAATATAAACTTCCTCTTGTTTTAATAATGTTTCTTTAAAATATTTTTCTAGTTTCGGTGCAAATTTAAACCACTGCTCACTAATAATACTTTTTATCTTCTCATAATCTTTTGAATCATATTCTTCTTCGGCAATATCAAATAAAATACTACCGGCAGTTTTCAAATCAATTTCCTCTAACTTTTTACCTGCTGGCAATTTTATCCATTTAGAATAACCGTTTTCAAGAAACCAATCGGCTTTATCTAAGGTGTATTTTATTCGCTCTTTTTCATATTTAAGAGAGTATTTTATATCTAAATTTATCATTTATTTTTTTTAAACCGCTACTTTTAATAAAAATCCCGACCATATGTTCGATCGGGATTTGTAATTTTATTGTTTTACTTCTAAGATTTTTCTCACTTTCTCAACCACATCCTTTGGCAAAACTTCCGTTTTGGCCCAAAAGTCAGTCACGCCCATCTTTTTCGCTTTTTCCATGACCTCACGCTTAATCAGATTGCTTAAAAATACAAAAGGAATATCTTTGGTTTTAGGATCGGCCTTAAATAATTTAAGCGTACCCATACCATCAATCACCTCCATTAACATATCACAAATCACAATATGCGGATTGGATTTTTTAGCCAACTCTAATCCCGTGTAGCCATCCGAAGCCCACAATAGCTCCATATCATACAACTGAAAAGCCATTTTATACATTTCAATCTGGTCATTATCATCTTCAATCAATAAGGCTCTAATCATATTTTTGAGATTATTTTTTAACCCCTTTAATTTGCTTAATTTCCGTCTGACAATTATCTTTACATACTTGCAAAGAAACCGTAAAAACCGTGCCCTTACCTAGTTCACTTTCAAAAGAAATTTTACCACCCTGATGCGCTTCGATAATCTTTTTTACGATAAATAAACCTAAGCCCGAACCATCCGTATACATATTAACGGCATTAGACGCGCGCGAGAATTTATCAAAAATCTTTTTCTGTTCCTCCTTAGGAATACCAATACCAGTATCGACAATTTTAATAACCACCCTTCCTTTTTCCTGAGTCAATATCATCTTAACCGAACCGCTCTTAGTATATTTAATGGCGTCATCTACTAAATTAAATATGGCTTGTTCAAAAAAATCAGCATCCGTCAAAACCGTGCTAGTTGACTTATTGGGCTTTTCTAAAATTAATTGCAATCCACGCTTTTGCGCTTCGTCAATATTATCGTTATAAACTTCCTGCAACACATCTTCAATCGCCACTGGACGCAAATTTTCTGGATCCAAAGTAAAATCATCGGTATCCATTTCACTGGCGCGTAAAATATCCGAGATAATTACATTAAGTTTTTTAGCCTTCCAAAAAATATTATCAAAAAACTTTTGTTGTTGCTCTTTGGGTAATTTATCCATCGAACCCTCACGAAACATCGAAATGGTGCCCAAAATTACCGACACTGGCGTTTTTAATTGATGAGAGGCAATATCCAAAAATTCCGAGCGCATTTTAAGTAACTTCTTTAAATGATCTGCTTGTTTGGTTAAATCTAGCGTTTGCTCATCCACTTTTTGCTTTAAAGTACTAGCAAATTCCTGCACTTCTTCATATAAACGCGTATTATCAATCGCAATACCTAATTGACTAGAAATAACTTCTAATATGCGCAAATCTTCTTGAGAAAAAGGATTGCCCGAACGCTTAGAGCCCATGGCAATTAAGCCAATCATTTTATATTTAGAAAACAAAGGGATAACCAAAGCGATATCTAAATTGCTTAATTCATAAAGTAAATCAACACTGCGTGGTTGATATTCACCACTTTCATAACGAGAGCGCATTTCATCAATAACACGAATTTCACGAGAAGTTTCAAAATAAAGTGGCAAAACTTTCTCCTTGCCCTTAACAAATTTCTTAAGCACTACTGGATCAAAACCGCGCTGCTCCACAATCTTTAGTTGACTATTTTTATCGGCTAAAACAATCGAAATACAAGTATAATGAAAAGCATCTTCTAATTCTTTAATAACCGCATGAAGAATCGCTTCAGAGTTACCAATCGAGGAAGTAATGTCGTTGATTTTTTCTAATAAAATTGATGGATTATAAACTTTGGCAAATAAAAAGCGATCTGTAACGCGTTCAAGAATCGATTTTAATGGCGGAAACAAAATTGTTACCACAATAGCCACAATCACAGCACTGATATAACGAGCATTATTACCGGATACTCTTTCTACCAAGAAACTAATAGCGGAAGTAAGAATCAAAACCAATGAACCCACTACTACTACCAGAACAGTAAATACTGATGAGCGCTTCACCAGCATGCGAATATCCATCAAGCGATAACGGGTAATAGCATAGGTGATAAAAATAATATAGAAGAAAACTAAATACGTTCCAAAAGGATATATTTGAATAAACTGAGGAAAAAAATTGGTAACACCACCACCAGCACCGGCAATCAAAGCAAATAAAACATATCTCGCTTGATTCTTTTTTATACCAGTTGCCTTTCCTAAAAATCTAATAAGTAAAAAGGCGGAATAAGAAAAATAAATTACAAAATAGGCAAAATACCAATAATATAAAACTCCTGGCTCAACCCAATAATTAAAGCCTGAGCTTGGCGGAACGCCCTTAACAAAAAGGGTTCCATAAAAATTAAAAAAGATAAATAAAGCGCTAAGAGCATACCCGAGATTAATAACTACCTTCTGCACCTTATTCCTGCCCAATAAAACGCAAACGAAATGTAAAAAAAATGTCGGAACCACAATAGCTCCCAAATATAATATCTTATTCCAGAAAAGAGCCATATTATAGCTGTCGGAACTAACCTCCATGCCTAATCCAAGACTCCACAATCCAGTACTAAGACCAACAAAAAGCCATAACTTATTTAATAAAGAATTTTTATTTTTGAAATAAACCAAAAAACCCAATATTATAGAAAATATTGCTGTCACTATCGACGAAATTGCAAAAGATGAAAACATCTATTTCCTCTTTAACTCCTTACGAATTAAATCAAACGCTTCTTTAACTGTCGGCGGACACCTGGTCAAATTTGGCGCATTATATGCATCGGCAAATTTTTTAGTACAAGCGCCAATGGTAATAATTTTATCATTGGGATTCAATTTTAAGTCCTTAGCATTGCCGATCACTAAATGCAATTTTTTATCCACCAAATACATCCAACGAAAAAAATCCCAGGCTAACCATGGTTTGGATTTAAAAATCTTTCCCGATTGATTGAGCGCCGTAATGCAACGAGAACAGCCGTCAGTTGGCCAAACATACACATTTTTACCCACTTTTACATACTTATCGGCCAAATTATAAGGATTAATATATTTAGAATTTCTAGCCATTAATTGCGGTGAAGCAAATTGACCCAAGCCCAGTTGCTGAGATAAAACCACATGACCAGCTCGCTGATAATCCAATCCAATAATGTGGCAAGCCAAAGAATCCAATTCTACTATATCATCAGAGGCCATAATCAAATCCATCTTCTTAGCTTCGCCATGATGCGGGCCATTGCCTTCCATGCCCCATAATCCGTCGATAAAATTAAAATCTGCTTTAACCGTTAAGCCAATATGCGCCACCATGTCTTGCAAATAACCAGAACGATGACACTGGATGCGATCTTCTTTGCTTAAAATACCCATTTGGTTCTTAATCGCAAAACTAACATCCGCCTCCATATGCGTTTTTAAAGCGCCAACATTGATATATAAATCCTCTTCGTGATTAAGCAAAAAAGTTGGGATATCAAAAGTATAATTTCCGACTTTAACCTTCTGACGATCAACTAAATCTAAATTTTGCAATTCTACTTTTTTATATAATTTTGGCAAAACATCAAAACCGCCACCCTTAACCACTTTTTCAAAAGGAAAAACCTTATCAGCGGTACCCAAAAGAGAAGAGTGACCGATTTGAATGCGCGTAACAGCGGGAAATTCTAAAAGCGCCTCAATCAAGCCTTTCATAAACTCCACTGAAGTATTTTCACCACGAATAACTGGCGGACGAGCCGATAAATTAGGTTTAATAAAAATCCAACCCTTTGGCTCAACCTTAAATTGCGAAAATATATTTAAAATTTCAGCTTTTACCTCGCTATATTTTTTGATTTTAGAAACATCAACACTCATAGATAGTTATTATTTCTGACTAGTATATTATAACAGATTTTATAGACAAACACCAAAAATTAAAAATCGCTCCACAATGGAAACGACCTTTATTTATAACGAAACAATTTATTTTATAAAATCCCTAACTTTTTTCGCCACCTCTTCGAGAATTAAAATAGAAGTATCAACCACTGGACTATCCAATTCCACAAAAGACGCCTTCATTTGCTGAGAAATATAAATATTACCATCAATAAAAACATTGATCGGCTTACCAATCACGGTTTGTGATTCATCAAAATAACCGTCCTTGGTATACCTTCCCTTTAAACGACTTCTAATTATCTCTGGCTCCGCATCCAAAAAGATAGTAACGATTTTACATTCTTGATTGGTTAATAAATCCTGAAAATCGGCCGGTTTCACAAAACCGCAAATAATAATACTTTTATTCTCTTTAGCTAATCTAAAACCCTCTTCTGCCCAATATCGAGTTTCAGAGATACGCCAAGCACCGCCGGCGTTAGATGGAACGCCGCGCTCATCAAAATCATGGATTTCGTATTTATCCTTTGGCAATAATGCCCTAAGATGAGGCATAATAGCACTTTTACCTACGCCATTAACGCCACTGATAAAATAAATTTGGCTCATGATTTTTTATTTAAAAACAGGGTCATTTTAATTACCCTGTTTTTATATTCTAATTTAATACGATCTCGCAAATGCCCAACGCTTATTAACCTTAACCGGTTTACCGCAATGCACACAAACATGCTCACCACTTTCTTCTTTAGCATTAAAAGGCAAACAACGGGTAACTGCTTTAGTCTTTTCTTTAATCTGTTCTTCACATTTGCCATCTTCACACCAAAAAGACATTACATAACCTTGCTCAATGGCTTTTTCAAATTCAGCCCAAGTATCAGCCGATTTAGTATGTTCACTAACCCTGGCTTCCGCTTTGGCAAAAATATTTTTCTGAATCTCTTCTAATAACTTAGTTAATTCGGCTTTCAAATCCTTAAGCGCTACTATTTGCTTAACGCCAGTATCGCGACGCACTAAAACACAAGACTGATTCGCTAAATCTTTTGGACCAATCTCAATACGCACTGGCACACCTTTCTTTTCCCATTCGTAATGCTTTTCGCCTAGGCGTAAATTATCACGCGCATCAATTTCTATTCTAAAATCGGTCATCAATCCAGCCACTGCCTCTTTGGCTTTAGCTACCGTTTCTAAATCACCTTCTTTAGCAATTGGCAAAACCACCGCCTGCACCGGAGCGATTTTTGGTGGTAACACCAAACCCTTATCGTCGCCATGCATCATAATAATAGCACCAATTAAACGAGTGGTAACGCCCCAACTGGAATTATAAGCATATTTAGTTTGCCCGTCTTTATCTAAAAATTTAATACCAAAAGATTTAGCAAAATGATCGGATAAATCATGAGCCGTACCCATTTGTAACGCCTTACCATCTTGCATTACTGCTTCCATCGTAAAGGTATCGCCAGCGCCCGGAAATTTTTCACCTTCAGACTTGCGACCAGTAATCACCGGGGCAGCCAAATACTCTTCCAAAAATGTTTTGTAAACAGTATTCAAAATCATCAAAGCATAATCAGTTGCTTCTTTCGCCGTAGCATGAGCAGTATGACCTTCTTGCCATAAAAATTCGGTGGTACGCAAAAACGCGCGCGGACGAGTTTCCCAACGCACCACATTAGCCCATTGATTAATCAACATTGGCAAATCGCGATAAGATTGAATCCAACGAGAATAAGCATCATAAATAATCGTTTCAGACGTTGGACGCACAATTAACGGCTCTTCGAGTTGCTTGCCACCACCAATCGTTACTACCGCCACCTGAGGAGAAAATCCTTCTACATGCTCAGCCTCTCTTTGTAAGAAGCTACTTGGAATAAATAAAGGAAAGTAGGCATTCTTAACACCAATCGCTTTAATCTTAGCGTTCAATACGGTTTGAATCATCTCCCATATGGCATAACCATAAGGTTTAATAATCATACAGCCACGAACTGGCGCATTCTCAGATAAATCAGCGGCCACAATTACATCCTGATACCACTGAGGGTAATCAACGGCAATAGGGGTGATCGCCTTAGCTTCACCGGCGCTAGTTTTTTTGTTAAGTTCTTTTTCAGAAGTTGTTTTTTTATTTTCAGTCATAATATTATTTGGAAAAGTAATCTATTTTCATTGCCTTGCGCACTTCTTGCATGGTCTTTTCAGCTACTTGGCGCGCTTGCTCGGTACCACGCTGTAAAATTGCCATCACCCGGGCGGGATCCTTAGCATAAGCTTCGCGGCGTTCGCGAATCGGTTGCAAAAATTTCTGCAATACTTCATTCAAACGTTTTTTTACCACACTATCACCCAAGCCACCTTTTTTATATTGCGCTTTAAGTTCGGCGACTAATTTTTTATCCTCATCAAACGCATCTAAAAAAGCAAAAACGACATTGCCTTCAATTTTTCCCGGGTCTTCGACACGAAGATGCTTTGGGTCGGTATACATGCTTTTAATTTTCTTTTCGATTTCTTTTTCAGAATCAGAAAGATAAATCGCATTATTTAATGACTTACTCATTTTAGCGCTACCATCAATACCGCATAAGCGCGCCACTTCACCAACTAATGGTTCTATCTCTGATAACACATTACCATAAATACGATTAAAACGACGCACCAATTCATTGGTTTGCTCTAATACTGGCAACTGATCGGCGCCTACTGGCACTAAGTTAGCTTTAAAGATGGTAATATCGGCAGCTTGAGAAACTGGATAACACAAAAAGCCGGCTGGCACATTTTTGCCAAACCCTTTATCTTTCATTTCGGATTTAACCGTCGGATTTCGTTGCAATCTTTCTACCGTTACCAAATTCATAAAATACATGGTCAACTCGGCAATTTCCGGAACCAATGATTGAATAACAAAGGTGGTTTTTTCTGGATCCAAACCAACGGCCAAATAATCCAACATTACTTCATAAACATTTTGGCGCACCTTATCTGGATTTTCGTAGTTGTCGGTTAACGCTTGCTGATCGGCAATGAGCACAAACTGCTTATACTTGTCTTGCAATTGCACGCGATTTTTCAGCGAACCAACATAATGTCCCAAATGCAAACGACCGGATGGTCGATCGCCGGTGAGAATTATTTTTTTATCGGACATATTTAATAAACTATTTTTTAGGTTCTTCTTTTTTGGCTTCGACTTCTTCGGGCCTCATCAAGGGAAACAAGACTACATCTTTTAAGTTCGGCTGTTGCGTTAATAAGGCTACGATTCTATCAATACCCATACCCCAACCAGAAATCGGTGGCATACCATATTCCATCGCCTTGATATATTCATCATCCTTAGACATCGCCTCTTCATCGCCTTTTTCTTTAGCCTGAGATTGCTTATCTAAACGCTCTTTTTGATCAATCGGATCAATCAATTCGCTGTAAGCATTCAAAATTTCCCAACCGTTAACGATTAATTGGAATCTATCAGTGATTTTTGGATCATCATCGTTTTTTCTGGCCAATGGCGATACATCAATTGGATGATGCATCACAAATGTCGGATTAACAATCTTGAATCTAGAAACGGTTTTATATAAAGCATCTACTAAATTACCGCGTCCTAATTTATCGATATCATCAATATTTATTTTTTGCTTTTTAATTTCCGCTCTCAAACTATCCGCATCGACAAATTTATTAATATCAATACCGCAATCTTTTAAAATCAAATCTCTAAAGGATATTTTTGTCCATGGTGGATTGAAATCCACTTTAGCAACATTGCCTTCTCGATCAATTATTTCTACTTCAGTAGCTCCTTTGAGTTTTTTAACAATGGTAGATAACATTTCTTCGGTAAATGCCATGTTATCTTTATAATCCCAATAAGCGCAATAATGCTCAATCATCGTAAAGTCCTGAAGATGTGACGGATCCATGCCTTCATTTCTAAAGACTCTTCCTATTTCAAATATCTTTTCGTAACCACCAATTATTGCTTCTTTCAAAAATATTTCTGGAGCAATACGCAAATAAACATTAATATCTAAGGCATTGTGATGAGTGATAAAGGGCTTAGCCAAAGCGCCTGATGCCGCATTGCATAATACCGGGGTTTCTACTTCATAAAATCCCTTTTGCCAATAAAATTCTCTAACCGCACGGATAAAATCGGATCTAAATTGAAAACGCTTTCTTGTTTCTTCGTTCATGATCAAATCCAAATAGCGCTGACGATATAAAATCTCAGAATCTTTCACACCATGCCACTTTTCGGGCAACGGTCTTAACGCCTTGCTTAAAAATTCATATTTTTTTACCAAAACAGAAACTTCACCTTTTTTGGTCACAAAAATTTCGCCTTCCACACCGACAAAATCACCAATATTCAAAATTTTAACTAAATTTTTATAAACTTCTTTAGTCAACTCTTTTTCTTCAATCACAATTTGTACTTTACCCGAAAAATCTTGAATATGCGCAAAGGTTAATCTACCCATATCACGGAAAAGCATGATGCGACCGGCAATTTTAACTTTTTCACCCACGACCAAACCCTTAGCTTCAATACAAGAATGGGTTCGTTCATATTTAGCAGCATACGGAATCACACCCTGAGACTGTAAAAGCTCAAGCTTCTTAATGCGATCTAAGCGTTCATCATGAGTAAGCTCCATAGAAATCTTAATTTATTAACTATACTGATTTTAGCGGATTTTGGCGATTTTTTCAACTATTAAACAAATTATGCCCATTTATGTCTGAAATCATTTAAATATATTCTAATTTAGGCGATTTTTATTAATATTTACTAAAAACAAAACCGTCGTGATTAGCGACGATTTTAGTAATAAGCTATTCTTGTGGCGAAGCAACTGGATCAGCCGGAGCAGATTCTGCCGGAGCTTCTGGGGTTGTCTCTGGCACCACGGGAGCTGGATCGATCACAACGACGGGATCGGGCTCAACTACTGGCTCAACAACAACTGGGGCCACTGGAGCCGGATCAGTGCTAGTTGTCACAACTGGATCGGTTGAAGTAGCTACAACAACTGGAGTGGTTGTAGTCTCTGCGGTGGTAGAGGTTTCTACTATTGGTGTAGTAACTACGGGAGTAACAACTGGCGCTGGGGATGAATTACCACATTCACCCGGGGTGGTAATAGTTACACCACTCTTTATCTTTAAGCAATATGGCGCTTTAGTATCTTCGTCGTACATAGTAATGCCAGTCGGTTTATCAGCGGAACCAATGGTTAATCTTTCAACTACGATATTTTTTAAGTAAGCAATGCCATTTTCAATCTTAGCAATAAAAGAACCAATTTCTTTAAGAGCATTAACTACTGTAGCTAAAATTGGGCGATCCGATAAGGTTAGGTAACCAATAGAATTAGTAGCTACCGCTTCTGGAATAGCTAATTGAACATTCTGAGCAGAGAAACCGGTATAAGTAGAAGAGGCATCAAAGCCCGTTTCTGGCTTCCAATTATAATTGATCGGATTAACTTTTTGTAAATCAGCTAAGCCACGAGTAAAATTATTTTGAACGTCTTTTAATCTTTCATCGGAAGATACGGTTAAATTACCATTAGCATCACTAGTAACTGTACCCGAACCTAAAGAGGCCAAACGAACAGAACCAGCAACAGTTAATTGGGCCGATGGGGTAGAGGTACCAATGCCCAACCTACCCCCAAAGAATGATGACGTAGTAGTACCCAATACTGATAAGGCACCATCAGTACCGATACCACCTAAGCCCACTATTAAAGCATTATTAACAAATAAATCGGTACCTACGGAGATAGTTCTAGTTGTCTGAATATTGTCTGATTTTAGAATGCCCGCGTACAAAGAACCAATTTCTGCGCCCTGTAAGTCATAAACGGAAACGGTCGAATAAATATCTCCCACATATAAATAACGCCCAGAACCCACACACCAAGTGCGATAACCCCCAATGGTTACCCTTGGCAATATTTCTGTTGGAGCGCTTGGATTAGTAATATCCATGATAGACATATCATTACCGTGAGTATTAAGAATATAAGCATAATGACCAACTACATAGAAAGTTTCTGGATAATTACCCGCTGAAATGCTTGATAACAAAACCGGATTAGTTGGATCAGTCACATTAATAACAGAAAAACTATTGGAATTTCTACCAATCGTATATAAATAACCATCAGAAATAGTGCTCCTAAACTGATCTGCGGCCAATCCACTAGTAATGGATCCGACTATATTGGCATTAATAGGATCGATAATGTCCAAAACATACAAAAAGCCTGGGGCAAGACTGGCGCCACTGACATAGGCATATCTACCCTTTACTGATAACCAGTTAGGCGTACTAGCAAACGTTATGGTTTTAATTATTTGCATAGAAGTGGGATTGGAAATATCCACAATTTTTAAATCATTGCCAGATAAAGCATATAAATATCTACCATTAACCACAATTGGATTAGCATTGGCAAGAGATGTCATAGAAACAATTGTTGGATTTTTTGGATTAGATACATCAATCGAATAAACACTGGAAGGGCTACCAACAAAAGCATATCGACCAGAAATCGCCAACGAATAAGCACTGACGCCCAAGTCAATTGAACCTATTAAAACCGGCTTAGTAGAGCTAGAGATATCAGAAACTCTAAAGCCACCATCATAGCCAATAGTGTATAAATAATTACCCACCGTCTGCATACCATAAACAAAACCTCCACCAATATTGGTTGAGCCGGCTAATACCGGGAGATTAGTTGATGAAGGCAATCCGGTAGTAAAACGACCGGTGACACTCAGTCGTTGAACGGTTTCATTAGTACCGCCAAGCGCTGTCGCCCACCGAGTACCCGTTGCCGTGGACTGCAAAAACTGACCAACGGTTCCCGTAGCATAAGTAGAATCAAACAATGAACCCGTTAAATACATATTGCCAGCAACAGCAAGTTTTTGAGAAGGAGTAGAGGTACCAATACCAACATTATTTAATAAATCAATTGTTAATGCGGGAACAGCCGAAGATGTACTACTAACGCCAAACATTATTTTCTGAGTACTTGTCGCTCTAAAAATCGTATCACCAGCAATACTCCCAGAAAGGATTGACCCTGCTCCAGAAGCTAAGCCAAAAATTAATTTTTCGGACAGATCTTGAGAAAGTCCAATAAG